>NZ_JAVQLW010000003.1:0-300000 GCF_031822435.1 Paracoccus sp. MBLB3053 | reverse complement strand
TCGAAGATGGCTTCCTGCTCGGTCGCGGCAATCCCGATCCCGGTGTCCTGAACGGAAAAGGCGACTTCGCCATCCCGGTCCTGAACCTTCACCGTTACGCGTCCGCGCTCGGTGAACTTGATCGCATTCGAAACGAAATTACGCAGGATCTGGTCAAGCCGCGCAGGGTCTGTCTGGATCTCTGCCAATTGTGGTGTGACCTCGGTCTGCAGCTCAAGCCCCTTGCTGCGAGCCTGGACCTCGAACTTGCGCAGCAGGCGCCCGACAATCGCCGAGGGGGCCACCGGCTCGGGCGTCACATCGAGCTTGCCCGCTTCGATCTTGGCGAGATCGAGAATGTCGTTGATCAGTGCCAGAAGGTCCTGGCCGGAACTCTCGATCGTATCGGCCCAGCGGACCTGCTCATCGGTCAGGTTTCGGCTGCGGTTATCGGCCAGCAGGCGCGACATGATCAGAAGTGCGTTCAGCGGCGTGCGAAGCTCATGGGACATGTTCGCCACGAATTCCGATTTGTAGCGGCTTTCGCGGGCAAGTTTCTCGGCCTGTTCGACGAGTTGTCGGCGCGATCGCGCCAGCGCGTCCCGCTGTTCCTCAAGCTGCTGGGTCTGGCTTTCCAGCTGAGCATTCTGCTGCTCAAGCTCTGCCTGCTGTGCCGAAAGCCGTTTTTCGCTTTCCTGCAGCGCACGGGTCTGCTCTTCAAGCTCTTCATTCGTCGCGGCGAGTTCTTCGGTATGGCTGCGAAGCTCTTCCGCCTGACGCCGGGTTTCTTCAAGAAGTTCCTTGAGATCTTCCCTGTAACGTGCTGACTTAAGGGCAATACCCATCTTTTCCGATATGCGGCCCAGAAGGTTCAGCAGCGCGGCCTCTGGCGCGCGGTCAAATCCGAACTCGAAAACACCATTGACCCGCCTGCCGTCATGAAGAGGCAGGATGACCGAATGCGCGGCCTGGCCACGCATCAGCCCCGTGTTCCAGCCGAGCGCATCGTCCGGGGTCGCCGAAATGGTAAGGATCCGGTTTTCATCCATCGAGCGCCAAAGATGGCTTTCGCCCTGCGTGATCTGGTCGGGAAGCGCAGAGGTGTCCGTTCCCCATCCCGCGATCAGCCGCAGGCTGTTGCGATCGGCGGCATAGGCCACACCCGCGCGTGCGCCCAGATAATCGGACAGACGCTTCAATGCGCCTGTGCCAAGTTGCTCGACGCTCAGGTCGCCTTGCAGCGTCTTGGATGTCTCGACCTCTCCCTTCTGGACCCAGTCGATCTCGGCAAGTGTCGTGCGACTGCGGATGAGAAAGTAGCCGACGCCTCCCAGAAGCAGGATGACAAGACTGGCGAGCGCGCGGTTGATGATGGCAAGCTTGGGGTCGATCCCCGCCGCAGCCAGAAAGAACCCGATCGTTATCAGACCCACAAGCAGCACTGCCACGATCGGCGGAGCGATTGGACGGCGCGCGGAAAAGGAAAGGACCAGCGGCAGCAGGTAGATCAGCCAAATCGCGGTTCCGAGAGGGAAGATAGAATCGAGGGTAAAGACAGTCGCTGTCACAACCGCGATGGCCAGATAAATGGCCCAATCTGAAACTGAGATCTTCACGCGCTTTCTCGCTTCTCGTAGCTGATATTTCTAGAAAAACGCAAGGCGCGACCTCCAATCGGAACCATTCCAGCCAGTGGGAACGCATGCGTTTCCGATGCGGTTCCCGCAATGCAGCAGCGCCCGTCCTATAAAGCGACATTGCAGCTTCGGCGAGCCAATGCATGACCCGCCGGCCCAGTCGGCGAAGCTAGTGGCCGAACGTCATGGCAGCAACCCTCATCTGATCAGTTCAGGGCGAATTGCGACATCACGAAAAAGACGCCGGCCGACAAAATCGCCGAGAACGGAACGGTGATCACCCATGCCGCCGCGACCGTCACCGCATGCGAGCGACGGACGAGCTTGCGACGACGGCGTTCATCGGCTGGCACAACCTTGCCCTTCTGCAGGCCCAGCATCCGGGCGCGCTTTTCAGCATGCCACTCGCGGAAGAAGCCCACACCAAAGATCCCCCCGACCGCGATATGGGTCGAGCTGACCGGCAGGCCAAGCCAGCTTGCGATGATGACAGTCACGGCCGCCGAAAGGGCGACGCAATAGGCACGCATCGGGTTCAGCTTGGTGATCTGGTCACCCACCATCGTGATCAATTTGGGGCCGAACAGCATCAGGCCCAAGGAAATCCCCAATGCGCCGATGATCATCACCCAGCTCGGGATCGCGACCTGCGCCGAAATATCCCCCGCCTGCACGGTGTGAACGACAGCGGCCAGCGGCCCCACCGCATTGGCGACATCATTGGCCCCATGGGCGAAGGAAAGAAGCGCCGCAGAAATGACCAGCGGCAGCGCGAAAAGCGCGCGGAGCGACTTCTTGCGGTTTTCGAGACCCTTCGACTGGTAGGCGATGAGCGGCCGTGCCGCCAGCCAGGACGCGATACCGACCGCGAAGCCGATCCAGAGGGCGGTTCCAGCGTCGACTGGAAATATCCGGCGCAGGCCCTTCATCGCAAGATAGGTGGCGAAAACGCCACCCATGACACCGATCAGGACCGGGACCCAGCGGCGGGCCGCGGCAATCTTGTCATCGACATAGGCGATCTTTGCCTTGATGAAGGCGAGCATCGCCGCGGCTATGACGCCGCCCAGGACCGGAGAGATGACCCAGCTTGCCGCGATCCCCGACATCTTGCCCCAATCGACGACGCCGAAGCCCGCGGCCATTATGCCGGCGCCGACGACGCCACCCACCACCGAATGCGTCGTCGAAACAGGCGCTCCGAAAAGCGTGGCAATGTTGATCCACAATGCCGCCGCGATCAATGCAGACAGCATCAGCCAGACGAAAGTAGACGAATCCGCGACGACCTCTGGCGATACGATGCCCGAGGAAATCGTCGTGACCACATCTCCGCCAGCAATCAAGGCCCCGGCCGTTTCACAGATCGCGGCGATGATCAGCGCCGATCCCATGGTCAGTGCCTTGGCACCGACAGCCGGGCCCATGTTGTTGGCCACGTCGTTGGCGCCGATGTTCAGCGCCATATAGGCTGCGATGACGGCAGCGCCGACGATGATCAGGCTACTTCCGCTTGCGCCGATCAGGGCCAGGGCCGCAATGGCCACGACGACGACGAAAAGCAGCGCAAGTCCCGGCGCCACCAGGGGGCGCGACAGACGTGCAGCCGCCATCTCGATCGAGACGATCCGCCCGAGATCCTTGTCGAGCGTCTTCCACTGGTTTCGCGGTCCGGTCGGGGCGCGAAGTCGTTCATCGGTATTGGTCACGCGTCACACGCCCGTCATCTGCTGGTCACAATTCGCGCGCGAGATAGCGCGATGGGTCCGATATCACAACAGCCATACGCCCAGATCGCTACGTCAGGCCCTGTCAAATCACCAACCACCCTTCAGGTATCGGCTTTCTGGCCATTGGTGTCTGCATGACTGTCGCTGCGCGCCGGTCTCGGCCAGTTCTGTGCCGGGCCCTTGTTGAGATGTTGCTTTAGGAAATCGGCCTAATGGTCTGAATGCATTCGCGACTATCCAGAAAGGCCTTCCAAAAGGATGGGCGCGCGCCTTGCGGCGCGCGCTGATTTTGTCATGCCGTCCGTGGCGGCCCGCAGGCGAGCCACGGATCAGCAATCACTTCCGGATGTCGAAGCGATCGGCGTTCATCACCTTCGACCACGCCTTTGCGAAGTCGGCGACGAATTTCTCGGTCGCGTCGTCCTGGGCATAGATCTCGGCAATGGCGCGCAACTGCGAGTTCGATCCGAAGACCAGATCGACGCGGGTCGCGGTCCATTTCGGCGCGCCGGTAGTGCGGTCGGTGCCGTCGAACACGTCCTGAGCATCGGACTGAGCCTTCCAGACAGTATCCATGCCAAGCAGGTTGACGAAGAAATCATTCGTCAGCTGGCCCGGACGGTCGGTCAGGACGCCATGACCCGTGCCGCCATAATTGGCGTTCAGAGCCCGTAGACCACCGATCAGAACCGTCATCTCGGGCGCGGTCAGTTGCAGCAACTGGGCGCGATCGATCAACAGCTCCTCGGCCGCAACCGAGAACTGCTGGCGCTGATAGTTGCGGAAGCCGTCGGCCAGAGGTTCCATCCAGTCGAAGCTTTCGACATCGGTCTGCTCCTGGGTGGCATCGCCACGGCCCGGGAAGAACTCGATCGCAAGATCGTGTCCGGCGGCTTTGGCGCCAGCTTCGACAGCCGCGTCGCCCGCCAGGACGATCAGGTCGGCCATCGAGACCTTCTTCTCGCTCTTGGCGTCGAATTCGGCCTTGATGCCTTCCAGGACCGACAGGACACGTGCCAACTGCTCGGGCTGGTTGGCTTCCCAATCCTTCTGCGGGGCCAGGCGGATGCGGGCGCCATTCGCGCCGCCGCGATAGTCCGAGCCGCGGAAGGTCGAGGCCGAGGCCCAGGCGGTCTGGATCAGTTCCGAAAGCGTCACGCCCGAGGCCAGAACCTTGGCCTTCAGATCGGCCACGTCGGCTGCGTCGATCAGCGGGTAATCCGGGGTCGGGATCACGTCCTGCCAGATCAGGTCTTCGGCCGGAACTTCCGGTCCCAGATACAGGACCTTCGGCCCCATGTCGCGGTGGGTCAGCTTGAACCAGGCGCGGGCGAAGGCATCCGCGAATTCCTCGGGGTTCTCGTAGAAGCGGCGCGAGATCTTTTCGTAGATCGGATCGAAGCGCAGCGAGAGGTCCGTTGTCAGCATCGAAGGCGCGATGCGCTTGGTCGGATCATGCGCGTCCGGCACGGTGCCGGCGCCGGCATCGCCCTTGGGTTTCCACTGATGCGCGCCCGCGGGGGATTTCGTCAGCTCCCATTCATATTCGAACAGGTTGCGGAAGAAGCCGTGGCTCCACTCGGTCGGGGTCTGGGTCCAGACCACTTCGAGGCCCGACGAGATCGCATCTGCGCCGCTTCCGCTGCCAAAGGTGCTGTTCCAGCCGAAGCCCTGCAGCTCGATCGCGGCGCCTTCCGGATCGGCGGTGACATGGCTGGCTTCGCCCGCGCCGTGACATTTGCCGAAGGTGTGGCCACCGGCGATCAGCGCGACGGTTTCCTCGTCATTCATGGCCATGCGACCGAAGGTCTCGCGGATGTCCTTGGCCGCAAGGACCGGGTCGGGATTGCCGTCGGGGCCTTCCGGGTTGACATAGATCAGGCCCATCTGCACGGCAGCCAGCGGGCTTTCCAGCTCACGCTCACCAGAATAGCGGCTTCCTTCCGATCCGCTCAGTGCAAGCCATTCGACCTCGGAACCCCAATAGATGTCCTCAAGCGGCTCCCACACGTCGGGGCGGCCACCGGCAAAGCCGAAGGTTTTGAAGCCCATCGATTCAAGCGCGACATTGCCGGTCAGGATCAGCAGGTCGGCCCAGCTGATGCTGTTGCCGTATTTCTGCTTGATCGGCCAGATCAGGCGGCGGGCCTTGTCGAGGTTGACGTTGTCGGGCCATGAGTTCAGCGGGGCGAAGCGCTGCGCGCCCGAGCGCGCGCCGCCGCGGCCATCGGCGGTGCGATAGGTCCCGGCGCTATGCCAGGCCATGCGGATGAACAGCGGACCATAGTGACCCCAGTCGGCGGGCCACCAATCCTTGCTGTCGTTCATCACCTTGCGCAGGTCGGCCTTGACGGCCGCGATGTCGAGCTTCTTGAACTCTTCCGCATAGTTGAACGACTCGCCCAGCGGGTTCAACTGCACATTGTCCTGGTGCAGGATCTTCAGGTTCAGCTGGTTCGGCCACCATTCGCGGTTGGAACGGGCGCTGGCACGGGTGTTGCGGTTGGTCCCGTGCATGACGGGGCAGCCGCCTCCGGTTTTCACGATCTTATCGTCCATGAGTGCTTCCTTCGGCTAACTCGCGGCCTGGGTCCATTACCCACAGCGGGCAGTGGCTTTCGGTGACTCGCGCATTGACTACGTTACTAGCTTACTGCGTCGATCATATTAATTTCTAATGTGTAATGGTCATCATAATGCAGGGTTATCCTGACCCTCACTGTATGAGCTATGTTAGTGAGTCTTCTCTCTTTTTGTCGCTTCATGTTAGTGTGCGGCGGACTTCAACAGGAGGAAGACGTGAACAAACGTTTCATTCTCGGGATCGCCGCTGCGGTCGGAATTCTGGCTCAGGGTGCAACGGCGCAGGAAATGTCGTTTTTCCGGATCGGAACCGGCGGCACTGCTGGCACCTATTACCCGATCGGCGGCCTGATCGCGAATGCGATCTCGAACCCACCCGGTTCGCGCGCCTGCGAAGATGGCGGCTCTTGCGGGGTGCCGGGACTTGTCGCCACGGCGGTCGCCTCGAACGGGTCGGTCGGCAACATCAATGCCATCAACGGCGGCCAGCTCGAGTCCGGCTTTACGCAATCTGACGTTGCCTATTGGGCCCAGACCGGAACCGGGCTGTGGGAAGGCCAGCCGGCAGTCGAGAAGCTGCGCCTGATCGCGAACCTCTATCCCGAAAGCATCCATCTGGTCGCATCGGCGGAATCGGGGATCGCGAGCGTGGCGGACTTGAAGGGCAAGCGCGTCTCTCTCGATGAACCGGGCTCGGGAACGCTTGTCGACGCACGCATCATCCTCGAGGCCTACGGCCTGAGCGAAGGCGATGTGAAACCGGAATTCCTCAAGCCCGACCAGGCAGCCGACCGCATGCGCGACGGCGCGATGGATGCGTTTTTCTTCGTCGGCGGCTATCCGGCAGGTGCAATCGCGGAACTGGCCAGCCAGCATGACATCAAGCTTGTCCCGATCGAGGGCGAGGCGGCCGACAAGCTGCGCGAGAAATATACCTTCTTCGCAGCCGACAGCTTCCCGGCAGGCACGTATAACGGTCAGGACGGCGATGTCGCCACGATTTCCGTTGGTGCGCAGATGGTGACCAGCGCCGACCAACCGGAAGAGCTGATCTACAACATCACCAAGGCAATCTACAACGACAACACCCAGAAGCTCTTTGCCGCGGGCCACGCAAAGGGCAAACTGATCACGCTCGACAACGCGACGGAAGGTGCGGGCATTCCGTGGCATCCGGGTGCCGAGAAGTTCTACAAGGAAGCCGGGAAGCTCGAATAAGAGCGCCACATCTCGGATCTGGGACACGGCCCTTCGGGGCCGTGTTGCTTTGAAATGACAACCCATTGAAAGGACGAGCAGGATGAGCGAATCCACGCCTCAACTTTCCGAAGCCGAACTCCGCGCCATCGAGGAACAATTCGATCCAGAAGCCCGCTTCCGCGACGTCACGGTTCCGGTCGCGATCCTGTCCACGGTGCTGCTTTTCCTGCTCTCGGTATATCACTACTACACCGCCGGGTTCGGCATCCCGCGCGCGACCACGCATCGCGGGCTGCACATGGCAGTGACCGTCTTCGTGACTTTCCTGAGCTTCTCGGCCTTTCAGTCGGGGCGGCACAAGGTTAGCGGTTTCGCGATCCTCGGCATCCCGGTCGTGGACTGGCTGCTTGCGATCGGCGGTGCGGTCAGCGCGCTTTACGTGCCGTGGATCTACGACCAGCTTGCCTTCCGCGTCGGCAACCCGAACACGCTCGACGTGGCGATGGGCACGATCCTGATCGTGGTGCTGCTGGAAGCGGTACGTCGCTCGATGGGCTGGCCGCTGCCGGTGATTGCGATCCTGTTCATGGCCTATGCGTATTTCGGCAAGCAGATGCCGGGCATCTTCGTGCATCCTGGTGCTGACTGGAAAGCGATCGTCAACCACCTTTACCTGACCTCGCAAGGGATCTACGGCACGGCGCTGGGTGTCATCGCGACCTATGTTTTCCATTTCGTGCTCTTCGGCGTGATGGCGCAGAAGATCGGACTGGGGCAGCTTTTCATCGACCTGGCGACGGCCCTGACCGGTCGTTTTGCCGGCGGTCCGGCCAAGGTCTCGGTCGTCTCTTCGGCGCTGATGGGCTCGATCTCGGGGTCGTCGATCGCGAATACGGTGACGACAGGCGCCCTGACCATCCCGACGATGATCAAGGTGGGTTACAAGCGCCATTTCGCGGCTGCGGTCGAGGCTGCCGCGTCGACGGGCGGGCAGATCACGCCGCCGGTAATGGGCGCCGTCGCCTTCCTGATGGTCGAGTATCTGGGCATTCCGCTGCGCGGCATCCTGATCGCCGCGATCGTGCCGGCCTTCATGCATTTCTTCGGCGTTCTCGTTCAGGTCCATCTTGAGGCGCGTCGGCTGGGCATTCGCGGCCTGTCCAAGGAAGAACTGCCCAATGCCATTGCCGTCCTCCGCGAAGGCTGGATGTCGACCATTCCGCTGATCCTGCTTGTCTTCATGCTGATGTCGGGCAGAACGCCGTTCTGGTCGGCCTTCTGCGCGATCTCTGCCTGTATCGTCGTCTACCTAGTCCAGCAGGTCATGGCCTCGGGACCGTTGAACGGCATCAAGCAAACCGTGCTCGGTATCTTCGAGGGCTTCGTTCACGGTGCCCGCCAGTCGCTTTCCGTGACCGCAGCCGCTGCGCTGGTCGGCGTGGTGATCGGCGTCGTCACCCTGACCGGGATCGGCTTCAAGATCGCCTTCATGGTGACCTCGGTGGCGCAAGGCTGGGGCGTTGCGACGCATGCTTTCCTGGGCTTCCTGCCATTCGAGATCATGGGTGTGCAAACGCTGACGCTGCTTTTCACGCTCATCATGACGGCAGTTGTCTGCATCCTGATGGGCTGCGGCATTCCGACGACGGCGAATTACATCATCATGGTCGCTGTTGCCGCGCCGGTTCTGGGCATGATGAACGTGCAACCGATGGTCGCGCATTTCTTCGTCTTCTATTACGGGGTCATCGCGGACGTAACGCCGCCCGTTGCGATGGCGGCCTATGCGGCCTCCGGGATCGCAGGTGCCAACGCGTTCAAGGCCGGGAACACCGCCTTCAGACTGTCGATGGGAAAGGCGCTAGTACCATTCGTCTTCGTCTTCTCGCCATCTCTTTTGCTGGTGACGGAAGGATTCACCTGGGGCTCGTTCCTGCTCGCGTTTGCGGGCGCAGTCCTGGGCATCCTGTCGCTGTCGGCAGCGCTGACGAACTGGCTGCTCGCGCCGCTCTGGATGATCGAACGGGTTGCCTTGGTCATTGCAGCCTTCCTGCTGATTGCGCCTGAACCTGTCTCGACAGCCATCGGCTGCCTCATCCTGGGCGGGATCACGCTGCGTCAGGCACTGAGCCAGCGGTAAAAGGAAAAGCCGGCGCGCGAGGAGCGCGCGCCGGCAGGTTCATGCTGCGGCCGAGGGAAAGCCGCAGCAGGACTTACTCTGCAGCGAACTGGTTCATCGTGTTCGCATGGCCGCCCGCCTTCAGCGCGCGTTCACCAGCGACCATTTCCTTGAACGTATCGCCCAGGTCCGATCCGACCTCGTGCTGATGTTTGACAGCCGAGATGCCGCGGCGGATCTCTTCCCGCTGGACCGTCTTGACATAGGCCAGCATCTTGTCTTCGCCGAAATAGCCCCGCGACAGTTCATCCATCGACTTGGCTGTCAGGTGGAAAGTCGGCAGCGTGATGAGGTTGTGGAACACGCCGGCACGGGCCGAGATGTCGGTCTGGAACCGTTGCAGACGGGCATCGGCCTCGCGGCCAAGCTCGGTCGCGTCGAATTCCGCCTTCATCAACTCGTTTCCGTCCGGATAGTCCGAGGGACCGATCCTGCCTTCTTCCAGCCATTGCGCGCGAACCTGTTTGCGCAGGTTCAACGTCCAGTTGAAGCTGGGGGAGTTGTTATAGGTCAGTTTTGCTTTCGGAACGACCTTGCGAACCTCGTTCACCATCCCGGCGATCTCGTCGACATTGGGCGTGTCGGTTTCGATCCAGACCATATCGGCGCCGCCTTCGGTCAGGTTGGTGATGCAGTCCTCGATTACGCGAGCACGGCCGCTGCCCTCCTTGAAGGGGAAAAGTCCGTTGGCAAGGCGCATCGGCTTCACGAACTGGCCGTTCTGATAGATGGCAAGCTCACCCTCGCGCATCGGGTTGGCATCGGTGATCGGTTCGGTCTTCAGCCATTTGATGTATTCGGCGGCATGATCGCCCGGATGCTGGCTGACCGGAACCTTCTGGGTGAGCCCTGCGCCAAGGCTGTCGGTGCGGGCGACGATGACACCGTTCTCCACTCCCATTTCCTCAAGCGCCAGGCGGCACGCGCGCAGCTTTTCGATGAAATCCTCGCGCGGGACGGTGACCTTGCCATCCTGATGGCCGCATTGCTTCGCGTCGGAGACCTGGTTTTCGATCTGCAGGGCGCAGGCGCCGGCCTTGATCAGTTCTTTCGCGAGCAGATACGTGGCGTGTTCGTTGCCGAAGCCTGCATCGATATCAGCGATGATCGGAACCACATGGGTTTCGAAGCTGTCGATCTTTTCGATGACCCTGGCGCGCTCGGCTTCGGTGCGGGCCGCCTTCAACTCGCGGAAGAGATCGTTCAGCGCGACTTCATCCGCTTGACGCAGCGAGACGTAGATTTCGTTGATCAGGTCGGCGACGGCGGTCTTTTCGTGCATGGACTGATCGGGCAGGTGGCCCCAGCGGTTGCGCAGGCCTGCAACCATCCAGCCTGACAGATAGACATAGGTTCCGCGCGAAGTGCCGCGCATGCGCTTGACCGCCTTGATCATCTGCTGCGCATGGAAGCCCGACCAGCAGCCCAGCGACTGGGTGAACTTGCCGGGATCGGCATCATATGCGGCCATGTCCTCACGCATGACGCGGGCCATGTCGCGGGCGATGTCGAGATGAGTATCGTAGGTGTTCTGCAGCTTCAGTTGCACGATGTCGTCGACCGTGACGCCGCCCGGAGTCTGGCCCGAGGGGTAGCGCGCCTCGGTCTGGGCGCGCAGTTCGGCATAGGTCTTGCGGGTCGTCATGTAGTTCCTCCTCATGGAATCTTGAAGCGGGGGGGCGGGCACGGCGGCCCGCCGAAAACCGGGTGTCCTCAGTCGAGGGCGTTCAGCACGTCATAAGCCGGCGTGGTGATGAAATCGGGCAGGGTTTCGGCCGTCGCGGCTTCCTGCACGATCCGGGCGGCGGACGGGTAGCGACCACGGTGGAAGCCGTTCGGTCCGATGCGTTCCAGGATCGAAACGATCTCTGCCTGGATCATCTCGCCCAGCCAGTCGGCGGTCAGGCGGCGTTCGTCACCAAACTCGGTCCTGACCAGCGCGCCATGGCGGATCCATTGCCACAGTTGGGCGCGGCTGATCTCGGCGGTGGCAGCATCCTCCATCATGTTGTGGATGGGAACGGCACCACGGCCCTGAAGCCAGTTTGCAAGATATTCGATCGCGACCGAGATGTTCAGGCGCACGCCCGCCTCGGTGATCTCGCCCTGATGCGGCTTGAGCAGCATCGCAGGCTCGATCCGCCATTCCTGGCGCGGCTTGCGGATCTGGTTCGGGCCGGGCATGTCGGCATCAAAGATTGCCTGGGCGACCGGAACCAGGTCGGGATGCGCGACCCAGCAGCCGTCGAAACCCATGCCGACTTCGCGTTTCTTGTCGGCGCGGACCTGATCGAAAGCGGCATCGTTGGCTTGTGGGTCATCCTTGACCGGGATCGCGGCCGACATGCCCCCCATCGCGTGAATGCCTCGGCGGTGGCAGACCTTGACGACCCGTGCGGCATAGGTCGCCAGAAAGGCCTCGTCCATTGCCAGCTTCGAGCGATCCGGAAGAAGATAGGCCGGATGATTGCGCAAGTTCTTGATATAGCTGAAGATATAATCCCATCGGCCGCAGTTCAGCCCGGCAATATGATCGCGCAGTTCCCAGACGATCTCGTCCATCTCGAAGGCCGCGGGCAGGGTTTCGATCAGCACGGTCGCCTTGATCGAGCCCTGCGCGATCCCCATCCGCTCTTGAGCGTAAACGAAGACCTCGTTCCAGAACTTTGCCTCGGCATGACATTCGAGCTTTGGCAGGTAATAGAAAGGTCCGCGTCCGGTGGCGGCAAGCGCCCGACCGCAATGGAACAACGAGAGGCCGAAGTCGAACAGCGCTGCCGAGACGGGCTGGCCGCCCATCAGCACATTCGCCTCGGCCATGTGCAGGCCACGCGGGCGAACGATCAGCAACGCGGGAACTGGACCGACGCGATAGGTCTTGCCGGTGATATCATCCATGTATTCCAGCGTGCCGTCGCGATAGTCGATCAGGTTCGCAAGGCCCGCGATGATATTGGCAAAGCTTGGTGCGGTGGCGTCCTCGAAATCGGCCATGAAGACACGCGCGCCGGAATTCAGCGCATTGATCATCATCTTGCGGTCGACGGGTCCGGTGATCTCGACGCGGCGATCCTCAAGGGCAGTGGGAACCGGGGCGGCCTTCCAGATGCCCTGACGGATTTCGCGCGTGCCGGCCAGATAGTCCGGCAATTCACCACGGTCGATCCGCTCCTGCCGACGGGTGCGGGCAACCATCAGCGCATGGAGCCTGAGGCCGAAGCGCATCTGCAGTTCGGCCAGGAAGTTCAGGGCCTCGGGTGTGAGGACATGCTCGGCGCCCGGCACTGCGCGCAGGACGACGGGCGGAAGCGGGGGTGCGTTGTGATCGAGCGGCATGACGTGCTCCTCATGAGTCGAGTTATGATGTCACTCTAGTAATGTCATGCCGAATATGCATTAACTGTTAGAGATCATTGGGTATGACGGTCAGTATTGTCACATCCGAAAGGAAAACTTTGTAAGGTTTGTCAGATGGCGCGAGGCGAAAAACTCATCATCGGGCAGAGATTGCGCGTTCTGCGACAGTCTCTGGGACTTACGCAGGCCCAGATGGCGGCCGAGCTGGGCGTATCCGCCAGCTACATTACCCTGATCGAGGCTGACCAGCGCCCGGCCTCGGCACGCCTCCTGATGCGGATAGCCGAAGTCTATGACCTGAATATCTCTGAACTAGCTCCCTCGACGGATGCCCAGCTTGCGGCGGACTTCTCTGCGGCGCTGAAGGATCCTGTCGTGGGGGCAGGGGCTTTGTCACGGTCCGAAGTCGAAGCCGTACTCGAGGCATCGCCGAAGATCGCGTCGGCCTTCGTGCGCCTGCACGATCATTACCGCGAAGCCGTGCTGCGCCCGCAGACCGATGACAATCCGATGACCGACCGAGACAAGGTCGAGGCGCTGGCCGATTCTTCGCGCCCTGTCGATACGGTGCGAAACTGGTTCTATGCGCAGAAGAATTATGTTGATGCGATCGATCGTGCGGCAGAGGCTCTCGCCGAAGAAATGGCCCTGCACCGCAATGAGCCCCATCTTGCGTTGACGAACCGCTTGATGCGCCACGGGATAAGCGTCCGCATCCTGCCGGGACATGTGATGGGCGAGCAGCTTCGCCGTTTCGACCCCCATCGCGGTGAATTGATGCTTTCCGAACTTCTTCGCCAGTCAAGCAGACGATTCCAGATCGGGGTATTGCTGGCCCGCTTCGAGCAGGAAGCGCTGATTTCGCGGTTGACCGAAGAAGCCGCTCTGGACGATACCGCAGCCGTATCGCTTCTGCGTGTAAGCTTGGCCAATTACTTCGCAGCGGCGGTGATGATGCCCTATGGTCGCTTTCTCGCGGCCTGCGAATCCGCCCGCTATGATGTCGAACTGCTGAGCCATCGCTTCGGGGCGAGTTTCGAACAGACCGCGCATCGCATGACAACCCTGCAGCGACCTGATGCACGCGGCATTCCGTTTTTCTTCGTCCGGGTCGATCAGGCTGGAAACATCTCGAAACGCTTCAGCGCGGGACGTTTCCCGTTTTCGCGCTTTGGGGGAACCTGCCCGCTCTGGAACATCCATGCGGCCTTCGAGACGCCCGACCGGGTGCAGACCCAGGTTGTGCGGATGCCCGAAGGCGCCACCTATTTCTCGATTGCCCGGACGGTCACACGGGCAGGGGGTACGCATGGCGCGCCGGCGCGTCGGCTGGCGGTGGGGCTGGGCTGCGACGTCGCCTATGCGCCACGCCTGATCTATGCAGAGGGGATCGACCTAGAGCGCGCGCGCCCCGTCGATATCGGTCTTAATTGCTACCTTTGCGAAAGATCGAACTGCCCGGCGCGCGCCCATGCGCCGATCAATCGGAGGCTGAAGGTGAACGAACGCGAGCGCAGTCTTGCAATCTTCAGTTTCGAGGAGGAGGCGGGGATCTGAAGCGCCAGGGCGGTTTCCTCCCCCATTCCGTTGTACATCACGAAAGCCTGTTTCGGAAAAGCCATGCTGCCAGCGGCAGGGTCACCAGCGCGATCGCTGCCAGCGGCAGGAAGTCGGGGGCCACATCCGACAGGCCCGCACCCTCCAGATAGACACGTCTCACCAGATCGACCCCGAAGCGCAGCGGGTTGGCATGGGTCGCGATCTGCAGGATCTCGGGCATGTTCGCGATCGGTGTGAGCAGCCCCGACAGCAACATCAGGGGCATGACCAGCATGAATGTATAAAGCATCGCCTGTTGCATGTTCAGCGCAACCGCAGAGATAGACAGACCGATCCCCACCGAGGCGAGGGTGAACATTCCCAGCGCCAGATAAAGCACCCCGACCGAGCCCTTCATCGGGATGCCGAACCAGAACAGGATCACGAGAAAGATGATCGTCGATTGCAGGATGCCGATCATCATCGTCGGAAGCGCCTTGCCGATCAGGATCTGAAGCGGCGTCAGAGGTGTCACCAGAAGCTGGTCGAAGGTGCCCTGTTCACGCTCGCGTGCGACTGAAAGCGCCGCAAGGAGCAGAGTTTGCAACATGCTCAGACCGGCGATCAAGGGTGGCATCAGGTTCCAGCGGGATTCGAGGTTGGGATTGAACCATGCTCTGCGTTCGATGCTGACCAGGGGCGCATGACCCATGGACCGGTTGAAACTGGCGACGACTGACGCGACGAACGAAGCTGCCTGCGCCGCGGTCGCAGAGTTCCTGCCGTCCAGGATGACCTGAATCGGGGCCTTTCGTCCCGCGCTCAGTCGGGCATCGAACCCCGGCGGAATCGTGATCACGACAAGCGCGTCTCCTTCGTCCACCAGCACGGCAATCTCATCGGTCGAGTTCAAGGTGGCCACCCGTCGGAACACGCCCGTCCCGTCCAGTCCGGCGATCAGGTTCGCAGCCGCTGTGCCACGGCTCTGGTCTAGGATCGCATAGGGTACATTCGTCAGGTCGTAGGTTGCCCCATAGCCGAAAAGGAGAGATTGCAGCAGGGCCGGCATCAACAGCAGAGCCCGGCTCGACCTGTCCTTGAGAATGGCGAGCAACTCCTTTCTGATCAGCGCGATCACTTGCGACAGATAGATCAGGCCAGCATCCATCGTCACTCGAGCCTCTTGCGCAAGGCGCGCCGCGTCGCCAGAAGCATGATGAACGCGTATCCGCCAAGGATTGCCGAGGTGCGGAATGTTTCGGGCCAGTTGTTTCCGGCCATGAACAAGGTCTTGATCAGCCCCATGAAATGCGTGGCGGGAAGGATCTGGCTGACCAGTTGGACGGCGACCGGCACGTTCCTGAGATCGAAGACGAACCCCGAGAGCATCAATGCAGGCATGAAGCTGAGCAGAAGTGCCATCTGGCTGGCGGCAAACTGGTTGCGCGTCGTGGCCGAAATCAACAGCCCGATAAGAAGCGATACCAGCAGATAAAGCAGCGAGACCAGCAGGATCACGACCAGCGAACCACGCATCGGAACATGAAAGAGCCAGCGGGCGGCCAGCAGGCACATGACGAGATCGACGAAACCGATGACGAGATAGGGTGCAAGTTTCGACAGGACGAGTTCGATCGGCGCGACCGGCGTGACGAAAAGCGCCTCGAGCGTTCCTCGCTCCCACTCTCTTGCCACAAGCAGCGATGTGAGGAAGGCGCCAATCAGCGTCATGATAAGAACGATAAGCCCTGGAACAAGGAACCAGGTGCTTTCGCCGGCTTCGTTGAACCAGGTGCGCTGCGTGATGACGATGCCGCCCGTGGTCGTTCTGTTGTTGCCGGCCCGGTCAAGTTCAAGGGCGCCCTGAACGGCGATCGCGGCGCTCACATAGCCTTCGATACTTGACGCGCTGTTGCTGTCGACCCCATTCAGCAGCAACTGAAGCCGTGCCCCACCCTGGGCCAGATCAGCCGAGAAATCAGCAGGTATGGTCAGGATGGCATCGACCCTGCCAGCCCGCATGAGATTTTCGGCCTCGTGCGTGCTGAACACCCGACTTGGTGCAAGGTATTCCGATCCGTAAAGGCGCGCCACGAAGTCACGGACTGACGGCGTATTGTCCTGCACGACAACGGCCAACCGGGCATTGGTGACATCGAAGGACAGGCCGAAACCGAAAAGCATAATCAACGCGAGGGGCAGCAGCAGGCCAACGAAAAGGTTGCTACGGTCGCGAAGCATCTGACGCGTTTCCTTGCGGGTGAGCGCGACGAGCCTTCCGGTGAACCGAGGCACCTTCATCGCGGCTGTAGACCGCTCGAGCGGGCCCGAGCCTGCTCGACGATCGAGATGAAGACGCTGTTCATGTCCGCCCCGCCCTGGGTGCCGGCTTCACGGCGGACTTCATCCGGTGTTCCGATGACAAGCATCCTTCCCGCGTCCTGGATCGCGATGCGATCACAATATTCGGCTTCCTCCATGAAATGAGTGGTGACGATGATCGTCACGCCGGCCTTGGCCAATGACGTGATGCTTCGCCAGAACGATCGTCGCGCCAAAGGATCGATCCCGCTTGTTGGCTCGTCCAGGAATAGGATGTCAGGGCCATGCAGAAGCCCCGTCGCCATGGCCAGCCTTTGTCGGTAGCCCGCGGGCAGGTTGCCGCTCTTGGCTTCGGGGTCCAGGTCGAACTGGCTGAGCGATACCTGGATGCGGTCTCGCAACGCCGCACCGCGCAGACCGTAGGCACCACCGAAGAATGCGAGATTCTCGCGGACCGTCAGATTGCCATAAAGAGAAAATTTCTGAGCAACATAGCCAATCCTTGCCCGGCCCTGCGCGCGGGCAGTCCGCAGATTGCGGCCGGCGACTTCGATACGCCCGCTGCTGGCGGGAAGAAGCCCGCACAACATCCGGAAAGTGGTTGTCTTTCCCGCTCCGTTTGGCCCGAGCAAGCCGAAGATTTCGCCCTGAGCGACGTCAAATGACGTATTGGCGACTGCGGTAAAATTTCCGAACCGTCGGACAAGGTCGCGCACCTGGACGATCGGCCCTTGCCTTGGATGATGGGGAACGTGCTCGACCAGTGGCTCCGGGGCGGGGTCGGCCGCTCCGTCGCTTTCGCGAAGCAGGATCATGAAGGCATCTTCCAGAACCTCTTCGCGCGTATCGAAACAGATGTCGGGCAGTCGATTTGCAAGCTCTGCCAGAAGGGTGCCGCTGCGCGTTATGAAGCTGACCGACCCACCGCGCGGCACCGCATCGACAACCAGGTCGCGACATTCGATCAGTCGCACTTGCATTTCGCGAGCGGGAAGACCGGGGGGAGGCGTTGCGATAAAGGTTCGACCGCTTGCCCCTGCCCGAAGCGCTGACGGGCTGCCTTCGGCAAGCAGAGTGCCCCTGTCCATGACAATGACCCTGTCGCAGCGGTCGGCCTCGTCCATATAGGCCGTGCTCACCACAACAGTCAGTCTCTCGTCCACGACAAGCTGCATGATGATGTGCCACAGATCGCGGCGCGATAGCGGATCGACCCCGACACTTGGTTCATCCAGCAAGAGAAGTGAGGGTGATCGTACCAGAGTGCAGGCAAGACCAAGCTTCTGCTTCATCCCGCCCGACAATTTTCCGGCGAGCCGCTCGGTGAAAGGCGCAAGACCTGTCATCTGAAGCAGCCGATCGAAGCGATTCTGCCGGTCTGTTTCGGGCACTCCGTGAAGATCGGCATAGAGGCCGAGATTTTCGAAGACGGTCAGATCGTC
Source organism: Paracoccus sp. MBLB3053 (assembly GCF_031822435.1). Lineage (NCBI taxonomy): Bacteria > Pseudomonadati > Pseudomonadota > Alphaproteobacteria > Rhodobacterales > Paracoccaceae > Paracoccus > Paracoccus aurantius. Next base: position 282,032 of record NZ_JAVQLW010000003.1, on the reverse strand, counting down.
ATACAGGCCAAAGCGTTGCGGCATATAGCTGATCTGGTCTTGAACTTTCTGCCAATCTTTCGCCACGTCCAGACCAAGGACATGCAACGTCCCGCCGTCGGGCTTGAGCAGGCCGGCCATCATGCGCAGCAATGTGGTCTTGCCCGCGGCATCCGCTCCGACGAGTCCGGTCAGTTGCCCCGCGCCGACGGACATTGAAATCCCTTTGATAGCCGTCACTTCCGAACCGTCTGCCGCGCCAAAGGATTTCCAAAGCTGTTCAGCGACAACGATGTCAGACGATCGGGTCATGGCATTCGCCCGAGGCCGAGTTCCACCGTCACAGGCTGTCCCAATCGAAGCTTGTCTGCGGCGTCATCCACAATCACCCGAACCTCGTAGACAAGGCTGGTCCGCAACTCTTCGGTCTGCACGTATTTGGGCGTGAACTCTGCGACGGACGAAATATAGCCCACCTTGCCCGCGAACGGATTTGCAGCATCGCTGTCGGTTCGAATTTCTGCAGGCATGCCTGGCTGGATTCGCCCAAGATCCGGCTCGCCAATATAGAGGCGGATCCATTTTGGTCTGTTCACCGAAAGCGCAAAGACCGGTTTCTGCGGTGTCGCCTGATCGCCTGGCTCAAGCAGACGCGACCGCACGACAGCGTCGATTGGCGCGCGCAGCGTGCCCTGCTCTATCTGATAGTTGAGAAGGGCCAGATTCGCTTCCATTGCGGTATGTCTTGCTTTGGCTGCCGCAACTTCCTCGACACGCGGGCCTGCCTCGGCCAGAGCCAATGCCGCGCGCACCTCTGCAACCTTTGCGGTTGCGGCATCGGATTCACTTGCGGCCTGTTCGACGCTTTGGGCACTGACGGCACCGCTTCTGCCCGTCAAAAGCTTCGCGAGGCGTTCGTAGTCGCGCGCGACGCGCTGCGCAGTTGCCTCGGCCGAGACGAGCTGGGCCTTGATCTGATCGATTTCTTCGGGCCGCGTGCCGTTCTGAAGGCGAAGCAGATCCTGACGGGCCGCTTCCAGTTGCGCTTCGGCCTCTCTCGCCTGCAATTCAAGCGTTTTCGTGTCGATCTGGGCAAGGACATCTCCCGTCTTGACCTGATCCCCTTCGTCCACGTCGATCTGGACAACTCTTCCGCTGCCATCGAAAGCCAGCGCGACCTGCCGGATGTCCACGTTTCCCTGAAAGATGAGAGCATCGGGGCTTTGGCTGTCGCGTTCGGACCACCACCAGCCCCCCAGAGCGAAAGCGGCAATCAGAATGACGACGGGGAAGGCCTTTCGCATCAGGAAGTCTCGCGCGTCGCTTAACTTTAAATTCAATTTAATCTATGCGACGATCGAATTCAACGTTTCGCAACGGGGCGAGGCGGCCTGGAGCTCGACCGGAATGACAAAGCCAAGGCGTGTACCGCGAACAGACGGGGAAGCCACCCGCCGAAAGCTCCTGGAAGCCGCCGGCGGCCTGTTCGCAGAGAATGGGTTTGCCGAAACCACCAACAAGGCGGTCGCGAAGTGCGCTGAAGCCGATATCGCCTCGATCAATTATCATTTCGGAAGTCGGGCAGGTCTCTATCGGGCGGTTCTGTTCGAGGCGCATCGGCGCTTGATCAGTCTGGAAACATTGGAGAATCTTCATCAGTCCGGAATGGAGCCGCGTGACAAGTTGCGCGCCTTGATAGAAGGACTGGTCAGCGGGACGGCAGGGACCGAAAGCTGGCACGGCAGGGTCCTTGCACGCGAAATACTTTCTCCGTCATCCCATATGCAGGCGCTCAAGGATCAGGAAATAGCTGGAAAGCTTCGGATCGTTTTGGCCATTTTCTCGGATATCACCGGGATTTCACCTGACAATCCCGAGCTACTCCGCTGTGCGCTTAGCGTCTTTGCGCCCTGTGTGATCTTGCTTGTTGCTCGTCGCGCTTTGCCTTTTCCCGCCCAAGGATTCGAGCTGTCGCGCCGGGAACTGGCCGAGCATTTCTACCAATTCGCTTTGGGTGGAATGTCGGCCATCAAGAATGCCGGCCTGGGCGAGCCGTCCTGAAGATAGGGCATGTCGCCGGCGCCGTCGGAAGCTCGGCCAAATGGCTTTCTCGCAAGACCTCTATCGACCGGATTGCAGGTGACTGCTGTGCATGGGCTTATCTTTGAGATGAACCTGCTGTGTCAGCATTGCTGTTCATGTCGCGTTGGCGAAGTGCCGCCGGGATGCGGATCAGGTCGAAGGCAACCTTCAACAATGATGCTACCATAACCACATATGATATGAGAAGAAATCCATCGCTCATGGTCTGTTCTCCAGTGCTGATTGACCGGGCGCGGAAGGATTTTTTCGGCGGCCCTCCATTCATCAATCAACAAGTTCGGGCGACGATTGTTCCGGGAAATACATACCGGCCGAAACATCTGGCCTTCTACCGCTGATCGATTTGCGCATCGGAACCGGTCCCGCGAAATCGCGTTGGCCTGACGATCTGGGCAAGCGGTGGCTTGCCCGTGACCCACCATATTGGGAAGGCAAAGAAGATGGCGAAACCCTATGACAGCATGACGGGCGAAGGCGGCGACACGCAGCAGATCGGGCGTGGCGATACGCCGGTGATGACGACCAACCATGGCACGCCTATCTCGGACAACCAGAACAGCCTCAAAGCCGGCGCGCGCGGGCCGACCCTTTTGGAGGACTTCATCCTTCGCGAAAAGATCTTCCATTTCGACCATGAGCGCATCCCGGAACGGATCGTCCATGCCCGCGGCTCGGTTGCACACGGGTATTTCGAATGCACCGATCCGATCCCCGATCTGAGCCGGGCGAGCCTGTTTTCTGAACAAGGCAAGCGTACCGAGGTCATTGTGCGATTCTCAACGGTCGCAGGCGGTGCGGGTTCGGTCGACACCCCCCGCGACGTGCGAGGCTTTGCGACCAAGTTCTATACCGATGAGGGGAACTGGGACCTTGTCGGCAATAACATTCCGGTCTTCTTCATCCAGGATGCGATCAAGTTCCCCGACCTCATCCATTCCGTGAAGATGGAGGCCGATCGCGGCTTCCCGCAGGCGGCCTCGGCCCATGACACGTTCTGGGATTTCGTCTCTCTGATGCCCGAGTCGCTCCATACCGTGCTTTGGGCCATGTCCGATCGCGGCATCCCGCGCAGCTACAGAATGATGGAGGGCTTCGGCATCCACACATTCAAGCTGGTAAACGCCGAGGGACAGGAAAGCTTCGTCAAATTCCATTGGCGGCCCCGTCTTGGGACGCAATCATTGATCTGGGATGAAAGCGCCAAGATCCAGGGGGCCGACAACGATTTCCATCGCCGCGATCTCTGGGAGGCCATTGCGAATGGTGATTATCCTGAATACGACCTCGCCATTCAGGTCTTCGACCAGGAGCTTGCGGCAAGCCTGCCTTATGACGTGCTTGATCCGACCAAGATCATCCCGGAAGAGGTGGTGCCGCTGCGAGTGATCGGCCGGATGGTTCTGGACCGCAATCCAGACAATCACTTTGCCGAAAACGAACAGCTGGCCTTCCTGCCTTCGAATGTTGTGCCGGGCATCGACTTTTCCGACGACCCGCTGCTGCATGGGCGGCTGTTTTCATATCTCGACACGCAGAAATCGCGCCTGGGCACGACCAATTTCCACCAGATCCCGGTAAATGCGCCGAAATGCCCTTATGCCAACATGATGCGCGATGGGATGATGCAAACGCATGTCCCGAAGGGACGCGCCAATTATGAGCCGAACAGTCTTGCCGAGGCTGGCGAGGATGGCGGTCCGCGTCCGCGCCAGGAAGGTTTTCGAACGGCCAGCCAGCCCGTCGAAGGTGAAAAGCTGCGTGTCAGACCCGAGACTTTCGCCGATCATTACAGTCAACCGCGCATGTTCTGGAAGTCGCAGACCGCGAACGAACAGGCCCATATTGCCTCTGCGATCACCTTCGAGCTGTCGAAGGTTGCACTTCAGCATGTGCGTCTGCGCGTGTTGTCGCAACTGCGTAATGTCGACGAGGAGCTCGCGGAACGGGTGGCCAAGGGTTTGGCCCTGTCCCTTCCTGATCGGGCGCCGGCCGCGCGTGACCCCGTCGCGCTGGAACCTTCGGAAGCGCTTTCCATCCAGAAGCGCTGGCACGCCACGCTCGAGGGGCGCAAGGTCGGCATCCTGTTCGCGGAAGGGTCCGAGAAGGCGGCGGTGGACCGTCTGATCAGTCAGATCCGGGACGCCGGCGGCACCCCCTTCACGATTGCGCCCAAGGTCGGCGGTATTGCGCTCGAGGGCGGCAAGATGGAGGCCGACGGACAGCTTGCCGGATCGCCATCCTGGATCTTCGATGCAGTTGCCGTGGTGCTTTCCAGCGAAGCCGCGGGAAAGCTTGCCCATGACAGTGCGGCAGTGGGCTTCGTGATGGATGCCTTCGCCCATCTCAAGGCCATAGGGCATGATGATGGTGCAAAGCCGCTGCTCGATCGAGCGGGCATCAAGGCCGATGAGGGGGTCACCGATCTCGCCAGCCTGCCAAAAGCCGCGACATTGCGCTATTGGGACCGCGAAAAGAAGATCCGCGATCTCGCCTGATCCTGTCGGGAGCAGACAGGTGCCAGATCTGGTCGTGGTCTAGCGCATTGCAGCCATGGCCGCGGCCAGATGAACCGAGGCCTCAACGCCGTCAATCAGACGCTGGGCTGTCATGGTCGAAAGCTGCTGCTTGAGACCCGCCATGCCGGCGCAGCCCAGAACAGCGGCCCGGGCGCCTTCCGCCTGGGCCGCTTCGCCGATCACTGCAGCCAATCGTTGGCAGACCTCGTCACCCCCGGCCTCGACGGTCAGCACTGACATTTCCGACGCTCTGACTGACGTGCAAAGCGCCGCGTAGCCACCACGGCGGATGTTTTCGGCAATTACGGGAACCGAAACGGACAGGGTTGTCACGACCGAATAGGGAAGCCCCAGCAGCGTAGCTGTCGCGCAGGCGGATTGGCCAATCCCCAGCACAGGGCAATGGGCGTTCTTGCGCAATTGCTCAAGGCCGGTATCGTCAAAGCAGGCGATGACGATCGCGTCAAACCCCTCGATCCGCGCCCGTGGAAGCGCTGCGACAAGGCCCGGGATGGCAGCCGCGCCGTCGTCCGGACCCTGGATTGCGGGAGGAGCACCTTCGTTGGTCCAGCCGACGATCTCGACATCGGGACGGGCTCGTCGCGCGGCCTCGACGATGCTGTCCGTCATATGCCTTGACGAGTTGGGGTTGAGATAAAGCAGCCGCATCATCAAGCCCGATCCCGGCGCCGCTTGCCGATGACCCAAAGCGTGCCGAGAAATGCGACGATGATGAGAAAGGAAAAAACAGTCGTCAGCGTCCCAAGCGCGTAGATCACCGGCTTGGTCACGTTTGTCGTCATCCCGAAGATTTCGAGGGGCAGGGTGTTATGGCTGCCCGCCGTGAGGAGCGTCCGCGCGAATTCATCATATGAAAGGGAGAAACCGAAAAGCGCCACCCCGACGACGGAGGGGGCGATAATCGGCAGGACCACATGGCGGATCGTCTGCCAGGGCGTGGCGCCCTGGTCGCGCGCGGCCTCCTCGAAGCGCTTGTCGAAGCGGTTGAAGACCGCGAACATGATGAGCAGGCCAAAGGGCAGGGTCCAGGTTAGTTGCGCCCCGAAGCCCGAACTGGACCAGTGCACCTTGGCACCGACCTGGTTGAAGATCAGACCGACCCCCAGAGAAACCAGGATCGAGGGGATCACGAGCGAGGCGATCGTCAGGTAGAAAAGCGCACCCGATCCGGCAAAGCGCTTCCGGAATGCAAGACCTGCCATGACCGAGATCACCACGGTTGCGACCATCACCATTAGCCCCAGGGCGAAGGAGCGGCGGAATGCCCCCCAGATGTCGCCCACCGCCTGCTGTTCGAACAGGTTGTGAAACCAGTGGAACGATACGCCATTCATCGGGAAAGTCAGGCCGCCCTGAGGGCCCTGAAAGCTGAGGATGCCGATGGTGATCGTGGGGCCGTAGAGGAAGATCACGAACAGGACGAAGAAGGCGGTCAGCCAATAGAAGCTGCGCGGACGCGGTTCCATCTCAGAGCTCCCTGCGAATATTCACGAAGCGCATCAGCGTGCCGATGATCAGCAAGACGGTGATGAGCAGAACGACCGAAGTTGCCGATGCGGACGGGTATTGCAGCAACGAGATGTCGTTCGAGATCAGACGCCCGACATTCGCGGCCTGAGAACCGGACATGAAACGCACGGTGATGAAATCCCCCATCACCAGCGTCAGCACGAAGATGGTACCGATCATGATGCCGGGTTTCGAAAGCGGAATGATCACGTTGGTCAGGATCTGCCAGCCCGACGCGCCATTGTCTCGGGCGGCTTCGATCAGCGATCGGTCGATCCGCATCATGGTGTTGAAGATCGGCACGATCATGAAAAGCGTATAGAGATGCACGAAGGCCAGAATCACCGAAAAATCGGAATAGAGCAGCCATTCCAGCGGCTGATCTATCACCCCCATGCCGATCAGCGCCTGATTGGCGATGCCGTTGCGGCCAAGAAACGGAATCCACGAGATCATCCGGATGATGTTCGAGGTCAGGAACGGGATGGTGCAGACAAGAAACAGCACCGTCTGCATGTGGCTGGAACGGATGTGGAACGCGAGGTAATAGGCTACCGTGAAACCGATCAGCAAGGTTGTCGCCCAGGTGATCAGCGCATAGCGAAAGGTCGCCCAGAACACCTTGTATGTGACTGGCGAGGTGAAAAGGAATTCGTAATTCTCAAGCGAGAAAGCCGGCACGATCGAAAATTCGGTTGCCTGCCAGAAGCTGACGATCACGATCATGACGATCGGCAGGACCAGAAAGGCCAGAAGCACCAGGACGAGAGGGGAGGCAAGCGCCCATCCCCTGAGTGTTTCGGATTTGGAAAGCGACATGGGCGGGCCTCGGGTCAGGGCTTCGCGGCGAAGGCAGGCGGGGCCTGCCTTCGTGCTGGGAATATCATGAGGCGATGAATTCGTTCCATTTGCGGACCATGTACTGGTTCTCGTCCATGACCGAGTTCCAGCAGGCGACCGCTCCCATGCGCTCGTAGAACGAGCCTCCGTCGCGGACCTCGCCGGCCTTTGCCATGACATCGCCGAAGGGGTTGGAGATATCCTCGGCGGCAGCCTTGCCCTCGAACCAGTAGCCCCATTCGTTGGGAGTCATGTGCTCTTTCGAGGTTTCAGGCACGGCAGAATAATAGCCCTGGCGCATCAGGAAGCCGCCGACCCAGCCCGAGAGATACCAGTTGATATATTCATAGGCCGCGTCCAGCGCGATGCCGTTGAGCGATTTCGACAGGCCAATTCCGCCGCCCCAGCTGCGATAGCCTTCCTTCAGCGGCTGGTAGACGCAGGGAATGCCGCGTGTCTTGACGGCGGTGATGGCGGGCGACCACATCGACTGGATGACGACCTCGCCCGAGGCCATCAGGTTCACGCTTTCATCAAAAGACTTCCAGAAGGCACGGAACTGGCCAGCTTTTTTGGCCTCGGTGAAGATCGCGATCGTCTTGTCGATCTCCTCCTTGGTCATGTTGCCCTTGTCGCCGTATTTGATCTCGCCCATGGATTCGCAGACCATGGCCATGTCCATGATGCCAATGGACGAGATGTCGAGGATCGAGGCCTTGCCCTTGAATTCCGGGTTCAGAAGCTCGGCCCAGGTCTCGATCGGACGGCCGATGAGGTCGGGACGAATACCCAGCGTGTCTGCATTGTAGATCGTGGGGATAAGGGTCATCCACTGGGTCTGTTCTGTCGCAAATGCCTTGCTGTCGGGCCCTTCGACAAAGCCGACCGTGTGCGGCGCGGTGCCCTGCGCAATGACGCTTTCCGGCGTCAGCTTGCCATCCTTGAAGATCCCGACGATCTTGTCGTAGTTCTTGATCTTCGACGTATCCATCGCCTGCAGGTTGCCGGTCGGCCAGACCTTCTTGCAGATCCAGTATTCGATATCGGCGATGTCGAAACTGTCGGGCTGGGTCGCGGCGCGCTGGGTGACGCTGTCGCTATCGAGCGCAGTCATCTCAAGCGTGAACCCCAGGTCTTCCTTGACCTTCTGGGCGACCTCATTGAGGTTCGACACACCCGTGCCGAACTGGCGCAAGGTGACATCCTTGATCTCCTGCGCCCAGATCATCGGCGCGGGAAAGGCCGAAGCGGCGACGGCGGCACCACCGGTCTTGAGAAGCGAACGGCGGGAAAATCTCATTCTGGACATGGCATCTCCTCTCTGTCTGATTTTTCTTTTGTGGTTGGTTCAGGCTTCCAGCGGGTGCTGCCAACGAGCATCCCAGCCGAGATTGACGGCATCACCGGGATTGATCGGCTGACCGAAGAAGTGTTCTTCCGGAAGCAATGCGACGATTTCCTCCTCTGCTTCCGTGCGCGTGGTGATCGCGACGCGATCCCCCTGATATTCGACGCCCGTGGCTGTTGCAGGCAGGCCCTCGTTCCCGATCCGGATGACGTCCGATCGGATGGCGTAACGCTCGCCGTTCACTGTGATCACATTGTGTCCGCCCATGAACCGCGCCACGAACTCAGTGCGCGGGCGGCTCCAGACTTGGCGGGGCGAGCCAGCCTGTTCGATCGCCGCATTGTTCATGACGACAACCTCATCCGCCAAGGCCAGGGCTTCGTCCTGACCATGGGTGACATGGATGAAGGTGATCTCAAGCTCGCGTTGCAACCGCTTCAACTCGGCCCGCATCCGGATGCGCAGAAACGGGTCCAAGGCGGACAGGGGCTCGTCCAGCAGCAGCACGCGCGGCTCGGTGATCAGCGCGCGCGCCAAGGCTACGCGCTGCTGCTGACCCCCGGAAAGCTGGGCCGGCATCCGCTTTGACAGGTGGTCCATCGCGACGAGTTCCAAGAGCTTGTGCGCCTTGGCCATTCTTGTCGCCTTGTCGACCCCCTTCATCTTCAGGCTGAAGGCGACGTTGTCTTCGACCGAAAGATGCGGAAACAGGGCATAGCTTTGAAACATCATCGCCGTGCCGCGCTGCGCCGGCGCCAGGTGCGAGATTTCCTTCCCTTCCAGCACGATATTGCCGTCCGACACGCTTTCGTGCCCCGCGATCATCCGCAGGGTCGTCGATTTGCCGCAGCCCGAAGGGCCAAGCAGGCAGACATAGCTGGCAGGTGCGAAAATATGGCTGATGCCGTTCACGGCCACCGTATCGCCATACCGCTTGCTGAGATTGGCAAGCTCGAGATCGTTCGGGGTGCGCATCCGCGTTCCTTCAAGTCCGGCTGATCTTCCAAGCCTGCGATGATTCCGCGCCGCAGCAGAAAAAATCGAACGGGAGCAAGGCGCTTTTCTGACAATGCGCGGCAATTGATCTGATCGCGAAGTTGATCGCCCGCAATTTGATCCGAACATGTATACAATAGTGTGTTCAGATCTGCCGATCTTGCGGCAGGCGTTTCGGGTGGACAGTTATCTTGGGAAAGGAGGCACCCCATGGCGCAACCGGCCAGGCAGAACAGTGCAGAGGCCATCGCCGCCTCGCTTGCTCATGCGATTCACGAACATCGGCTCACGCCGGGTTCGAAACTGTCAGAAGACGAGGTCGGCGAAGTTTTCGGTGTCTCGAGAACCGTCGTTCGCGCCGCGCTTCAGCGTCTGGGTCACAGCCGCCTCGTCGAAATCAGGCGCAACCACGGCGCATTCGTGGCGCAGCCAAGCATTCGCGAAGCACAGGAGGTGTTCGAGGCACGGCTGCTGCTGGAGCCAAGAACGTCCCGCGCGGCAGCCTCCCGAATCTCGCCCTCCCAGATCGAGCATCTGCGCCAGCACATTCGTCAGGAACACGAGGCCCTTGAGGCGGGGCGGTCGGGGCAGGCGCTTCATCTTTCCGGTCAGTTTCATGTCGAGATCGCGCGGATCGCCGATCAGGACACGATCACCGAATTCATCTCGCAACTGGTGGCGAGATCTTCGCTTGTGATCGCGCTTTATTGGCAACGCCGCGCGGCACTCTGCGAATCTCATGCTCATGCGGCCCTGATCGACGCATTGGCGACGGGGAATGAGGACAAGGCGGACGAGTTGATGAAGGAGCATCTGATTTCGCTGATGACCTCGCTGGACCTTCGGAACCGCGATTCGGCCCCTGCATCGCTGCGTGAGGCGCTCAGATCATGACCATTCTCTTTCGAAACATGCGTCAGGAAGAACTTCCGGTGATCCTCGACTGGGCCGCCTCCGAAGGATGGAACCCGGGTCTGGATGATGCCAATGCCTTCTTTGAAACCGATCCCACGGGCTTCTTTGTCGCTGATCTGGACGGCAATCCCGTAGCAGCGATTTCGGTCGTCAATCACGACAAGCACTTTTCGTTCCTGGGCCTCTATATCTGCCTTCGGGCCTATCGGGGCAGGGGTATCGGCTTCGCCCTGTGGAAGCAGGCGATCGCCCATGCCGAAAGGAGGACGATCGGGCTTGACGGCGTGGCAGCGCAGCAGGCGAACTATGCCAAGTCGGGTTTCGTGCTTGCAGGGGCAACGACACGATACACCGGACGGATGAGCGGCGCTCCCGTGCCCGGGATTCGTCCCTTTGCTCGGGACGACCTCGCAGCCTGCATGAAGCTCGACCGGGCCGCGACCGGGGTTGACAGGTCAGGCTTCCTGCAAGGATGGCTTTCGCCTTCGCCCTGCAGGTTGACTGTCATCGCCGACGGATCAGCGAGTGCCGAAGGCTTTGCGACGATCCGGCTTTGCCGCGATGGGGCAAAGATCGGCCCGATCGTCGCACCCGGTCATGAGAGAGCGCTTGATCTTGCCCGGGCCGCGCTTGCCACGTTGCCCGCACCGCAGGTTTCGATCGATCTTCCGGCGTCATCCAGAAGGCTCGCCGACCGGCTTGTGCGACTCGGCTTCGATCCGGGATTTTCGACCGCAAGAATGTATCGGGGCCCTGCGCCTGTGGGTGACTTGTCGCTTCAGGCGGTGGCGTCCATGGAACTCGGCTGACCATCGCAATCCAGCGTCGAAACTGCAGACGAGTGACGCAACCTGTGATACCCAACGAGCTGCGCATCTCATGCTGCCGCAGGTGAGGCAACCGACCATGCAGGGACATTGCCCTTGTGGAACCGTCCGCTACGAACTGGCGGCGGAACCGCTGATCGTCCATTGTTGCCATTGCACCTGGTGCCAGCGCGAAACGGGCAGCGCCTTCGTGTTGAATGCACTTATCGAGACGCGCCATGTCGTTCTTGAATGCGGATCTGTCGAATATGACATCCTCCCTTCGGAAAGTGGCCAGGGTCAGAAGGTTGCCCGATGCGTGACATGCCACGGCATACTCTGGTCTCATTATGCCGATTCCGGGCCACGCTTGGCGTTTGTCCGTGTTGGCACGCTCGAATCCGCCCGGCTGGTCAAGCCCGACGTCCATATCTTCGCGCTCAGCGCTCATCCTTGGGTGTTGCTTTCGTCTGAAGTCCCCGTATTCCGGGAATTTTATGATCGGGCCGCGATCTGGACGCCCGAGGCACTTGCGCGCCGCGAATCTGAACTCAGGCGGCGTGACTGACTGACCGGCATTTGGATGCTTCGGACCTCCCCATCCTCTCGCGAACAAGCAACCCGGTTATCGTGCAAATTTGCGATGCTCGACGCGCCCGCCCGGATGCGAGCTGGGTTGCGATGCGTGCCCGGCGCGGCGATGTCCGCCGCCGAGGATATGGGCCTGGGACAGTACGGCGGGCATGCGGAGGCCAAGGAATTTGGCTGGAGACACTCGAAGCCGCGATCAAAGCGGACCGAGCGGCAGGCGTGCCCGGGCAGGGGCATCAGCACCCGGGCGATCCGGGCCGTGATCGATTTCCTACGCTTTTCATTGTCTGCGGCACGACGAGAAACCGGCTGGTCCGCCCGATCATCGTGGTGACCAAGCCGCATGCTTTCCGCGATCTGCTCGGGCGACCAACCGGACTTGAGTGCGTATTCGACCGCAGCCTTCAATTCAGGATGGATGACGAGCTTTCGGTGCCGCGCGCGACGCCGTGCGTACATGTTCTGCGCATTCACGGCAAAGTCGCCGCTATTCTGCGGAAGTTCGCTATCCAGGAACATATTTCGCTTCAGTTCCCGGGAGGTCGTCGATGGCGCTCGCGCCAGTCGCTAAATGCGGATAACGAAGATTATGTTATAATATATGCGCCCATGCAGCGAGATGGGACTGAAATTGGCCCAGCATCCGCAATCTTATGTCGTGCAAGTGATCGCGCGTCTTCGGACCAACTCGGGACGACCAGGAATGGACAGGGTGGTATCGCCTTTTGGACTGCGCGCAATGACCTTTCCCCGCGAAATGACGGTTAGCCTCGTGGGCCTTAGACGCAGCGCCTCGACGGGATCTGCGGCATCCAGAATGACCAGCGACGCCCGTTTTCCAACGCTTAGCCCGAAATCGTCCAGTCCGATGATTCCTGCATTGGTTTCGGTAACCATCCGAAAGCAACTCGCCATATCCTCGGGCGATGACATCTGGGCAACATGCAGTCCCATGAAGGCCACATCAAGCATGTCTGCCGTTCCGAGCGAGTACCATGGATCAAGGACGCAATCCTGGCCCCAGCCAACACGGATACCGGCAGCCCTCATTTCCTTTACCCGCGTCAGCCCCCTCCGCTTCGGATAGCTGTCGTGCCGACCCTGCAACATGATATTGATGAGCGGGTTCGGTATCGCCGAAACGCCTGCCTCTGCAATCAGTGGCAGGAGCTTCGAGACATAGTAATTGTCCATCGAGTGCATCGACGTCAGGTGGCTGCCGGTGACCCGCCCCTGAAGACCGAGACGCCGCGTCTCATAGGCCAGGGTTTCGATATGGCGCGACATGGGATCGTCGGTCTCGTCGCAATGGATGTCGACCATCAGCCCGCGTTCAGCCGCGATTTGACACAGTTCCCTGAGCGAAGCAGCACCATCGGACATGGTTCGCTCGAAATGCGGGATACCTCCCACGACCTCGACCCCCATATCCAGCGCCCGGATCGTGTTTTCCCGCGCGGTGGGATCGCGATAGTAGCCATCCTGGGGGAAGGCCACAAGTTGCAGGTCTATGTAATCCCTTACCTTTTCGCGAAGTTCTAGCATTGCCTGCACGCCCAGCAACCGATCGTCGCAGGTGTCCACATGGCTGCGTATTGCAAGCAAGCCCATGGATGCGGCCCAGTCGCAATAGGTCAGGCCGCGCTGCACCATGTCTTCAATCGTGACGATTTCCTTGAGTTCGCCCCAAAGGGCAATCCCTTCGAGCAATGTTCCCGAGGCGTTGATGCGTGGAAGACCATAGCTCAACGTCGCATCCATGTGGAAATGCGGATCAACGAAGGGAGGGCTGACAAGATCGCCACTCGCGTCGATGATTTCACCGGCCTCGACGGTGTCCGGCAGAACTCCGACGGCCGAGATCCGGTCGCCGTTAATGCCGATATCGGCTCGGGTCCCATCGGGCAGGACACCCCCGGTCACGATCAGATCGAACTGGCTCATCTGGGACCTTTCTATCTTTCGCCCTTGCGAAAGGGCTGCATCAATGCGGCGGGAACGGATGCGCGTCGCGACGAAACGATCAACGCCAGGATCGACAGAAGATATGGCAGCATGAGGAATACCTGATAAGGCATATGCGCCCCGAGTGGTGTCTGCTGGAGCCGGATCTGCATGGCGTCGAAGGCTGAAAAGAGAAAGGCGCCCGCAACGGCCTTTCCCGGCTTCCATGCCCCGAAAACGACCAGGGCGATGCAGATCCAGCCGCGCCCGTTGACCATTTCGAAGAAGAAGGAGTTGAAGGATGAAAGCGTCAGAAACGATCCGCCAATTCCCATCAGCCCCGACCCTGCAATGACCGCGCCCGCGCGCAATGCTGCAACGGAGAGCCCCTGTGCCTCGACGGCCGATGGGTTTTCCCCCACGGCTCGGATCGCCAGACCAAGCGGCGTGTGGGATAGCAGCAGCATCAGAGCGAGCGTCAGGACAAAGGCCAGATAGGTCAGGGGCGTCTGGTTGAAGAAGACCGGGCCGAGAACCGGAATCCCCGACAGCATTGGGATAGCCCAATTCTGGAATGCATCGATCTTCGGTGGCGAGGTGACCTCGGGCAACGCAATTCTGTAGGCGTAATAGCTCGACGATGTGGCTAGAAGGGTAATGCCGATTCCCACCACATGCTGCGAAAGCCCGAAAAGAACGGAGAGCGTCGCGTGCAATGCTCCGAAGCCCATCCCGGCAAGGCAGGCAACGAGAACTGAAGGCCAAAGGCCAAGGCCTGAATAGGCCGCAAACCAGCCCGCGAACGCACCGGCCACCATGATGCCTTCTATGCCGAGATTCAGGACGCCCGCCCGTTCGCAAAGCAATTCGCCCAGGGTCGCGAAGATCAGCGGCGATGCGATCCGCACCATGGCGACCCAAAGACTGAGCGAAACGAGGATCGACAGGATGTCCGTCATGCGCGCCGCAACCGGTAACGAGTCATGGCCAGCGCAAGAACCATCCCAAGCAGTGAAAAGGAAAGAAGCATGTCGGCTATATAGGTCGGAACGCCGACTGCCCGGCTCATGCTGTCGGCGCCGACGAAGATGGCCGCCACGAAGAGAGCCGCCAGAACCACACCGAGGGGGTTCAGTGCTGCCAGCATGGCGACAACGATGCCGGTGTAGCCATATCCGGGTGAAAGATCGAGCGTGAGGTTTCCTTTCAGCCCTGCCACCTCGGAGAAGCCGGCAAGGGCCGCCAGACCACCCGAAATCGCGGCGGTACGGATAACGACACGCGGAACCTTGATCCCCGCGAAGCGCGCGGCGGCCTCCCCTGCGCCGACCGCCCGCATTTCGAACCCGGCCACCGTGCGGCGATCGAGGATCCATATGGCGCATGCCGCGATGAGAGCCAGCCCGAAGCCCCAGTGCAGGCGAAGCCCGGGAATGATACGCGGAAGGCGTGCTTCCTTCAGCAAGGCCGGGGATTTGGGCCAGCCCATGCCCATCGGATCTTTCAGCGGCCCTTCAAGCAGCATCGAGACGAAAAGAAGCATGACGAAATTCAAAAGGAGTGTGGTCACGACCTCATCGACCCCGAAGCGCAATTTGAGGAGGGCCGGACCGACGAGCAGGAGCGCACCCGCAAGGATCGCTGCGAGGGCCAACACCGGGATCAGGATCGGTCCCGGCAGTGGCAAGGTTCCCGTGCCAAGCAACACGGCCATCAGCGCGCCGGCGTACAACTGAGCTTCCGCACCGATATTCCAAAGACGGGCCCGAAAGGCGACGGCAACGGCAAGGCCGGTGAAAATCAGGGGTGTGGCACGATTGAGCGTTTCCAGCAGGGCGAATTTCGAGCCGATTGCGCCCCTCACCATCAGTCCGAACACCCCGAGTGGATCAGCGCCCGCGATCAGCGCAAGCAGACCGCCCAGCCCCATTGTTGCGGCAAATGCAATGATAGGGGGTACGAGCCGGCGCATCATGCTGGGCGCGACAATCGGCTCAAGCCGCATGATCAAACCCCTGCCCCGCCATCCACATGCCCAAATCCGCCTGGTTGATTGATCCGCGGTGAAAGGCGGGTGAGAGATTTCCTTGATAAATTACATGAATAATATCCGACAAGAGCATGATTTCTTCAAGATCTTCGGAAATCAGGAGCACCGCCGCTCCGCGCGCGCGGGCCGCCAAAAGCTGTTCCTGGACAAAGGTCACGGCACCTATGTCGAGGCCACGCACGGGCTGGTTCGCCAGGATGATCGACGGAGCTTCGGCCAGAACACGGCCAAGGATCAACTTCTGCATGTTTCCACCGGACAGCAGGCGAATGCGTGTGTCGGGCCCAGGGCAGCGAATGTCGAAGTCGCGGATGAGCGATGCGGCACGAGCTCGTGCCGCAGGCCAATTGATCCATCCACGGCGCGAGAAGCGCGGGTCATGGATCTGCTCCAGCACGGAATTTTCGGTCAGGCTGAAATCGCCGATCGTTCCCGTGTGATGGCGATCTTCGGGAATTCGTCCCACACCGAGGCGGATGGCTGCTTGAGCGGACCAATCGTCCACCGGCCGCCCGGCGATTTCGATGCGGCCCGTGCGGGGCGAGGCCAAACCGGCGATCAGCGCAGCAATTGCCCCCTGCCCGTTTCCCGAGACACCGGCCAGCCCGGTTATGCGGCCCGACACGAGTTCGAGGTCGATCGATGTCAGATCCGGATGGAAACCGCGCGTCGAAACATCGTCAAGCCGCAGTGAGACCTCGCCCTCACTGACCTCACTCACGGCAGGGATCCTGACCTCGGCTCCGACCATGAGCGCGGCAAGTTGCCTAGGAGTCGTCTGGGCGACCCGCGCTTCTCCCGAGATGCGACCATGGCGCATGACGATGACGCGATCGGCGATTGCCATGACCTGATGCAGCTTGTGTGAAATGAAGATCACCGCCAACCCGCGATCGACGGCCTGCCGCAGGGTCGCGAACAGGGCATCCGCCTCTTGCGGTGTCAGGACGGCCGTCGGTTCGTCAAGGATCAGAACCCGCGCATCGCGGTAAAGGGCCTTGAGGATTTCGACCCGTTGCCGCTCTCCGACCGAGAGATCCGATACGCGGGCGTTCGGATCAACCGCAAGACCGAACTCCATGGCCAGTTTTTGAAGCCGTTCCATGGCACGGGCCTTGCCAGACCCCAGGGCCCATATCGGCCTGGTCCCCAGCATGATGTTGTCAAGGACCGTCAGGTTTTCGGCCAGGGTGAAGTGCTGGTGCACCATGCCGACGCCGCGTTCCAGCGCGGCATGTGGCTGACCGGCGGGCAGCGGTTGGCCGAAAATCTCGATATCGCCTTCGTCAGCCGTGTAATGGCCGAAAAGGATATTCATCAAAGTGGTCTTGCCCGCGCCGTTTTCACCCAAAAGGGCCAGCACCTCGCCTCTCGCCACTTCGAGCGAGATCGCGTCATTGGCGAGAACGGTTCCGAAACGCTTGGTAATGCCGGTCATGCGGAGCGCAACGGAACCGGGGGGCTGGTCCGTGAAGGTCATGAGATGCTCAGGAAGCCTTGGGCTCGCTGTCGTCGACCTCGACCTCAAGGCTTCCATCCTTGATCGCCGCACTTTTGCTGGCGATCATGTCGAGCGCCTCCTGCGGGATCTTGCCTTCGAAGGTGCCGAAGGGTGCGAGTGATGCACCGCCTTCCTTCATATAGGAATAAAGCCCGAAATTCGCAGCCTGGAATTCCCCGGCCTTCACCTTCGCGAGCGCAGCCGAAAGCGTGGGTTCGAAATGCCAAAGCGCCGAGGCCACCACGGTTTCCGGGTAGTCCGCCTGGGTATCAATGACGTTGCCGATCGCCAGCACGCCCTTTTCCTTGGCTGCGTCCGACACCCCGAAACGTTCGGCATACATCACGTCGGCCCCGCTTTCGATCATGGCCAAAGCGGTTTCCTTGGCCTTGGGCGGGTCGAACCACGAACCGATGAAGCTGATCTGGAATCTGGCATCGGGGCGCATTTCGCGGACGCCAGCCATGAAGGCATGCATCAGGCGGTTTACCTCGGGTATCGGGAAACCTCCGACCATGCCGATATTGCCGCTTTTGGTCATCGCTCCGGCAACGATGCCGGTCAAATATGAGGCATCCTGGATATAATTGTCGAACACCCCGAAATTTGCCAAGGCGTCATCGGGCATGAAGCTCGATCCCATCAGGAAGGCCGTTTCAGGATAATCCGTTGCAACCTCGCGTGCCTCCTGTTCGACACCGAAAACCTCGCCGACGATCAACTGTGCACCGCCTTCCGCATATTCGCGCATTACACGCGGATAGTCGGTGTTCGAGGTGTTTTCCGAAAAGGTGTATTCGATCTCGCCCCGTTGCTGCGCGGCCTGAGCGGCCTTGTGGATACGGCTGACCCATTGCTGTTCGACTGGTACGGTGTAGATCCCCGCAACCTTGACCGGGGCGCTCTGCGCGCGGGCAGGTTTCGGTACGAGGCCGAGCCCTGCCACCGCCACCCCCGACACCAGCAGATGGCGCCTGTTCAATGAAAATCCGTTCGTCATGGTTCCCCCGTGAAATCTCTCGGCCGTCGTTCATTGAAAGGTGGCTAAGCGATTGGCGATTCGGTAAGAAAAATTTGCGGATCATCTGAAATCGACGGAATTTGCTCAAAGTTTGCGCAAATTCTTCGGGGCCCAGACCATGTTTCACGACGACACAGCGATCGTGCAGATCCACGGCCGCACGCTCACTCGCGCGTGGGGCGCTCTGCGCTGATCACGGCGGAAGCGTCCGAAAAACGTACCAGCACATCTGGCCATTGTCCGTTCGTCATCTGGGCCGTCCGAGCAAGCTGCGCAGACAATCCAGCAATTCGCCATCGGAAAACGGCTTGCTGAGAAATCGGATGGCGCCCGTGGCAAGGGCCATCTGGCGGGCGTTCTCGGAGGGAAAGGCGGTCATCACCATCACCGGAAGCTCGGGATGATCGACGCGCATTCGAAACTGCAGGTCGAGGCCACTCAGCCCGGGCAATTGTATATCCGTAAGCAGGCATTGTGGCATCGCCTGCGCAAGACTGCCGAGAAACGCTTCGGCGCAGTCAAATAGCCCTACCCGATAGTTCTCTGATCTGAGCAGGCTCGAGAGGCCAACGCGGATTGCCTCGTCATCGTCGACGACGGCTATCTCCGGACAGTCGTCCATCGCGAAACTGATACCCCCCTTGGTCCGAAGTCCCTGTCCCGAAGACGATACCAGCGCGAAATTGCGCAATTCCGCAAACGAGGCTTTGTCCGCCGGGGTCGTTTTCGCAACCCCGAGAATCTTGGCGTTTTTCCACGCTGTCAATTATACTTAGGTTCAGCCCCGCCCCTTGGCGAAGGGGCGGTTGCGAGACCGGCATTAGGTCTTCGGGGTTGTTCAGACTGCGGCTCTGACCGCGTTGCGTCTGGTCACGGAATGCGTCGCGTCGGTTCGGCCGCTCTGCGGGCGGGCATTGGCCACGGCCCAGTCCAAAGCGGCATCTGCAACCTTCTCCCAACCGGTGTCGAGACAGGTCCAATGCGACCGCCCGGCGAAAATCTTCAGATCCGTTCTTGAAGGCGCTCGTTCCTGTTTGCGAAAGATCGCGGCAGTCATCTCGCTATCCGCGATCAGGTCAAGCTCGCCTCCGATCAGGAAAAGCGGTGCACGCTGGGGATTGTCCCAACGGATCTTGATCGGGTTGACCAGACCGTTCCAGTAGACCCGCCCGGGCGTCGGCACGATATAGCGATCATAAAGCGCATCGACCTGATCGCGGGGTGCGGTTTGCGCGAAGCGGTTCCCAAAGAAAGCGCGAGACATGACCTTGGCCTTTTGCCAACTGAACGGGTCGCCAAATACCGGCAGCGCCGATCGGATGGCATGTGGATAAAGCCGAACACCCGGCGTGGGCGCAGGGTCGATGGCGACGCCCGCAACCCCAAGGCCCTGATCGAGCAGGTGCTGGACGAATACGCCCCCCAGGGAATGACCGATTAGAATGGGCTCTTCCGGCAGGTGCGAGATGAGCGCGGCATAATGTGCGATGATCTTGCGTTGCGACAGGCTTGCCAATTCCGGATGAGGCGAGGCGCGAAGCTCGCCAGGCGAGCGGTCGTCATGGGGCCAGTCGGGCGCAAGCACGGTGAATCCCGCACCTTCATAGCGGGATTTGAAGTTCTCCCAGCACAGCGAATTGAGCCAAGCTCCGTGGATCAGCACGATGGTGTTCGACATTCCCGCCGTCCTCACTTCTGCGGCCGCTTGATCAGGCCGGTTGGGATTTGCTGCGATGGCGAACAAAGCTCGCGATGAATTCGGCGGCCATCTCGGGCACCTCGTGCTGGGGACCATGCCCCATCTGCGGCAACACAAGCAGATGCAGGCTTTTCCAGACCCTGTTCAGCGCGAACCAGTTCGGCGCAGGAAAGACGATCTCATGATCTCCCGTGATCACGAGAATTGGGATCCCCGCATTCGCAAGGAATTCGGCGTAACCATCAATATCCGGGAAGGCATCTTCTGCGGCGCGGTCCTGAAGCAACTTCAGATAGATTTCCGGCGCGACGGCAGGACTGCGATCTGCGCTGCGCTCTTCGATCCGCTTTCGGGATGCCGCCGCCGCCGCACGGCTTTCGGGCGATGCGGGTTCGAAAAACAGGATTGTTTCATCCTCAAGGTCATTGATCGGCTTCAGGGCTCGCTCAAGGAAGATCGGCTCAGACGGGTTTTCGACCTTACCGGGTGGAGCCGCGCCGATAAGGACCGCATGGGTAATGCGATCGGGGATGAGACAGGCAACAACCTGTGCAGCCAAGCCACCCAGCGACCATCCCGCGATCGCGAACTTCTCGATGCCTAGCGCATCGGCGAGATCGATGGCATCGCGGGCCAGCGCTTCCGAGCGGTAACTTGGCTCGCCCGTCGACTGGCCCAGTCCGGAATAGTCGAAGGTGATGACGCGGAAGGACTTGGCGAGGCTGTCGAGGAATGCCGGGTCCCAACTGTCGAGAACCCCACGAAATCTGAGGCACAAGATCAGCGGTTCGCCCGAGCCGAGTTCGCGATATGCAATCCTTCGATCGCGGCAATCCGCGAACCTGGTTGCGACGCTGCGGGCGCTCTCGACGGCCATTGGGGCATTCATCGGATATCTCCTCCGGGTTCACGCCCAAGCAGCATGAACCCGGAGCAGACGCATGAGAATTCTCCGATCGGCTGAGCAGATTATACGATCGGATAGCTTACCCTTTTAGCCTGGCGATCGGGACGCACCTTCCACCAGTTCAGCGGGCTGCAGGAACATCAGCTTTTCTGGCCCTTCGCCCGCAATCGCACGCAGAAGAAAGCGGCCCATGGTTTCGCCCGCCTCGGCGAGATCCTCGAAGATGCTGTCGAAATGGGGGCGGATGATATTCGCAACCCCGGACGTGTGTTTCATCACGATCCTGCAGTCATCCGCACGCCCGGCATCGCTGCAGGCGGCATAAACCGCCATGGCACTGACCTCGCCCGGACAGACGAAACCGTCGGGAAGGCAATCGTTCCGGATCAGATCGGCAATTCGAGCGTGAATCTGCTGGGGTGCTGCATCAAGGGTGATACCTGACAGGATTTTCCCCTCGATGCCTGCCGCGCCACATCCGCGCTGGAACCCCATGAAAAGATGCTGGGCAAAGGTCATGTTCGCCGGCGCAGGGATCAGGCAAGGCTTGCGCGCGCCAAGTTCGATGAGACGGGCCGCGGCAGCCTGGGCAAAGCCGAAATTGTCGTAATCGACATAGGGATGGGGTGTGGCAAGTTCCGTTCGTCCATGGGTTACGAAAGGGAACCCATGTTCAAGCAGCAGACGCACGCGCAGGTCGTCCGGACTTGTGCGGGAAAAGATCACCCCGTCGGCCAAGCGGTTCCGGAGGATGTTTTCAACCGGTTCGACCACCGGCCGATCGGGAAAGACCGGCATGATGACCAGATGATAGGGGGTGCTGCGCAGCGCTTCGGTAAGCCCGCGGATCATCGACTGACCGTAGCCCAGGATTTCCTCATGCGGGTTCAGAAGAAAGGCGATCACGTTCGTCCTGCCGGTCCGCAGGCGCTGTGCGGCACGATCGGGAGAGTAGCCCTGTTGCAACGCGATCTGGCGGACACGCGCCCGTGTTTCGGGCGCGATCCTGGGATCGTCGGCCAAGGCGCGCGATACGGTCGTGACCGCCAAGCCCGCCTGCGCCGCGATGGTGCGCAGCGTCGGTCTGTCCCGCCGTGTCATCTTCCCCCCTGCCGCAGGCGATTCGTCATGCATGCATCGTTGTAAATATCTTGATCGGCATCAGACAGACAGAGATCTCGGTAATATGTCGAAAAGATAGCTGGTTGCCGCTCTGCACTCTTGTTGACAGGCCCCGCATTTAAAACGTTATAAATATCGTGCCGGAACGGGAGCCGGCTGAGGGAGGGAGAACATGCGTAGATTTCTGTGGGCCGGAACGGCCATTTCCGTCATGGCCATTTCAGCCGCACATGCCGAGGAAAGCGTCGAGGTCCTGCATTGGTGGACCTCGGGCGGCGAGGCCGCGGCACTCGGCGTGCTGAAGGACGATCTCGCCTCGAAGGGGGTGGGCTGGCAGGACATGCCGGTCGCAGGTGGCTCGGGCGTGCAGGCGATGACCGCATTGCGGGCGCGCGTTACCGCCGGAGATCCTCCGACCGCCGTTCAGATGCTTGGTTTCGATATTCGAGATTGGGCCGAGATGGGCGTCTTGGGCAACCTTGACGATCTGGCCGCCGAACAGGGCTGGGACAAGGTGATCCCCGCCGCCTTGCAGGATTTCTCGAAGTATGACGGCCATTGGATCGCCGCACCCGTGAACGTCCACTCGACGAACTGGCTTTGGATCAACAAGGCCGCGCTGGACAAGGCCGGGGGCAAGCCACCCGAGAACATGGACGAGCTTTTCGCCATGCTGGACAACTTCAAGGAACAGGGCATCACCCCGCTCGCCCATGGCGGCCAGCCCTGGCAGGACGGCACGCTGTGGGAGGCGGTCGTGCTGTCCGAGGGCGGGATGGATTTCTACAAGAAGGCCGTGATCGACGCCGACCCCGAGGCCCTGGGCGGAGAGACCATGCGCAAGGTCTTTGACCACATGACGAAGCTGCGCAGCTATTTCGATGATAGTTTCTCGGGCCGAGACTGGAACCTCGCTTCGGCAATGGTCATCGAAGGCACGGCTGGCGCGCAGGAAATGGGCGATTGGGCCAAGGGCGAGTTCCTGCGCGCGGGCAAGAAGCCGGGCGAGGATTTCGTCTGCATCCGCTTTCCGGGCACCCAAGGCAGCGTCCTGTTCAATTCGGACCAGTTCGTGATGTTCGACCTGGGCGACGAGGACAAGCGCGCGGCGCAGTTGAAGATGGCCTCGGCCGTCGAGGACCCGACCTTCCAGGTTGCCTTCAACACGGTCAAGGGCTCGGTGCCCGCCCGTACGGACGTGCCCGATACCGAATTCGATGATTGCGGCAAGAAGGGAATGAAGGATCTTGCCGAAGCGGCACAGGGTGGGACGCTTGCCGGCTCGCTGGCCCATGGCCACGGCCAGCCGTCATCCGTCAAGGAAGCGATCTTCGACGTCGTGACTCAGCATGTGAACGGGCAGATCTCGACTGATGACGCGCTCAAGCGTCTGCCCGAGGCGGTTGCCGCCGCGATGTAACCAGATGCTGCCCGGATCTCGCGCGGTCCGGGCACATTGCCGGTCAAGCTGCGAGGAACCTTTTGTCCATTTCATCCACCGACACCAGGCGCGGATTGCAGGACTGGCTGCCACGGCTGGTCCTGGCCCCGTCCTTTGCGCTGGTTCTCTTCTTCGTCTATGGCTTCATTGTCTGGACTGCGGTTCTGTCGCTGTCGACCTCGCGTATTCTACCGGTCTACAAATGGGCTGGCTTCGACGCATATGAACGGCTGTTTGCCCAGCCGAACTGGTACATGGCTTTGAAGAACCTTGCGATCTTCGGCTCTCTTTACATCGTGATCTGCATCGCCCTGGGGCTGTTTCTGGCCATTCTCCTTGATCAGAAAATCCGGATCGAGGGCGTCTTGCGCCCAATCTACCTTTATCCGATGGCCCTGTCCTTCGTCGTGACCGGAACCGCCTGGAAGTGGTTCTTGAACCCGGGCATGGGCATTCAGAACACCGTTCGCGGCTGGGGTTGGGAGAGTTTCACCTTCGACTGGCTCGTGCGACCCGACATGGCGATCTACACAGTCGCGATCGCCGGCATATGGCAGGCTTCGGGCTTCGTCATGGCAATGTTCCTGGCAGGTCTGCGTGGCATCGACAGTGAGATGCTGAAGGCCGCAACCGTCGACGGTGCCTCGAGCTTCACGATCTACCGCCGCATTGTCATTCCGCTGCTGCGCCCGGCCTTCCTGTCCGCGGTGATCGTGCTGGCGCATATGGCGATCAAATCCTACGACCTTGTCATCGCGTTGACGGGTGGCGGCCCCGGCAACGCGACCGAACTGCCTTCGACTTTCATGTATTCCTATACCTTCACGCGCAGCCAGATGGCGGTGGGCTCTGCCTCGGCGATGATCATGCTGATGGGGATCGCCGCGATCATGGTCCCCTATCTCTACTCCGAATTGCGCGAGGGCCAGCGATGAGCACGCGCGAATCGGCAATTGCCACGGCTGCCGGGCCGTCACTGATGAACCGCGTGGTGATTTACGGTCTGCTTGTGATCTTTGCCGCGATCTATCTCACACCACTATTCGTGATGCTTTCGACCTCGTTCAAATCCCTGGACGAGATCCGCGGCGGCGACATTCTTGCGCTGCCGCGTGATCCCACCATCGAACCCTGGCTTCGAGCCTGGGGCAGCGCCTGCATCGGGGTAACTTGCGAAGGTATCAAGGGCTATTTCTGGAATTCGTTTCGCATGGTGGTTCCTGCCGTGCTGATCTCGACCGCGCTCGGGGCGCTCAACGGCTACGTCCTGACCAAGTGGCGTTTTCCGGGGCACAGGGTCGTCTTTGGGCTGATGCTTTTCGCCTGCTTCATCCCTTTCCAGTCGGTGCTCATTCCGATGGCGCGGGTCCTGGGCCAGCTTGGGCTCTCCAACAGCACGGCGGGGCTGGTGCTTGTCCATGTCGTCTATGGGCTTGGGTTCACCACGCTCTTCTTTCGAAACTACTACGAATCCTTTCCCGGCGAATTGGTGCAGTCGGCACAGATGGACGGGGCGGGGTTCTTCACGATCTTCTGGCGCATCCTGCTGCCGTCATCGGCACCGATCATCGTGGTCTGCGTGATCTACCAGTTCACGAATATCTGGAATGACTTCCTGTTCGGCGTGTCCTTTGCCGCCGGGGAAAGTGCGCCAATGACAGTGGCGCTGAACAACCTCGTGTCGTCGTCGACAGGGGTCAAGGAATACAATGTGGACATGGCTGCGGCGATGATCGCGGGCCTGCCCACTCTGGTCGTCTATATCGTCGCGGGGCGGTATTTCATGCGCGGGCTCATGGCTGGCGCAGTCAAGGGATAGTTCATGGCATTCATCGAAATTGAGCAGCTCGAGCGGACGATCGGCGGGCACAAGATCCTGAAAGGGATAGATGTCTCGCTGGAGAAAGGGGGCTTTCTGGTTCTGGTCGGCCCTTCGGGCTGTGGCAAGTCCACGCTGCTGAATGCCATTGCCGGCCTGCAGCCCCCGACCTCTGGTGACATAAGGATCGATGGAGCCAGCGTGCTTGGCCTTCATCCTTCCAGGCGCGACATTGCGATGGTCTTCCAATCCTACGCGCTTTACCCGAACATGACGGTTGCGCAGAATATCGGATTTCCGCTGGAAATGGCGGGAACGCCCAAGCCGCAGCGCGAGAAGGACATCCGTGCCGTCGCGGGCACATTGCAGATCGAACATCTGCTTGACCGCCGTCCCGGACAATTGTCAGGCGGCCAACGGCAGCGCGTCGCGATGGCTCGCGCCCTGGTCAGGAATCCGCGCCTGTTCCTGTTCGACGAACCGCTTTCGAATCTCGACGCGAAGCTGAGGGTCGAGGTGCGTGCAGAGATCAAGCGTCTGCATCAGCAGACCGGGGCCACGATCATCTATGTGACGCATGACCAGATCGAGGCGATGACCCTTGCGACCCAAATCGTGGTGATGAAGGAAGGTGTGATCCAGCAGGCCGGCACCCCTGCCGAGATTTACAATCGACCGGCGAACATGTTCGTCGCAGATTTCATGGGCTCGCCCGCGATGAACATGCTGCCCGGCCGCGTCGGTGATCGCGGAAGGGACTTCATCAGCGATGCGGCACCCGAGATTGCCATCCCTCTGACGGCCCCCATGGTCCCGGGACGGCGGGTCATCTATGGCATCAGGCCAGAAAACATCGGGGTCTCAGTGGAGACCGAGGCGAAATTTGCTCTGGCATTGCCGGTCGAGATCGTCGAGCCGACCGGCTCTGACATCTATATCTGGATGAAACTCGAAAGAGCACTTCTGGCCGCGCGACTGCCTGCGACCGCCGACCCGCGCCCAGGGGAAATCGCACAGGTGCAGATGGATGTTTCGCGCGCGGTCATCTTTGATGAAGCCACGAAAGAGAGGATCGACTAGCTCGCCTCAGGCGATGGCCTCGATTGCCTGCCGGGACTGCTCGGTCCCCACCATCAGATCCGTCCGTGACCTTGGAAGGGCGCGCGCCTGTTCGCGTTGCAGATAGTCCAGAAGCTTTTCGCGGATCTCGCAGCGCAGGTCGAACGCCTTGGCAGCATGGGTCGCGCTGGCGAGTATCCTGACTTCAACCTCACGTTCGCGGAAATCCGTCACCTGCAACGCGAAAACGTCGCGATTCCACAGGGGCGAAGCGCGCACGATCCGCTCGGCCTCGGCGCGCAGATCGGCAACCGATACGCCGTAATCGAGATAGATCATGACCGAACCTATCAGCGTCGCGTCGCTTCGGGTCCAGTTCTGGAAGGGCTGCTCGATAAAATAGTTCAGCGGCACGATGAGCCTCCGCTTGTCCCAGATGCGAACAACCACATAAGTGGACGTGATCTCCTCGACATTCCCCCATTCACCCTCGACGATCACCGCATCGTCGATCCTGATCGGTTGGGTCACGGCAAGCTGGATGCCGGCAAGAAGGTTACGGAGCACCGGCTGCAAGGCAAGGCCCAGCACGATACCGGCCGCACCCGCTGAGGCAAGAAGGCTGACGCCATATTGCCGGACATCGTCAAAGGTCATCAGCGCAGCGCTGAACCCGACCGCCACGATGATGCCCGAGCCGACACGTTGCAGGATGCGGCTTTGGGTGACGTGCTTGCGCGCGAGCAGGTTGTCCTCGACGTCGATGCGAAACCGGCGCAGATGCAGGGTTGTCCAGATCTCAAGCATCGTCTTGATGAACCACGTCACGCAGGCGATGAACGCAAGCAACAACGCATGCCGAAGCAGTTGTCCCTCGCGCGCAGGCAGGGGTGTCGCGTTCGCCGCAAACGACACGGCAAGGATCATCATGCCCATCTGGACCGGTCCCCGGGTCCGCGCGAGCAGAGAGCGCCAGAATTCGTCCCGATGCACCAGCGCCCTCGCCGCGAGCCGATAGAGCAAGAAGCATCCTGCCCAAGCCAGCAGAAGCGCCGGAAGAAAGACAAGCAATGTTTCGATCCACTCCGGCATGAGCCCTCCATCTTTTCTGCATCTGCGAAAAGAACAACGGCGGGCCGTATGGTGCGTTCCCCTGATCCTTCCCCGCCCCGGCCTGCCCGCCCCCAGTTTCGTCTGCGGCAGGCGTCCTTCCCAACTCAGGATCGGCAGTTTTCCCATTCCGGGCAAAGCATTTCGTGGCATAGTCGGGACGAGTTTCGATCCTGCCCGGAGGATGTCAGGAAATGCGAAAACTGCTTTGGAGCGCTGCTCTGATTACCCCGATATGGCTGGCGGCCCCGTTGATGGCGCAATGCCCCGATGACGCGACAATCGCGATGCTGGCCCGCAGCATCCTGTCGGCCACCCCTTCCCCGACCCCAGCTGTCGATAGCATGGAAGACGCCCTTTGCGCCCAGGACAAGCTTGTTCACATCCTTTCCAGGGAATGGGGCGCGCCTGTCGGCTACAAGGCCGGATTGACCAGCAAACCCGCGCAGGACGCCTTCAACGCTACAGAGCCGGTCCGCGGCGTGCTGTATGCCGCCATGATGCTGCCGAACGGAGCGTCCGTACCTTCAGGTTTTGCGGCCCTGCCCCGGTTCGAAGCCGACCTGATCCTTGTCGTTGCGGACGCCGCAATCAATGATGCAAAGACGGCTGGGGATGTTCTGGCTCACCTCTCGGCCATTCACCCTTTCATCGAACTGCCCGATCTGGTGGTGGCCGATCCAAGGTCGTTGACGGCCCCTTCCATCACCGCGATCAACGTAGGGGCCAGAAAAGGCGTGCTGGGGGACGCCCTGCCTGTCGTGCATGATGAAGCCTTCGAAAAGAAGCTGGCCGAGATGCAGGTTGTCGTCACGGATGCGCAAGGACAGGAACTGGCCAGAGCACCCGGCGCAGCCGTACTGGGCAATCCGTTGAATTCGCTTCTGTGGCTTCTGCAAAGCGGTGTCCGCTTCAAGGCCGGGGATCTTGTGAGCGTTGGGTCTTTCGGCCCTCTTTTGCTCCCCAAGCCGGGGCTTGCCGTGAAGGTAACTTACCATGGCTTGCCAGGCGATCCCGAGGTGAGCGTCAGCTTTGACTAGATCATCCTCCCAGCATCTGGAAAAGATTCAGGATATGGTTTTATATGATTGATCTCGTTTGATTTATGAAATCCAAATCAGGACCGCGAAATGATTATCGTCGATGAAATGGACGTGATGCGCGAGGAAGCGACGCCGCATGGCGCGATCGGCATTTCCGTGGCCTTTCGCATATCAGATGAAGTCCCCAACCGGACCATGGATTTCCGCAAGCGCATTCTCCGCCCGGGAGCGGCGATCGGGGCGCATCTCATTGCGCATGACGAAGTCTACTATGTGCTCGAAGGCGAAGGCGAAGTTTTTGCCGATGGGGTCACACGGACGATCACGACAGGTCAGGCGGCCTATCTCTTTTCGGGCCAAGAGGTCGGAATTCACCAGGTCGGAAGCAGCGACCTGACACTGATCATCTCCTACCCGCTGCCCATGCCAGAACCGGATTGATGATCAGATAGCAGTGATCTCGGCATGGGCCCGCTCTCCTCCTAGTGCGGCAAACGCGCGTTGCCGACAGGTCAGAACAAGTACCTGCTGATCCCTTGCGGCGCGATGCAAGGCAGTGAACATCGCCTCGATACGCTCGTCATCGCTATGAACCAGAGCGTCGTCCAGAATGACCGGAACCGGCTGACCTGACCGTGACAACAGCCGAGCAAAGGCCAGCCGGGTCAGAATTGCGATCTGCTCGCGGGTTCCGCCGGACAGGATGTCCAGCGTTTCGATCTGGCCCATCCGCGTCAGCGCGGCGGGCAAGAGAGACTGGTCATCTATGCGCAGCTCGGCATCAGGATGAATCAGCGCAAGCAAAGGGGTCAGTTCGCGCATCACAGGAGCAAAATAACTGTCGCGGGCGCTACGTCTCGCATCCTCAAGTGCCGTGCGCAACCGTGCAAGGGCATGAACTTCGGTCGCATAGCGTTGCTCGCGTACGATCGAGGCTTCAAGGCGACCACGGATCTCGTTCAATTCCTCTTCGATCCCCTGATCTGCCAGCGCGCCGATCGACCCGTTCAATGTCGCCTGCTCGTTGCGAAGCCGGTCGCGGGACGCGTTCGCCTGTTCCACGACAGAACGCGCACGCGCAAGAGCCGCGCCGATCGTCTCCTGATCCGGGGCGCAATCCCGTAGTCTGGCAGCTATCGCCTCGGCCTCGCGGTGATGGGCGATTTGCGAGACAAGAGCAGCGCGCAATGCATTGAGCCGGTTTCCCAGTTCGGACACATCGCCCGCTTCGGCCTGAAAATCCTCAAGGGTACGTGCGGCCGCCTGCTGGGCTGACTGCCCCGCCGCGCGCTCCTCGCCCGCACGAATGGCTCGGAGATGCGCTTCCGTGGCCAGGTTTCTCGTCTCATCCTCCACTTGCGTCGCGGCTTCCAGTACGGCTTCGATCTCTTCTGGTGCTTCCAGTTCGGTTCCGCTCAGCGTCGCACGCGCCTCGGTAATCGCGATTTCCTGCCTGAGCTGGTCCAGCCCCTCGGGGGCAATCTGGTCCAGCATTGCCCCACATGTCTGGTTCGCCCGTTCGATCCGTTCAACCTCCGCCAGTTTCTGGCGCGCCTCGGCGATCGTTGAGCAGCCGCAGTCGTCGAGTTTCGCGGCAAGTTTGGTTTCCGCGTCCGCAAGCTTCACCGCAAGCGTTTCGGCCGAGTTCCTGCCGGGATCGATCACCATCGTGCCAATCCCCGGCAAGCGGAAGCTTCGTGCTGCAGTGACCTGAACCACCCCTTCGATGGCCGCGCCGCTTTCGTCATGGACCCGCGACGCGCCTTCATAGCGAAGACTGACATGAACGCTTTGCGCTTCGATCTGGGCCTGTAGCCGATCTCGCAACTCGCGCGCGGCTTCGACCCCCTGCACTCTTTCTGGTGTCACCTTGCAGAGAGCAAGAAAGGCGCGGTTCGCCTCGATCTCGCGCCTCAGTTCCTCCGCTCGGCCCAGGGTTACCTCCAGTTGCTGGCAGCGAAGGCGCGCGGACTGAGCAAGCTGTCCACGCTGCGCTGCCGCCAACCTGTTTCGAAGGCTCACCGCATGATTTCGCGCAAGCTCGAACTGCTCCGCTGCGGCTCGGTCCGCTGCGGCGAGGTCTTTGGCTCTTGCGGCGCTCTCGGCGGCTTTCGCGGTCGCTTGCCTGGTATCGTCTTCGGCTGCGGAAAGGCGCAGTGACAGTTTCTCCAGCCTTGTGATTTCGTCTGCGGTTCCTGTCATCGTCAGATGGGCAAGCCTCAGGTTCTTCTGTGCCTCGGAAAGCCGATCCGCATGAGCGATTGCTTGTGCCTGAGTATCCTGAGCTTTCGTCAGAGCGTCTTTGCGTGCACGTTCGGCATCCTGATCGTTCAGTTCTCGCAACTGCCGATTTATTTCCGAACGCCGGGCCAGGCTTTCTGAAAGGTTGGCGGCCTTTGCGGCCAATTCGGTCTCGCGGGACCGGAGGCTTGCCAACTCCTCTGCCGCCCTTGCCCATTCTCCTCCAGCCTTCGGTTTCTGGGTGCTGGTCGCCAGACGTCCGAGTTCATGGCCAACGCGCGACAAGACCTTGTCCAGCCGACGACCGCCCGTCATCGTGTCGATTTCGCCCGCAACCGAGGATAGCAAGTCGCGCCGTGTCTTCAGCCCACGCTCGCGTTCGTTCTTGTCGCTGGCCGTGGTCCCTTCCGGCTCGAGCCCGAGCAACCCCTGTCGCACCCAAAGCAGACCCGTAGGCCCTGCCAGCCCATTGCCGAGAAGCTGATCTATCCATGCCTCGGCCTCGTCGTCCTGAGCGAGGATCCTGCCGTGTGCATCAAGCACCCGCGCGGTGGCGCGGGAAAGCCACCGCTTCTCGATCCTGAACCAACCTTGCGGCAGGTCGATCTCGATCGCCACTTCCGGCGCGCCTGCCGAATGGGGCTGAAGCGACTTGACAGCTTGTTTCGTGCCGCGATGGCGCTCGAAGAACAACGCATGAAGCGCGTCAAAAAAAGTGGATTTGCCGAACTCATTCGGCTCGGACAGCACGGTTATTCCATCGCTTATCTGGTCGATCCGTGCCTTACGGCCTGCAAAGCGGCGCACATTGGTCAGTTCGATCGCGCGGATCTTCATTGCTCTTCCTCAAGTGCCAGCGAGTAGAGCCTGGCAAGCGCCATATTGGCGATCTCGCGCTGGGGAAGGGTCAACCTTTCGTCCCCCGCCTCCTCCAGAAGCGCCTCTGCCGCCTGCCGCAACGCCCCAGCTCGGTCGATCTGATCCAGATCATCGGGACGAGTTTCCGTGATCAGGGCCGACAGATCGCTGTCGAACCAGCCGAAATCGGGCCCTATCGCCGCGATTTCAGTTTCAAGTTCGGCAATCCGAGGAAGCGGAAGGCGCCCCCGGGCAACCAAGCGCAACATGCGATCGCGGCGGCTCTCGATCGGCGGCAGTATCCGAGAAAGCCGTTCCACAGGCTCCTCCCCCGGCAAAAGCTCGATGGGCATGATCTGCCAACTGAACCGGCCGGTCGAAACCACTTCAACAACAGGGACGGGTGAGAGTTCGATGAAGAGCGCACCGCTTGCCATGTCATGCTTGAAACCATCAGCCTCGGGCGTTCCGGAATACCAGGTGGCTGGACCGACCTGCATCCGCCCGTGCCAATCGCCCAGAGCCAGGTAGTCCAGCCCGGAAATCCTTGCCCGATCGGGCGGGATGATGCCCGTGCTTCCCTCCTCACCGGAAAAATCGGTGATGGCGCCGTGGCCTAATCCGATCCGAAGCGTCCCTTCCGGGGTTGCAGCATTCATTGCCTCGGTCAGATCGCGCCCTGGGCGCCGCTGGGTGCAAGGCGCGGGAAGCAGCATCGCCCCGCCACCAAGCGGAAGGGGCGCCGATGAGGTCACCGGACTCAGGTTCCCAGGACCGTCAGAGACGATCCTGCGCCAAAGTTCGGATGCTGCAAGGCTGTCGTGGTTGCCCGGCAGCAGCACCCACCGGATGTCTTCCGCGGCTGCCATGGCACGTAGGGCATGGCGCAATGTCTCGGGGGATGGCGTCTCGGCGTCGAAGGTGTCGCCGGCCAACAGAATCGTTCCTGCGCCGCGCGCGCGGGCTGCCTCGGCCAACTTCGCGATGCAGTCATGCCGGGCATCGCGCAGACGGTTGCGGATCGCCTCGGGATAGGAGCCGAAGGGCTTGCCCAAGTGAAGATCTGAGGAATGCAGGAAACGAAAGTTCAAGAGTGCGGGCCCCGCATGGCAAAAAATGGCTTGCCCTTATTACTAGCCGGAAACGATCCCTGAGTGCCATACCAAGTTCTCCGCGTTTATCTGCCTTCCCCCAACTTGAATGCGGCGCTAATTCATAAATGCTGCAAAAGACAGTTCAAGCGGGGCGGAAGCTCTCTTTCAGGTTGTGGCGTCCGGTATCTGACCTGACAAAGTACAGGTTCTGCCTGGTTTCGCTGTATGCAATATCTTTCTTTTTATTTCATATTGTTGCATCGATGAACATGTCCAAAAAGACCATATCCATAAAGTCAGGTTCACTTCTTCTCTTCTCCCCTGATATCAGATGCTCATGGTCGATAGACGTCGGGACTTTAGGTCGCCTCAATTAGAAACTCCGCGGCGCGAAGTGAATTTCTGGCACGATATCGTTTATTACCGATTGCGTTAAAAAGTAACATTGGCCAGAAAAGGATAGGCTTATGCCCTACACAGGCCCGATTATCTTTACCGGCGACCATCTCGCCACCCTGACGTCGCAGCCGACCAACCAGGGCAACCCGAACGACGCCAATTTCGGCATGAATCTCAAGGGTGTCACGGCTGTCGGAACCTCGACGGATTACTACCGTCTGGTCTGGGTCCAGAACATCAACAACAGCGCCGACGGGTTCAGCAATGGTCAATTCTGGGCCATTCAGAAATATGACCCCTCCCTCGATACGGATGGCGACCCCTCCACCGGTGAAGAAGGGTGGCCCGCTTCTGGCAAGGGTTATGTCTTTACTCAGCTCGCTCCGAAGCCCGATCTGGTCTCGGGTCTGGGAGAAGGCGAAAATTACATTGTCTTCGAAGGTCAGGGCGGCGGTGC
Organism: Paracoccus sp. MBLB3053; assembly: GCF_031822435.1. NCBI lineage: Bacteria > Pseudomonadati > Pseudomonadota > Alphaproteobacteria > Rhodobacterales > Paracoccaceae > Paracoccus > Paracoccus aurantius. The sequence continues at coordinate 248,643 of NZ_JAVQLW010000003.1, read as the reverse complement.
ATCGCATCTGATCCTCGATATCGGCAAGAGCTTCGGCACGACACCGACCGATATGTACTATCCCGCAGCGGGTGGCGCGGGTGAGCTGACCTTCTCGGATGTCAGCAGCGCGCTTTCCTTGGCGCAGCGCCAACCGCAAGAGGACACGGCCGTCTGTTATCGGCGCGGTACCATGATCCTGACCGAGCGCGGCGAAATCGCGATCGAGGATCTGCGCCAGGGTGACTCGATCGTCTGCCGCTTCGGTGGCCTGCGGAAGATCCGCTGGATCGGCCATCAGCACTTTGACGGCGCAAGTGCGCATAAGGAACGCGCCATTTGCTTTGCACCCGGATCGATTTCGGAAGGCATGCCGCGCCGACCGTTGTTCGTGAGCCAAGGTCATTCGATGCTGATCGGTGAAATCCTGGTTCTGGCCGCCAATCTGGTCAACGGGATCACCGTGACCCGCGCACCGCTGCAGGACGAACTGGACTATTTCCAGATCGACTTCGGCGCGCACGATTTGGTTCTTGCCGATGGCGCATGGTCAGAAAGCTTCGCCGATTGCGGCGACTTCCGGGACAGCTTCGACAATGTCGCAGAGTTTCGCGCAAGCTTCCCCGATCATGTGGCCCCAAGCGAGCCGCTTCTTTGCGCGCCGCGCCCGATTTCCGGGCCCAGCTTTCAATCAGCGCTTATTGCGATGGCGAAACGCGCACTGAATGCCGGCACGATCAGCCATTCGGGTGCCATCGAGGGTCGGATCGAAGGCGTTGCGGCCCCTGCCTACGTGACCGGTTGGGCGCGCGATGTCTCTCACCCAGGACATCCGATTGCGCTTGAGGTCGTGCTTGATGGCAAGGTGATCGGCACAACCATCGCCTGCCTGACCGGTCCCGAACAGCGCAATGCGAACCGGATGGGGTTCGTCTTCTCGGGGGCATCCGTACTCTCGACCGCCGAGCTGCGGCGGCTTGTCGTGCGCCGTGCAAGTGATGGACAGACGATCACCGGCCTGCCCGGATTTCAGGGGCGGCTGCAGGGCCATCTGGACCGCGTCACGAAGCTCGACCGGATCGAGGGTTGGGCCCGGGATGAGGCGAACCCTGTCCAGCCGGTCGTGCTTGAAGTTGCCTTGGGTGACGAGGTCCTGGGAACCGTGCTGGCCTGCCGTCCGCGCCACGATCTCGCCGCGGCGAAGCTGGGCGATGTGGCCTTTGTTTTTGAACTGCCCCGCAAACTGACCGAGGCCGAGGCCGCAGCGCTGCAGCTTCGTCGCGTCGGCGACGGCGCCCCGTTGCCGCGTTCGGCCGCAACGATCATCGAACATCATGGCTTGATGGCTAACGCCAAGGCGGCCTGAGCGAAATCAGCTCGACCAGTCCAGAACATGCATGCGGCGGACCCGACGGGTCCGCCGTTTTCACGAAAACCACATGCTGCCCGCGAGCATCCTGCGCAGGACGCCGCCTTGGCCGGTTACGCCCATTCGGGCGAATATCTGCTTGGAACAACTGCGTGCCGTTTCGGACGTCCAGCCCAACTCTGCGGCGGCTTCCTGCAGGCTGAACCCGTCGCAGAGCAGGATCGCGAGGCGCGCCTCGCTGTGGCTGAGATCCAGGCTGTTGGCGACATTTCTGGCGTCAAGGGACCTCGCGAACTGCGCAAGCCGGATCGAGCCAGTGATGATTTTCTCTCCCTCGTGCAGACCGGCGCGCAGGCGCAACTCCATACGCGGATCATCGGACAAGGCGACCGTCACCGTCGCAGTTTCGGGTGATTGGACCGCAGCAATGGCTCGGCGGAACTCCAAAGCCGTCTCACCGTTGTGAAACTCCAGCCGCCCGCCCGCGCGCAAGCGCACCCCATCCACGTCTTCCAGCCAGACCCGGGCCTGGGGCGCAATGTCGAGAACGTTTCCGAGCGGAGAGAAGATGACCCATCCAGCACCCAGATCAACATTCATCCGCCGTTCCCGGAGCGCCCTGGCACGTTCCAGACTCAGATCCTGCCAGATCTGCACAGCCTGGCTGACGAAAGGCGCCAGTTCCGAAAGATGTACCCCGTCGATTGCCCGAAAATCCTGACCTTGCCGGCTCAGGACTATGACGGCGTGTCCCCCGGTCCGAAAGCCGCATTTCATTGCGCGCAGGGGCTCTGACCGATCCTCAAACCCCGGCAGATCCACCTGCGAATAGACCCGATCCGGTCGCATTTGCCGCAGAGTGCCGTCTGCCAGCCCGACTTCGCGCGCGGCAGACCATGCCTGGCTGCGGGCGCCCGGCCAGTCGATCCGAAATGTCGCTGCCTCTGCGCGCGTCTGCAGCACAAGTTTTCCCAGGAACAGGTCCCATGGTCCCTGCTCCGAGCCATGTTCTACGCCCGAATTTTGAGCAGCGTCGGCAAAAAGTGCCTTGAGAGTATCGGATTCCGCGGAAATGGCGCCACCTCGTCCATTTGCCCCCCAAATGGGGGGTTAAGATGCTTAGCCCGCCGGTTACTGCTCGGTCAATCAGGTTTTTGAAGAGAATTTCGAATGAACCAGAAAACCCTCACTCACCTTCAACGCCTCGAGGCGGAGAGCATTCACATTCTGCGTGAAGTTGTCGCCGAAGCGGAAAACCCCGTCATGCTCTACAGCGTCGGCAAGGACAGTGCCGTCATGCTGCATCTGGCGAAGAAGGCTTTCTACCCGTCGCCGCCGCCTTTCCCACTGCTGCACGTCGACACGACATGGAAGTTCCGCGACATGTACGCCCTGCGCGACAAGGCCGCGAAGGATGCGGGGATGGAACTCCTTGTCTACCAGAACCCCGAGGCAATTGCGCGGGGCATCAACCCGTTCGACCACGGTTCGCTGCATACCGACATGTGGAAGACCGAGGGCCTCAAGCAGGCGCTGGACAAATACGGCTTTGACGTTGCCTTCGGCGGCGCGCGCCGCGACGAAGAGAAATCCCGTGCCAAGGAACGCGTCTTCTCGTTCCGTTCGGCCAATCACCGCTGGGACCCCAAGAACCAGCGTCCCGAACTCTGGCGGCTTTACAACGCCCGCAAGGCCAAGGGGGAAAGCGTTCGCGTCTTCCCGATTTCGAACTGGACCGAGCTTGATATCTGGCAATACATCCATCTCGAAGGGATCGAGATCGTTCCCCTTTATTTCTCTGCGCCGCGTCCCACGGTCGAGCGCGACGGGCTGATCCTGATGGTCGATGACGAGCGCTTCCCGCTGGAAGATGGCGAGACGCCCGAAATGCGGTCGGTCCGCTTCCGTACGCTGGGCTGCTATCCGCTGACCGGCGCGGTCGAAAGCGAAGCGCAGACCCTGCCCGAAGTGATCCAGGAAATGCTGCTCACCACGACCTCCGAGCGTCAGGGCCGCGCGATCGACCATGATCAGGCCGCCTCGATGGAGAAGAAGAAGCAGGAAGGCTATTTCTGAGCCTTTCGCCTCGTCTCCGGCCCTCCATATCGAAATCAGGTGACCCATGAACACCCAAGAACCGATCTACAAGACCGACGCTCTGATCGCCGAGAACATCGACGCCTATCTCGAGGCGCATCAGCACAAGACCATGCTGCGCTTCATCACCTGCGGCTCGGTCGATGATGGCAAATCCACCCTGATCGGGCGGTTGCTCTATGACAGCAAGATGATCTTCGAGGATCAGCTTGCCGCACTGGAAGCCGACAGCAAGCGCGTTGGCACGCAGGGACAGGAAATCGACTTCGCCCTTCTCGTCGACGGCCTTGCGGCCGAGCGCGAACAGGGCATCACGATCGACGTGGCCTACCGCTTCTTCGCGACCGAAAAGCGCAAGTTCATCGTCGCAGACACGCCCGGCCACGAACAGTATACCCGCAACATGGTCACGGGCGCCTCGACCGCCGACCTCGCGGTCATCCTGATCGACGCGCGCAAGGGTGTCCTGACGCAGACCCGCCGTCACAGCTATCTCGTTCATCTTCTGGGCATCCGCCATATCGTGCTGGCGGTGAACAAGATGGACCTTGTCGGCTACGACCAGGCGACCTTTGACAAGATCGTCGAAGAATACAGCGAATTCGCGCGGAGCATCGGCATTACCGAGTTCACCGCGATGCCCATCTCGGGCTTCAAGGGTGACAACATCACCGGCCCCAGCGACAATACGCCCTGGTATGACGGCCCGGCCCTGCTGCCGCATCTTGAAACGGTCGAGCTTGACTCGACGGTCGAGCAGACCAAGGCATTCCGCATGCCGGTTCAATGGGTCAACCGCCCGAACCTCGATTTCCGCGGCTTTTCCGGACTGGTTGCCAGCGGTTCTGCAAAACCGGGTGACAAGATCCGCGTCCTTCCGTCGGGCAAGACCTCGACCATCTCGCGGATCGTGAGCCTTGAAGGCGACCGCGATCTGGCTGTGGCCGGCGAATCCGTCACCGTCACCTTTGCAGACGAAATCGACTGTTCGCGCGGTTCGGTGATCGTCGCTGCACAGTCGCCGCTGGAAGTGGCGGACCAGTTCGAATCCACCCTTGTCTGGATGGATGAACAAGAGCTGGTTCCGGGTCGCGCCTATTGGCTGAAAATCGGCACCCAGACGGTTTCGGCCACGGTTCATGCCCCGAAATACGAGGTCAACGTCAACACCCAGGAACATCTGGCCTCGAAGACGCTCGACCTGAACGCCATCGGCGTCGCGAACATCACCACGGACCGCGAAATTCCCTTCGCGCCATATGATGAGAACCGCGACCTTGGCGGCTTCATCCTGATCGACAAGATGACCAACCACACGGTCGCTGCCGGGATGATCCATTTCGCGCTGCGCCGGGCCCAGAACATCCACTGGCAGGCGACCGATATCGGGCGCGAGCATCACGCCAAGATGAAGCACCAGAAGCCTGCCGTGCTTTGGCTGACCGGTCTTTCGGGTTCGGGCAAATCGACCATCGCCAACATCGTCGAGAAGAAGCTGGCGCGGATGAACCGCCACACCTTCCTGCTTGACGGCGACAACGTGCGTCACGGCCTGAACAAGGATCTGGGCTTCACCGAAGCCGACCGGATCGAGAACATTCGCCGCGTCGGCGAGGTCGCCAAGCTGATGACCGATGCGGGCCTGATCGTGATCACCGCCTTCATCTCGCCGTTTCGCTCGGAACGCGACATGGTGCGCGGCATGATGCAGCCCGGCGAGTTCCTTGAGGTCTTTGTCGATACGCCGCTTTCGGTGGCGGAAGAGCGTGACGTGAAGGGGCTTTACGCCAAGGCACGCTCGGGTCAGCTGAAGAACTTCACTGGCATCGATTCGCCTTACGAGGCACCGGATGCGCCGGAAATCCGGATCGATACGACGGACATGACGCCAGAGCAGGCCGCTGATCTGATCATCGCAAGGCTGATCCCCTGAGGATCTCCTGTTCCCTCAGGGCCAGGTCGGATCATTGATCGAATGATGAGGGCGGACCCTGCGGTCCGCCCTTTGTCGTTGCCCACACTGTTGACATGAAGCCTCTGGCGAAACGGGCAGACTGGCGGCGCAGGCCCGATCAGCCGGCACCGGGCGAGGCCTCGATCGCCTGAGAGGGCTTCGCCACAGGCTCGGCCGGAGAGAGCATGACGGGCCGCAGCATCGTTGCCGCAAGAAAGCCGGTTCCTGCCATGATGACTGCGGCAAAATAGACCCAGTCGAAGGCTCCTCGATATGCCAGTGCGATGGCATCGCGGGCGGCTGGCGCCAGCGTGGCCATCCGATCCGGCGTCATTTTCTCGATGGAACCGCCGCCGGGCACGACCGTGTTCATCAACCGGTCGGTCAGGATCGCCCCATAGACCGAGATGGCCAGTGCGGCGCCACCCATCCGCGAGAGCGTCACGGCACCCGTTGCAGCACCGACGTCCTGTGCCGGAGAGGCAATCTGAGCCCCGATCACGGGTGCCTGCTGACCCAATCCGATCGCGATCCCTTGCGCAAGCAAAACCGTCGCGACAAGCCAGAGCGGCACATTGACCGGCATCATCGCCAGGCAGATCAAGCACAGGACAGTGAGAGAAAGTCCGAGAACCAGCCAAGGCTTATATCGCCCCGTCCGGGAAATCAGCCGCCCGGAGGTCAGCGAGCCCATGGCAATCCCGGCGGTGATGGCGATGAAGAACAGTCCCGCTCGGGCCGGCGATAGCCCTGTTGTCATCTGCAGGAACAGGGCGTGGTAGTTGACCATTCCAATCCCGATGCCGCCACTGACCACGCCAACGATGAGCAAAAGTGAAAAGTTGCGGTCTCGAAACAGGCTCAGCGGGATGATGGGTTCAGGCGCGCGACGCTCGATTGCGATCCAGAGCGCCAGCGCCGCCGCCGAGAGCACCGGCAGCGCCAGCGCGGGCGCGGCGGTGAGTGAGCCAAACAGCGATTGGCTATCGGCCCAAAGCACGATGCCGGCAATCGCCACGGCAAGGGTAAGTGCGCCCAGATAATCGACCTTGGGCTGCCGTTCGGGCCGCCGCGAAGGGAGCATGATCGCGAGACCGACCAAGGCGACGATCCCGATGGGCAGATTGATCAGAAATATCGATCGCCAACCCAAAGCCTGGCTCATCGTGCCGCCAAGGCTTGGCCCGATGGACCCCGATGCCATCAGCACAAGGCTGGAAAAGCTTTGGTATCTTGCCCTCTCCCGCGGCTCAAACAGATCCGCGTTGATCGAGAAGATCGATACCATGATGCCTCCGGCGCCAAGGCCCTGGAAGGCACGGGCAGCAATCAGACTGTCCATCGACCAGGCCAGGCCGCAAAGAACCGAACCCAGCGTGAACAAAGCGACCGCGAACATCATGACGTATTTGCGGCCAAACAGGTCGCCCAACTTGCCATAGACCGGCATGATGGCGCTTTGCGCCAGCAGATATGCCGATCCGATCCATCCGAAACGCTCGATTGCGCCGAACTCGCCGATGATGGTGGGCAGCGCGGTGGACACTACCTGATTGTCCAGCGTGGCCATGAACAGGCTGAGCATCAGGAACGAAAAGATAACCTTCCGGCGTCGATCGGTCAGACCTGCAGGCCCGGCCTTGAGAGGTGGCTGTTGAGACATTTTATGTGGAACCCGGATGTGATCCGCAGGCAATTGCGGAACCATGACTGACGAGATATATATGTGCTGAACGCAAATATATGTCAACCGCACATAATATGCCAGCTCTCAGGAGACACAGAAACATGCAGGACCCCATGCGCGAGGACGGTATCGAGATGATTTCCTCGGCGATGGCGCGGTTTCGCGTTCTGATCGGGCGGCGTGTGCTCAGCCGGATCGCCCTGACAAATCTGGCCCCTGCCCTGGACATGGCCGATCTGGATATATTGGGCGTGATACCCGGCACGCTGCTCGGGCCTATCCACTGCCCACAAGCGGAAGACGTATCGGTTGGTGATATTGCGCGGCATCTGCATATCGACCCGTCTCGCGCAAGCAGGCTGGTGGCCGGTCTTGTGGATCGTGGGTTCCTGATCCGCGCCGTTTCGCAACATGACGCACGGCGCGCAGTCCTGCTGCGCACAGAAGCCGGTGACCGGATCTTTGCCGAAATTAGTCGGATAAAGCTGGAACTGATCCGCGAGATTACCGGTGGCTGGCCCGAGGAACGTTTGCTGTCTTTTGCTGCTTCGTTTGACGATTTCACCACGGCCTTCGAAGCGCGGATCAGGTCAGATCAGAAAGAAAAGGGTTAGACACTGAAGTGCAGGTAGACCGCCCCGAGCGGTTGGAACTCGACGCTGCCCTGAACCCCAGGAAGCGCATCTGTTTCCATTCCAACCGATCGTCGTCGCGCGCCAAAGGGGTTCGAATCGATGCAGGCGCCATTCGACATTCCCGCCCCATCCAGAGTGAACGGGCGGGAAAGCGGGATCATGCCCGGCGCACACTGCCTTCCTGCCCGAAAATAGGCCGGGCCCGCTTTATCTCTGTCCCGTTTTTGAGGACGCGTAAGCCGCGTTTTCCCGATTACCTGTAGCAATTTTTAGAACATCTGGCTTCCGGTAGATGAACGGCGAAGCTGACAGCTTCACGGCACCGTCGGCATCGATATTTTTGGCTTTTATTACAAGATTTTATAAGTCTGCCTCAATTGCAGTCAGACGCGCTGCAACACGGCAGCAGACCGATAACACATGTCAAGATAGGCGCGTTTCCGTTGCCTAAATCGGGACAGTCCACCCATCATGGGACCATGCGAGTAGAAGCGGTCGGGAAATGATCCTGGACATTGCTCGACGGTCAAACCTGTCGAAACGAGGTCCAGATGTTCGAACAAACTGCACAGACCGACACCAGCCCAAAGATCGTCCAGCAGACCGGCGCGCATCGCTGCCTCGCCTGTCTGCAAGGTGACAACGGCAAGAAGCGCGCTTGCGCATTTCGCCACATGCTTGCCGCCGGATATTCGGTCAAGGCGATCGAGGACATGAGAAGCTCTGCGAAGCGCACGCAATGATCAACAAATGACCAACAGGAAGAAACCAACCATGCCATCCAGCCTGCCCGTTCCACGCCAGATACTCTTCGCCTCCGCGCTTGCCATGATGGCCAGCCCGGCTCTCGCCTCGGACAAGGTGACATTCCAGCTCGACTGGCTACCCGGCGGCGACAAGGCGCCGATCTATGTCTGCATCGACCAGGGCTTCTGCAAGGATGAAGGCCTGGACGTCGAAATCGCCTCGGGTCGCGGTTCGACGGATGCCATCTCGCGTCTTGCCGCCGGATCATCTGACGTCGGGGTGGCCGATATCGGCGCACTCATGGCCGCCCGCGCCCAGGAAAAAGTCGGCGTGACCGCGATCATGTCCGTTTTCAACAAGGGTCCGCATGCCTTTTACACCGTCAAGGGTGGCGGCTTCGACGCCGTCGCGGATGTGAAGGGCAAGAAGATCGCGACCTCTCCCTTCACTTCGTCCAACGTCTACCTGCCGCTGGTGCTCAAGGATGCGGGCATTTCCCCGGATGAGGTCACGATCGTGAACGCCGATCCCGGCGCGCTGGGGCCGATGCTGATGACCGGACAGGTCGATGGCATCGTTGCCTGGATGACGGACCTCACCCGATACACCAACCAGGGCAAAGAGGCGGGCAAGGAAATTCAGGCGCTGCCATGGTCTGCGGCGGGTCTGAACCTTTATTCCGCCTCGCTGATCGCGAATGACAGTTTCCTGAAGGACCGGCCCGATGTCGCCCGTCGCTTCGTCGCCGCCTACAAGAAATCGGTCGAGTTCTCACGGGATAACCCCGACGCGGCAGCGAAATCCGTTACCAATATCGTGGCCGAGCTTGGCACCGAAGACGTCAAGGGATCGCTGACCGATGCGATGGAACTGGTCTATAACGAGGTGACCGAAAAGGACGGTCTGGGGGTGTTCGAACCCGGTCGCCTTGCCGAGACCTGGGCCCGCGTCGCTGCGGCTCAGGGGATCGATCCGGCCAGCTACGATGTCGAAACCACCGTAACCCGCGAAATGCTTGCTCTGAAATGATGATCGAGCAGCCCCCCGCCATCCGCTTTGACCGTCTCGGACAGGTCTTCCAGACCCGATCGGGACAGACGGAAGCATTGCGCGACGTCAGCTTCGACGTGGCCCATCATGAATTTCTTGCCATTCTGGGCCCGTCGGGCTGCGGCAAGTCTACGCTTCTGCGGATGGTCGCGGGGCTGCTCACACCGACCAGCGGCGCGGTCGAGGTCTTCGGCATGCCCGTAACAGGGCCGCGGGACGATATCGGCATCGTCTTCCAGAAACCCACGCTGCTGCCTTGGGCCACGGTGGAAGACAATGTGGTTTTTCCGGTTCGGCACAAGACCGGTCATGTGTCCCAGCGCGACCGGGAACGCGCGCAGGAGCTTCTGGCGATGGTGGGGCTGGAAGGCTTTGGCAAGCGACTTCCCGAAGAGCTTTCAGGCGGCATGCAGCAGCGCGTGGGCATCGCCCGCGCCCTGCATCTGGATCCCGACATTCTCTTGATGGACGAGCCGTTCTCGGCGCTGGATGCCTTGACGCGTGAGGTCATGGGCTTCGATCTGCTGCGGATCTTTGCCGAGAAACCGAAGACCGTCGTCTTCATCACCCATTCGGTCAGCGAAGCGGCCTTGCTTGCCGATCGGGTTCTGGTGATGTCGGGCCGCCCCGGCACGGTCGCATGTGAACATATCGTGCCGGTTTCCCGCCCTCGCGGCCCCGAAAGCATGAAGGACCCCGCTCTGCTCGACCTGACAGCCGACCTGCGAGACAGGCTGATGGCACGGGAGGCCGCGTGAAATGGAGGAAGCGATGACCCAGACCCAACCTGCCCGGGCCGCATCTCCGCGCCCTGCCCCGGTTCGTCCCGCTCTTGTCCGGCCATCTTCCCAGCCGGCTGAAACCACGGCGGCAAAGCCCGCCCCGAACCCGCACCGCCGCAGTTTGTCACAACTGGCCCGGCTCCCCGGCTTTGCGACCGGGTTGACGCTTGTCGGAACGATCCTGCTATGGGAGGCGGCGACACGCCTTTTTTCCATCCCCTCCTACCTGCTGCCGGCCCCCAGCGCGATCCTGAACGCCTTTACCGCCATTGGCCTTGAACGCTGGCTGACCCATATCTGGTCCACGCTCAGGGTTGCGCTGCTTGGCTTCGGTCTGGCCATCGCCGTCTCGATCCCGCTTGCCATGGTGATGATGCGTTCGGCGATCCTGTCAAAGACGCTTTATCCCCTGCTGGTCATCGTGCAGTCCACGCCGGTTGTCGCGATCGCCCCCATCATCATCGTGGCGCTGGGTGCTGGCGACCTGCCGCGCGTTGTGATCACGACGCTGATCACGTTCTTCCCGCTTGTGGTCTCGACGGCCACCGGGCTTGCAGCAACCCCGCCCGAACTGATCGAGCTGTCACGCAGCCTGCGCGCACCTTCGCGCCGCGAGATGACCCAGATCCGCTTGCCCTATGCCGTACCCTATATCTTCTCGGCACTGAAGATCTCGATCACGCTTGCCGTCATCGGGGCAGTCGTGGCCGAATTTGTCGCCGCCGAGGCGGGTGTTGGCTATTTCATCCAGTTCTCGACCTCGATGTTCAAACTGCCGCAGGCCTGGGCCGGATTGATCGTGCTGGCCGCCATGTCTTTGACCCTGTTCCAGGCCGTCGTCCAGATCCAGAAACGTCTGTTTCCCTGGAGCCTGCCCAAGGAAACCCGCTGATTTCGCCCCGGAGTAGAAGCGTTCAGGCCCTATCGGGTCCGGAAATTGCTCCCCCACCGCCGGAAACGGCATCAAAGGAGACTGCAATGTCCAACGAAAACTACGCTCTGGCCGAGCTGAACAAGGAAACCACCATCGGCGGCGAGGGCACCACCGTCGAGCGGGCCGTTCCAGCGATCGACCTTTCGGATTTCGAGAACCGCAAGCACGAGATCGCCGATGCGCTTTGGGCGGCCTCGACCGATATCGGTTTCTTCCAGGTCTATAACCACGGCATCCCGCAAGAAGACATCGACGCGGCTTTCGACAACGCATGGGAGTTCTTCGAACTGCCGCAAGAGATCAAGGCGCAATACCCGATGCCCAAGGGCACGAATGCGGGCTGGGAATTCAAGGCCCAGGTCCGGCCCTCGACCGGAACGCCGGACAACAAGGAAAGCTATCAGGTGACGCGCCCCCTGATGGACGGCAAGTGGCCAACCGAAGCGGAACTGCCCGGCTTCAAGGAGCGCGCATTGCGCTTCGAGCGTCAGAACTGGGAACTTGGCATGCGCATCCTGTCCTGCTTCGCACTGAAGATGGGCTTTGCCGAGGATTTCTTCACCAAGGCCCATGACCCGTCGAGCGATCAGTATCAGTCGACCCTGCGGATGATCCACTACATGTCGATGGAGAACGCCCAGCCCGAGGACTTCAAGGCGTGGCGTGCGGGCGCCCATTCCGACTTTGACTGCCTGACCATCCTGCACCAGAAAGAGGGCGAAGGCGGGCTGCAAGTCTGCCCCGGCAAGGACGCCGCGACCGGCCAATGGACCGACGTGCCGCCGCGCAACGGCTACATCACCTGCAATATCGGCGACATGCTGATGCGCTGGTCGGACGATCAGCTGCAATCGACGCTCCACCGCGTCCGCATGCCGCGCGAGGGTGAATACATGGGCCGTCGCCTGTCGCTTCCATTCTTCTGCCAAGCCAATCGCGACGCGCTGATGGTCGGCCCCTTGGGCAAGTATGAGCCCATGACCGCGGGCGACTACCTGACCATGCGCATCAACGCGAACTTCGCCGCGATCAAGAAGTGAGACGTTGAGAATGGGCCTTCCGGGTGACATCGTGGGTGCAAACACACCCGTCTCGAATTCCGGAAGGCTCATGCTGCACGGTCGCGCGCTGCGCTATATCGACGAAGTCGCGCGTCAGGGCTCGATCCGCAGGGCAGCGCGTGTCCTCAACGTCTCGGCCTCGGCGGTGAACCGTTTCGTTCTCGAAATGGAGGAAGATCTAGGCGCGCCTATCTTCGAACGTCTGCCGAAAGGATTGAAGCTGACCACCTCGGGCGAAATGCTGGTCGCCCATATTCGCGAAACGCTGCGTGCGCATGACCGGATGCGCGCGCAGATCAAGGCCCTGAAGGGCCTGTCGCGGGGAGAGGTCACCGTCGCGACCATGGCGACGCTCGCCGCTGGGCGCCTTGCCGATGTCGTGGCAGAGTTCCGCGAAACTCATCCGCAGGTCGATCTGCGGGTGACGGTCGGGACGCGCCCCGAGGTCATCGAGGCCGTGGCCTCGGGTGAGGCGGAGCTGGCGCTTGCCTATAACCTGCCGATCGACCCGCGCCTTCACCTCGCCGCCGAGTTTCAGCATCAGCTTGGCGCCGTGGTTGCGCGAAACCATCCCCTGACGATCAAGAGCAGCGTTCGGCTATCCGATTGTCTGGTCTATCCGCTGGTGCTGGCCGATCCAAGTCTCTCGTTGCGCGAGGTGGTCCAGAACCTCGCCCCGGCCGGGTCCGTGCTGATGCCGACCGTCGAGACCAACTCGACCGAATTGATGAAACGCCTGGTCCGGCGTGCGCCCCATATCACTTTCCTGAACCGCGTCGATGTGGATCAGGAATTGCGTGATGGCGACCTGGCCTTCCTGCCGCTTGAAGCGGCTGCCGGCCGTCAGCGGCTGATGCTCGCGCATCGCGCACGAGGTCAGCTTTCTCCGGCCGGCAGCCGGTTTTTGCAACTTGTGCAGCGCCTGTTCACGACCGCCCCAGATGGCGACTGAGGCGGCACGACCCGAAGACTTCATGGAAAGAAAAAGTGATGGATGACCAGATGATCCCCGCGGCAATGCAACTGCGCCGCCTCGACGGCAAGGGTCGCGTTCTGCTGCGCAATGCCCGTGTGCCCCAATCGCTTCTTGCCGGCGGCGTCCCGAGTGGCGCTGATGTCGATGGGGACGGGTCGGCTCGGGTTGACCTGCTCTTGGACGGTGAAACGGTTATGCAGATCCGCGCCAGCGGCGCGGGTCATGTCGCCGCGCCTGCCATAGATCTTCAGGGTCGTCAGCTATGGCCGATGCTGGTCGATGCCCATACCCATCTCGACAAGGGCCATGTTGCGGGCCGCGCCCCGGATTCGGGCGGGAACCACAATGGCGCACGGGTAGCCACGACGCGCGACCGCATCGCGCATTGGCGCCGCGATGACCTGCTGTCACGAATGGATTTCGGCTTGCGCTGCGCCGAGGCACATGGGGTTGCCACGATCCGCACCCATATCGACAGCCACGAAGGCCAAGGCGCGCAGAGTTGGGCCGCTTTCGCCGAAACCCGCGCCGCATGGGCCGACCGGATCGACCTTCAGGCCGTGGCCCTTGTCCCGATCGATGCCTATCGCGAGGATTACGGAACCGAACTGGCCGATCTGGTCGCCCGGCACGGCGGCCTGATGGGGGGCGTGACGCGGGCGTCTGGCGGAACCCATGGCGGCGGGCTCGGCGATCTGGATGCGCTGCTGGACAAGCTCTTCACGCTCGCGGCCGATCGCGATCTCGATATCGATCTTCACGTCGACGAAGCGGCGAAGGCCGATGCCCTGCCCCATGTCGCGCGGGCCACGATCCGGCACGGTTATCAGGGCCGCGTCACATGCGGCCATTGTTGCTCGCTTGCGCTTTTGCCCGATGGCGAGCTTGCCGCGACCATTGAATTGATCGCCGAGGCGGGATTGCAGCTGATCACGCTACCTACCGTGAATATGTATCTGCAGGATCGCGAACCGGGACATACGCCGCGCTGGCGCGGCGTGATGCCAATCCACGAATTGCGTGCTGCCGGTGTTCCGGTTGCCGTGGCCGGAGACAATTGCCGAGATCCTTTCTACGCCTATGGCGATCACGACATGCTCGACACCTGGCGTCAGTCCGTGCGCATCCTGCATCTCGACCATCCCTTCGATGACGCTCCCGCGCTGGCCGGACCCAGGCCGGCAGCAATAACCGGCCTTCAGGCAGGGAGTATCGGTGAGGGACGGCGGGCAGATCTGATGATTTTCGAGGCCTGGAGCCTCGAGCAGATGATCTCGCGCCCGCAGTCCGATCGCCTGCTTCTTCGTCGCGGCGCGCATCTGGAGGCCAAAGCCCCATCCTACGACCTGCTTCCAGTCAGGCCAGCCTGACGGTCGCCTGTTTCCAGAGACAATTCAGATCCGGAGGTGGCAACTCCCCCGGATCGACCTCGACCCAGATCACTCGACCAGATCGATCTTGATCTTCACTTCAGAAAACCAGTCCGCGACAGCCCTGATTTCCTCGTCGTTCATGTCGGACGCGATCGGAGACATCATGTCGCTTTGTCGCGCACCGCTTCGGAAGGCTTTAAGCTGAGTGTCGATATAGATGTTCGTCTCGCCCGCGAGATTGGGCGCCTCGTCGATCTGGCGGATGCCGTCCGTCCCGTGGCATGCGATGCATTGCTCGGGTGCCGCAGCCGGGTCGGCCTGCAGCGTCGCGGTGACACGGTGACTCCCATACCATGCCGCGAGATCGGCAATCTGTTGATCGGTGAGGGTCTTCGCGACGATGCTCATCATCTCATGTTCGCGCGTGCCGTCCCGGAAAGCGGCAAGCTGCGTGCGGATATAGGCTTCCGACTCGCCGCCGATATGGGGCGCAATCGGGATCTGGGCCAGACCATCCAGCCCATGGCAGGTGCGACACTGGCCGGCAAGCTTGCGACCTTCGGCACGGTTCCCCTGCGGCTCGGCCACGGCGCCCCCGGCGAGCATGAGCCCGCCGAGAGCCAGAGAAAGGGCAATCCTCATTTCGTGGCTGCGATACGCCAGATCGCGCCGGCGAAATCATCGGAAACCAGCATCGAGCCATCGGGCAGGAAGGCGATGTCCATGGGACGGCCGCGATACTCTCCGGTATCCTTGTTCAGCCAGCCTTCGGCGAAAACCTCGGTCGCACCAGCATTGCCCTCGGCATCGACCGGCGTGAACATGACCTGGGCGCCGACCGGCGTCGTGCGGTTCCACGAGCCATGCTGGGCCGAGAAGATCCCGCCCCGGTATTTTTCGGGGAATGAGTTGCCGGTATAGAAACGCATGCCCAGATCGGCGGCATGGGCCTGCATCTCGACCGCCGGAGCGACGAATTCGACACCTTCGGGTCGCGGCACGTCCTTGTATTCGGGGATCTCGACCGATCCGTTCAGCCAGGGAAAGCCGAAATGCTGGCCAGCCGCAGTCTGCCGGTTCAGTTCGCCGGGCGGAATGTCATCGCCCATCCCGTCGACCTGATTGTCGGTGAACCACAGATCGCCATTCGCCGGGTTGAAGTCATGCCCGACCGAGTTCCGCACACCACGGGTGAAGACCTCGCGCCCCGAGCCGTCCTTGTTGATGCGGATGATACCGCCGATGCCCAATTCGTCATAAATTTCATACTTGTCGACCGGCTGGACATTATGCGGCTGGCCAAGCGAGATATAAAGTTTTCCATCGGGCCCGACGCGACAGACCCGCGCGGTGTGGTTGAAGCTTTCCTCGTCGGGCGGGATCAGCTCGCCCTTTTCGACCACGACGCCGACGGCAGGGTCAGGCCCCTCGAAGAAGAATTCGGCCGCGGGGAACGTCAGGACGCGGTTCCGCTCGGCGATAAAGAGAAAACCGTCGGGTGAGAAGCAAGGTCCGTTCGGAATGTCGAACGTGACTGATGGGGCGAAATCCTTGACCTCATCCGCCACCCGGTCGCGGTCGCGGTCCACGACGGACCAGACCTTGTCCTTTCGCGTCCCGACAAAGGTGACGGTTCCCTGAGGTGCAACGGCCATCGAGCGCGCATCGGGCACCACCGCGTAAAGGCTGACTTCAAAGCCGCTGGGTACCTTGATGTGCTGGATGATGTCCTGCAGCGCTTGCGCATGTTCATCATCCTGCGGCACCATTGTGAATGTCGCATCGGTGCGCTGCATGCTGGTCAGCTTGTCCATATTGTCCTGCGCGGCGAGCGGTCCGGCCAGGACAGAGCTGAGCATGAGCCCAGCAACAATTCCTTGTCTTTTCATCTCTTCCTCCCCTGTACATCTCCGATGCGTCAGGCTCCCCCCTCGACGCGATGGAAATCAACTCAAGGGTGCTTGCCGGATCACGTTCCTGTCAACAACCATGAGCCTTTGCACGACTTTCTTCCCAGCAAGACAGGCCAGGCAGCGTGCCTGGATGCACAATTCCCGTCTCGCCATGACCCCAATCGAGAAACCGCCTCATGACGAAGCTTGCAGATCGCATGCAAGCTAATGAATGGTTGCGACGTCCTGGATGGAAGGGGACCTGATACATGGGATGGGATGCTACGCAATATTCGAGGTTTCTCGACGAAAGAACCCGCCCCGCTCGCGATCTGCTTGCGGCGGTTCCGTTGACCGACCCAGCGATCATCGTTGATCTGGGATGCGGGCCGGGGAACTCGACCGGCCTTCTGGCCGAGCGATATTCCGAAGCCGAAATCCAAGGCATCGATTCCGATCCGGACATGATCGCGGCAGCCCGAAGCAACCTTGCGGCCTGCCGGTTCACCGAAATTCCGATCGAGGACTGGCGCCCAACACGAGCACCGGACCTGATCTTTGCCAATGCCTCGCTGCAATGGGTGGGTGACCACGCATCGCTCTTCCCGCAGCTGCTGAGCCTCGCCGCGCCCGGTGGGGTTCTTGCCGTGCAGATGCCTGACAATCTGGATGAGCCTTCGCATCGTGCCATGCGCGCGGTCGCGGCGGACCCACGCTGGGCGGGCCGACTGCATGGGGCTGGAGAAAGACGCAAACCCCTTCTTTCCCCCCAGGAAATCCACGCCCTGCTCCGGCCACTCTGTTCGGCTGTGGACGTCTGGAAAACGACCTACCACTTCGAACTAGGCGGGACGTCGGCAATCGTCGAATGGTTCAAGGGTTCTGCCTTGAGGCCATATCTTGAATTGCTCGCGCCTTCCGAGCAGGACGAGTTCCTCTCTGCCTATCAGGCCGAAATCCGTCCCGCATATCCTGAAACCGCTGGTCGCTGCCTCTTGGCCTTTCCACGTCACTTCTTCGTCGCGCGGCGCTGAGAACTTCGGATGCAACTGTCTATCCCCTTCCGGGCGGTCCGGCTATCGCTTCAGCCAGAGTTATGGGATCGTGGCATGGCCCCAGAAAGGTTGCGACGATGCGTGTGACGGTGTTTTCGACCAAACCCTATGACAAGGCCGCGCTGAATCGGGCCAATGCCGCGTCGGATTGCCAGCTGCGGTTCCATTCATCACGCCTGTCGCAAGACACGCTGGCTCTCGCAGACAAAGCCGACGCGGTTTGCGTCTTCGTCAATGACCAGCTGGATGCCAAGGTGATTGCGGGCCTGGCGGAACGCGGCGTCCGTCTGATCGCGCTTCGCTGCGCGGGCTTCAACAATGTCGATCTGGTCGAAGCAGGCCGCCGGGGCATTGCGGTGGCACGCGTTCCGGCTTACTCGCCCCACGCGGTTGCCGAGCATACTATGGCCCTGATTCTGGCCCTTAACCGCAAGATAACCCGCGCCTGGAACCGCGTGCGCGAGGGAAATTTCGAACTGGATGGGCTGATCGGCTTTGATCTGCACGGCAAGACCGCCGGAATTGTCGGCACCGGCGCGATCGGCGTCGTACTGGCCCGCATCCTGACCGGCTTTGGGTGCCGCGTTCTTGCCCATGATCTTTTCGATAATCCCGATTGCCTCGAACTGGGGGTCACCTACGTTCCCGTTGCCGAGCTTCTGGCGCAAAGTCATATCCTCTCGCTGCACTGTCCCCTTACGCCTGGCACGAGACACCTGATCAATGCCGACACCATCGCCTCGATGCGGCAGGGGGCGATGCTGATCAACACCAGCCGCGGGGCGCTGATCGACACGGCAGCGGCGATCGAAGGGCTCAAATCCGGGCGGATCGGGGCTTTGGGTATTGATGTTTACGAAGAAGAGGGGGATCTGTTCTTTGAAGATCTGTCGAGCCAGATCATCCCGGACGATGTCTTTGCGCGCCTGCTGACCTTCCCGAACGTGCTGATCACGGGCCATCAGGCGTTTCTGACCACCGAGGCGCTTGACGCTATCGCCCAGATGACCCTTGCCAATATTTCAGCATTTTCGCGCAGCGGCGCCCCGCTTCATCCCGTGACGGCAGGCGCATAGAGCCTAGAGCGATGCGAGCGTGATGATCGCGACCAGTGCCACCAGCGGACCCGCGACGGCGACCACGAAGATGTCGAGATAGGATTTCGCATGGGTCATTCCGCATATGCCAAGCAACGTCACGACCGCCCCGTTATGCGGCAATGCGTCCAGCCCCCCGGTTGCGACCGAGGTGACACGATGCAGGAATTCGGGCGGGATACCCGCATCTCGACCCAAGGCGAGATACTGATCGCCCATGGCATCAAGAGCGATGCTCATGCCACCGGAGGCCGAGCCCGTGATGCCGGCAAGAATATTGACGGCGATCGAAAGCGAGATCAGCGGATTGCCACCCGATAGTTGCATCAGCGCATCGCGGATGGCGGCAAAGGCGGGAAGCGCAGCGATGACCGCTCCGAAGCCGACCAGGGACGCGGTGTTGAAAATAGGCATCAATGATGCGTGCGCGCCTTCCGATACTGCACCGCGCAACCCGCCCTGTCGCGCATTCAAGACCAGCACCAGCAAGCAGGCAACCGTCAGTGAAATGATGATCGACCACACGCCGATCACATCCTGTGGCCTCAGACCATCCCATCGAGGCTCAGCAAGGTAGGATAGATCCGCGGCAGGGAATATCCATTTCGACAGCAGGAAATTGGTGACGATGACCAGCACGATGGGAAGCAGCGCGAGCGGGGGCGATATCTGCCGCCCCGCTTGCCCCGTGTCTCCTTCTGGCAACTGCGGGGCATCCCTGACCACATCCGCGCCGACGCCGACCGGCCGTCTGCCGTCAAAGCCCTCTCCGGCGCGAAGGGCCGAAATGGATCGGTGCTTCAGCCAGGCATATCCCAAAGCCAGCATCACCAGCGCGGCCACGATCCCGAGGCCGGGCGCGGCAAATGGCGTCGTTCCGAAATACGGCATCGGTATCGCGTTCTGGATGGCCGGGGTTCCCGGCAGAGCCGTCATCGTGAAGGTGAATGCACCCAGTGCGATCGTGCCGGGGATGAGACGGGCCGGCAGATCGGCGCGCCGGAACACCGCCGCAGCGATCGGGTAGACCGCGAAGGCCACAACGAAAAGCGAAACCCCGCCATAGGTCAGGACCGCACAGGACAGGATAATTGCTAACATAGCCCTGCCCTCGCCCAGAATACGGACGCTGACCTCGCCGATGACCGCCGCCGCGCCCGATACCTCCATCAGCTTGCCGAAGATCGCCCCCAGCAGGAAAAGCGGGAAATATGTGACGATGAAGCCGCCCGTGTTGTTCATGAAGGTCTGGGTGTAGCTCGCAAGCACGGGCTCACCCGATGCTGCCGCGACCCCCACAGCCAGAAGCGGGCTCAGGACCAGGATCGATCCGCCCCGATAAGCCAGCACGATAAGCAGAAACAACGCGAGCAGGATTATGGCGATTCCCATTTGTGCTCCGAAACTGAGACGACATTCTGCATCGCGCCGCCGCCGCCTGACGGCGGCAAACACCGGCGAAGTCTATCGGGCGGAACGGCCCCGCAAGGTTGGCGGGCCCGTCAGTTCCCGCCACCGCACTCGCGATCGGTCGAGCTAGCTATTTCTTGCCGGACCAGATCCGGCTCCAGTCATTTGCCATATCGACCAGCACCCAGCCTCGTGCGTCGGCCTCGTCCAGACCGCGATCGAGAACGCCGATGGAACCTTCGCGGTCATAGGCGAATTCGCGTTCCCCATCAGTGTGGTGAACGATCAGGCCGAAAGTCGGCCCTTCGGCTTCGGTTGCGTATTGCAGCATCTGGAAGTCGCCATCCGAATTTCCGCCGACGAAGATCGGGCGTTTCCCGATGTGGCGATCGATTCCCACCGGCTTGCCCTCCTTGTCGTCGATGAAGGTCACTCCGCCATGCTTCATCAGCACGAATTTTCCATCCACCTCTTCGAATTTTGTTTCACCCTCTGTCCCGACGACGTTTTCCGGCGGAACGCCATAGGCCTCGTCCGAGAAAGAGCGGATGAAATGGACACCGCCACCAGAGACGATGTAGGTCGAAAACCCTTCATCCCGTAGATAGCTGAGCAATTCAACCATCGGCTGGTAGGTCATGTCGGCATAATGCATCCCGGTGGTAGGATGCGCAGCGGTCGAGAGCCAGTTGCTGGAATCTGCCATGAACTGATCCACCGTCATGCCGGAATGTGAAATGTTCAGGATCTCGATCAAACCCTCTTCGCCCTTGGCCATCATGCCCTGCATGTCGCCTTCGTTCGCGGCCTTCAGAACGTCTGATGAAAGGATCGACGGATCGGCAGCCGCCTTCTCCTTCAGCTTGTCGAGCGCGTAGAAAAGCTGGAAATAGGCGGGCTGCTCGGCCCAGAGTGTCCCGTCATTGTCGAAGGTCGCGATACGATCTTCCATGGCGACGAAGTCGTCCGAGGCCGGGTCCGTGACCTTCTCGACGAATTCGATGATCGCCGTCTTGGTCGGGGTGTCGTTCCAGGACGGAAGCGGGTCGGCAGTGGCAGGAATGGCAGAACAAAGAAGAACGGCAACGGTTTGCAATGCACGCATGGGTCGGCTCCGGTATCAGGTTTCCGATTGCTCCCGACAATTTCGGGAGATTGGCCGTCTAGGTGCGTTCAGAATGCCCTGAGGCGAGAGCAAGTCCAAGTCCGATGCACGAAAAAGGTCTGTTGCGGCATTACCGCCATCGCCGCCATCGACGATCTTTCCGTTGTGCTGCGCGCGCGAACGCAGCTAGGCTCGTCCCGACGCAGCCAAGCCCGAGCACAGACCGTTGATAGCCAGACTCTCCGCCCTTCTCCTCGCGCTGACATTTGGTCCGGCCATTGCTCAGGAAACTCCAGCCTATGTAGGGTCCGCGCAATGCGCCTCATGCCACGCGGCCGAGGCCGAGACGTGGAAGGGGTCACATCACGGCCTGGCATGGACCGAACCTTCACAGGATACGATCGTCGCCGATTTCGACAATTCCTCGTTCGAGGGCAACGGAATGACGGTCAAGTTCTCGCACGACGACAAGGGGTATCATGCTCGTGTCACCGAACGGGATGGGGTGACGACCGACTACACGGTCCATTCGGTGATCGGCATCGCCCCGCTTCAGCAATATATCTTCGAAACTGAACCGGGCCGCCTGCAAAGCTTCGACGTGGTCTGGGACGATGATCTGAAGAAATGGTATCACCTATATCCCGATCAGGAATTGCCACCCTCGGACGGGCTGCACTGGACGGGCTCCTACAAGAACTGGAACGCCCGTTGCGCCGAGTGTCACGCCACCGGATTCGAAAAGAACTATGACCCGGAGACCCGCAATTATCATTCGATCCAGGCCGAGATCGGCGTCGGCTGCGAAGCCTGCCACGGACCGGGCTCGAAGCATCTCGAATGGGTCGAAAACCGCATTCCTGTCTCGATCGCGGGGCTGGACGCCCATGGCTTCACGATGCCCACGGATGGCGGGGCCGAGAAATGGATCCAGCAATGTGCCGGCTGTCATTCCCGTCGCGAGGCATTCGGAGAGGGAAACCCCCTGCCCGGAACGCCCTATCATGATGCCTATCGCCTGTCGCTGCTGACGCCGGGGCTTTACCATTCCGATGGGCAGATCCTGCAAGAGGTCTATGAATACGGGTCATTCCTGCAATCCAAGATGTATGCGAAAGGCGTCAGCTGCATGAATTGCCACGACCCGCATTCCGCCCAGCTCGTCGCAGACGGAAACGCGGTCTGCCTGCAATGCCATTCGCCCGCCGGAAACCCCGATTTCCCCACCCTTCCGCTGAAAGAATTCGACAGCCCCGCGCATCATTTCCACAAGGAAGGCTCCGAAGGAGCGCTCTGCCGCAACTGTCACATGGTCGAGCAGACCTATATGGGGATCGACGAACGCGCGGATCACAGCTTCCGCATCCCGCGTCCCGATCTCGCCGCCGAGACCGGTGCACCGGACGCCTGCACCACCTGCCACAAGGACCAGACGGCCGAATGGGCCGCGACGAAGATCGAGGAGTGGTATCCTGACTCTGAAAAGCGCGGTCCCCATTTCGGCACGACGATTGCCCGGATGCAGACAGAGCCGGCCGGGGCGGTTCCTTCTCTTGCCGCACTTGCGCGGGACAAGAACTCGCCCGATATCGTGCGGGCGACGGCGCTATATCTTCTTGAAGCCGCGGCCGATCCCAAGCTCGCAGGATCGACAAGCGCCCTTTTGCGCGATCCAAGCCCGATCGTCCGGTCCTCGGCTGCGCGCTTGCAGCGCGCGGCCGCGCCCGAAGATAGCGTCAAGTACCTATCGCCGCTGCTGACCGATCCGGTCAGGCTCGTGCGTTTTGCAGCGGCGCAGGAGTTTCTGTCATTGCCAACGGCCGGCCTTTCGCAAAGCGTCGGGTCAAACCTCAAGCGGGCCATGGATGAATGGCGCGGATCATTGGGCAACAGGCTGGATTTCCCCGAGACGCATCTGGTGCTGGGCGGGCTTGCACTGACGATGCGCAACCTGACTGCCGCGACGGGTGCATTCCGCGAGGTCGTAAGGCTCGACCCCCAACGGGTCGAGGCCTGGGTCATGCTTGTCAGGATCGCGGCCGCTCAGAATGGCCCGGATGCCGCGCGCAGGGTTGTTGATGAAGCCCTTGCGATCAACCCCGAGGACCCTGCCTTGCGCGACCTTCGTTCGCAGCTCTGATCGCGAGTTCAGGCGTCGACAGATGTTCTCGCCGAATAAGAAAAAAATGGCCCCCGTGCACGAATGCTTGGGGGCCGATCCGTTCCTTGATTGGGGAAGCTCAGGCGCTCAGCGCCTCGGGGTCAAGATCCTCGCTCTCGTCGGGGGCGATCATTTCGGCCACCGCCTTCGCAAGCGTCACCATCCCAAGATGCCTGCCGGCAGCGTCGACAATGTTGGCCCGGTTCGCATCCGCCCCGGTCATCGCCCGAGCCGCCTCTTCCAAAAGGGCCGTCGCGGGCAGCGTCACTGGAGAGTCGGCCCGCGCCCCCTTGCGCATGATGGTCCCTACCGAGATCACATGCCCGCGCTTGATGTCACGCACGAAGCTGCTGATATAGTCATCGGCAGGGCGCAACACGATCTGCTCGCCCGTTCCCTGCTGGATGATCCGGCCGTCACGAAGAATGGCGATCTGATCGCCCAACCTCAGGGCCTCGTCGAGGTCATGGGTGATGAAGACGATCGTCTTGCGCAATTCCTGCTGCAGATCCAGAAGCACCGACTGCATATCGGTCCGGATGAGCGGATCAAGCGCCGAGAAGGCCTCATCCATGAGCAGGATTTCCGCGTCATTCGTCAGCGCGCGGGCAAGCCCGACCCTTTGCTGCATGCCGCCGGAAAGCTGGTTTGGATAGCTTTCCTCGAAACCTTCGAGCCCGACGCGCGCAATCCAGCGACGCGCCCTTTCTGCGGCTTCGCGGCGGGACAGGCCCTGAACAACAAGGCCGTAAGTCGTGTTTTCAAGAACCGTTCGATGCGGGAAAAGCGCGAATTTTTGAAATACCATCGCCGTCTTCCTGCGACGGAATTCGCGCAGCTCTGCCTGGCTCATCCTGACGACATCCTGCCCCTCGAAAATCACCTCTCCGGCAGTTGGTTCGATGAGCCGGTTGATATGACGGATCAAGGTCGACTTGCCCGAACCAGACAGCCCCATCACGACCTGGATGCGGCCTGCCGGGATGTCCATGTTGATGTCGTTCAGGCCCAGCACATGATTGAAACGGGACTTCAGTTCTTCCTTGCTCATGCCCGCCTTGACATCGGCGACATGTGCGGCGGCGTTGGGACCGAAGATCTTGTAGAGGTCGCGGATCTGGATGTCGTGTATCGCTTCAGCCATGGACGATCTCCAGATGCTTTTGCAGGCGCTTGCCATATGCCTGGGTCGAGCGGTCGAAGATGATCGCGATCGCGACGATCGCCAGACCGTTCATCACGCCAAGCGTGAAATACTGGTTGTTGATTGCCTGCAGAACCGGCTGACCCAATCCGCGCACACCAATCATCGACGCAACCACCACCATCGCAAGGCTCATCATGATGGTCTGGTTCACGCCTGCCATGATCGTCGGCAAGGCAAGCGGCATCTGCACATCCTTGAGCGTCTGCCAGCTGCTTGACCCGAAGGCGGCGGCTGCCTCGAGCATGTCTGCGGCGACCTGCCTGATCCCCAGATTGGTCAGCCTGATCACTGGCGGCACCGCATAGATCACGACGGCGATCACGCCGGGAACCTTGCCAAGGCCGAAGATCATGACCACCGGGATCAGATAGACGAAGCTGGGCATCGTCTGCATCATGTCGAGAACAGGCGTCACGATCGCATTTGCACGGTCGGAACGGGCCATCAGGATTCCCATCGGAATTCCGATCGCAACCGCGATCATGGTGCAGACCGTGACCATGGCGATTGTGCGCATCGTGTCTTCCCACATGCCGAAATAGCCGATCAGGCAAAGGGCGATCACACTTCCAACGACGATCTTCCAGTTTCGACCCAGCACCCAGATCGACCCGGCCAGAGCGATCAGGACGATGATCCACGGGGTGTCGATCAGAAGGTTCTCGATAAAGATCAGCAATTGCTGGACGGGGTGGAACAGGCTTTCCAGCGTGTCGCCATAGGCTCTGGTGAAATCGCGGAATGCGCCATCGATAGCCGTGCGCATGGCACGAAGATCGCCCCGGCTCATTGCCGGAAACTCAGCTAGGTCCATTTTTCTTCTTCTTTTGCGTCATGGTTTCGGCGTCCGGGATATCGGGGCGCCAGAAGGCGCCCCCGCATCGTCGCTCACAGCGCGCCCTTGACCTTTTCGGCCACGTCCTCGGGCAGCCAAGCGGTCCAGACCTGCGGGTAATTCTCAAGGAAGTACCAGGCGCCATCTTCGTTGGTGGCCTGATTGTCACCCATCCAGGCCAGGAGTTCGTTCACCGTCGTGTTCGACCAGGCTCGCTTGCCAAGATACTCCATGGTGACCGGATTTGCTTCCGCAAACTCCTTGGTCACAGCGGTAAAGACATCCGAACGCGGCCACTCGTTCAGATGGGGGTTCGCGCAGGTGTTCGAGACGGTGCAGTTATGCCAGTGCTCGGCATCATGTTCGACACCAAGATCCAGCTTCGTCATCTCGTACTTGCCCAGGATCGCGGTCGGGGCCCAGTAATAGCCCAGCCAGCCTTCATCACGGTTGAAGGCACGCGCGATCGAACCGTCGAGCCCTGCCGCCGAGCCGCTGTCAACTAGTTCGAAACCCTTCTCTTCTGCACCAAGGGCTTCGAACTGATTGGCGGTGATGGTCTGGCAGGCCCAGCCCGACGGGCAATTGAAGAACGCGCCCTTGCTTTCGTCTTCGGCGCCCGGGAAAAGTTCGGGATGCGACAGGGCATCCTCGATCGTCTTGATATTGTTCTTCTCCGACAGCCAGGTCGGGACCCAGAACCCTTCGACGCCACCATCGCTCAGGATTTCCGAGGCCACGATGATCCGCCCCTCCTTCGTCGCCGCTTCCAGCGGCACCTTGACCGCGTTGACCCAAAGCTCGGGAGCGATGTCAGGTTCGGCCTTCTCGTTCATGGAGGTAAAGGTGGGCACCGTATCGCCGGTCACCAGGCCGACATCGCAGCCATAGCCCTCTTCCAGAATGATCTTGTCGACCCAGGCGGCCAGGCCTGCCGAGGCCCAGTTCATTTCGGCGATCGTGAAGCTTCCGCAATCCTCGGCCGCATGGACCGCTTGCGCAGCCGTCATCAGGCCCAGAAGAGCCGCCGAGCTTCTCAGCAATTTCATGAAGTTTGACCTTTCGTTTCTTGTCCATCGAAAGAGACCCTTTGGGACTCCGCGACTGGCCGCCGGATGGCAGCCGCAAGCACGTGGGCTTGACATGAGCATACCTAAAAGATTCGCAAATGTCACATGTTCCTGCGGAGTTAAATCGTATCCATATGAAATATATTGAAAATTAACGTGATTTCCCGCGACCGAACCTCGCTTGACGCAAGGTCAATAGATGATCGCGTAACGCTGTCCTTTCAGGCTGCAAGATCGCATCAGCGTCAGGAATGCGGCCCCTCGGCGGTTTTTCCTTGCGTCGGGGAAATTTCCTGTAGGAGTTTGTTCGCGCTGCAACCTTTTGCCTTGCGAATGAAGAGGAACACTTGATGGGTCGTCGTCTTGCCTTGTGGACTGCGCTGGTCCTGCCTGCTTTGCCATTGACCGGCCATGCCGATGAGCCTCTCAAGATCGGAGTCCTGGTGACACTTTCGGGGCCGCCTGCGGTCTTGGGCGAACATGCGCGCGACGGGGTCCTGCTGGCGGCCAAGAAACTGGGGGGCTCGATCGGTGGCCGCAGCACGGAAGTCATCGTGGTGGATGACGAGGGCAAGCCCGATATCGCGGCGCAGAAGGCACGCGAACTGGTCGAGCGGCAAAACGTGGACTTCGTGATCGGGCCGATTTTCTCGAATGTGATGAATGCGATTGCGGGGCCCGTGACCGATGGCGGAGCGATCCTTGTTTCGCCCAATGCGGGGCCGTCGAACTTTGCCGGCAAGGACTGCAATCCCAATATCTTTGTCGTGTCCTATCAGAACGACCAGATGCCGCAGGTTCTGGCTGAATACATGAACCGTCAGGAAGTACCCAATGCCTATGTCATGGCCCCGAACTATCAGGCAGGGCAGGACAGCCTGAACGGGTTCAAATCGGTCTACAAGGGCGATATCTCGGGAGAGCTTTTTGTGCCGCTGGGTCAGCTCGACTTCTCTGGCGAACTGGCACAGATCGCGGCCATGCAGCCCGCGGCCGTTTACGCCTTCATGCCAGGGGGCATGGGGGTCAATCTTGTCAAGCAATGGGGCCAGGCGGGGCTTTCGGACATTCCGCTGATGTCGGCCTTTACCGTCGATGAAACCACCCTGCCGGCTGAACAGGATGCGGCGGTGGGCATGCTGACCGGATCGAACTGGGCGCCTGATCTCGACACACCCGGCAATGCGGAATTCGTCAAATCCTTCGAGGAAACCTATGGTCATGTCCCCTCACTTTACGCGATGGGGGGCTACGATTCCTTGATGCTCCTCGACAGCGCGATCCGCAAGGCAGGGACCACTGACCGCGAGGCGCTGCGCGAGGCGATAAGGGCCGCCGACTTCCCCAGCTTGCGCGGCGAGTTCAGCTTTTCGTCCAACCACTTCCCCGTTCAGGACTTCTACCTGACAAAGGCGATCAAGGCCGAAGACGGTTCCTATCGCACCTCGGTGGTCGAAAAAATCTTCACCGCAGCCGCCGACAGCTATGTCGCCGAGTGCCCAATGAAGTAAGCCGCCGATCGCGTCGGGCCCCACGGGCGCGGCGCGATCGGCCGAGGACCCAAGATGTTCAACCTGTTCCTGCTGCAGCTCGTCAACGGAGCACAGTTCGGTATCCTGCTGTTCTTGGTCGCCGCTGGCCTGACACTGGTCTTCGGCATCATGGATTTCATCAATCTCGCGCATGGCGTGCTCTACATGGTGGGCGGCTATGTGATGGCCGCGCTTACCGGCTCGACCGGCAGCTTCTGGTTCTCGCTCGCACTTGTGCTGCCAGTCACTCTGGGCGTCGGAATAGTTCTCGAGTTGCTGGTTTTCCGACACCTTTACGATCGCCCCCATCTTGACCAGGTGCTTGCGACCTTCGGGCTGGTGCTGGTTCTCTCGGAACTTGTCAGGATCTTCTGGGGCTCGGCACCACTTTCCGTGCCCATGCCCGAGGCATTGTCAGGCTCGATCGCACTTGTCGGACCGATGCGCTATCCGATCTACCGCATCGCAGTGATCGGGACAGGGCTTGCGATCGCAGCAGGGCTCTGGTTCGTCATCACCCGAACCCGCATCGGGATGCTCTTGCGGGCGGGGGCCGCAAACCGTGAGATGGTCGCAGCGCTGGGTGTGGATATCAACCGGCTTTTCATGCTGGTCTTTGCAGCCGGAGCGATGCTCGCAGGCTTCGCAGGAGCGATCGTCGCCCCCATCCTGTCAGTAGATCCGGGCATGGGGGATTCCATCCTGATCCTGACCTTTGTCGTCATCGTCATCGGCGGCGTCGGCTCGGTCAAGGGCGCGTTCTTCGCGGCCCTTCTCGTCGGCACGGTCGATACTTTGGGCAGGATGTTCGGCCCGATCCTTCTCAAGGCGGTGATGGAACCCGCCGCGGCCGCCCAGGCCGGGCGGACGTTGGCACCCATGCTGGTCTACATCCTGATGGCCGCCGTGTTGTTCTGGCGGCCCGCCGGTCTTTTCGGACGCACGGCGACGCCACGATGAACGGCATGGCGACGGCTTTCCCGCTCCGCTCTCGCGCCCGCCTCTCCGGTCGGCTCAAGGTCGCAATCGTGCTGCTGGCCGCGATGGCGCTTGTGCCGCCGCTTGCGCATATCGTCGGGCAACCTTTCCTCATCGTGATCGCGACGCGGATGGCTGTCTTCGCGATTGCGGCACTTTCGCTTGATCTGATCCTTGGCTATGGGGCGCTCGTCTCCTTCGGCCACGCTGCCTATCTCGGCCTTGGCGCCTATGCTGTGGCGATCCTGTCCCGTGCCGGTATCTCTGACCTGGGACTACATCTTCTGGCGGCCATCTGCGCGGCAATACCCTTTGCGCTGGTCACGGGCGCGATATCACTGCGCACTCGAGGCGTCTATTTCATCATGATCACGCTTGCCTTCGGGCAGATGGCCTATTTCTTTTTCGTTTCATTTTCAGCGCTCGGCGGCGATGACGGGATCGCACTTGCAGCACGTTCGACGCTTTTCGGGCGCCCCGTGCTCGAGCAGGCCAGCGGACTATTCTACGTCACGATGTTCCTTCTCGTGACGACCTATGCAGTTCTCTACCTGATCGCACGGTCCCGCTTTGGCCGGGTGCTGTCGGGTACCCGTGAAAGTGCGCTCAGGATGGAGGCGATCGGCTATCGCCCCTTTCCCTACCAGCTGACAGCCTATGTCATAGCCGCATGTATCTGCGCAGTCGCTGGCGTCATGCTGGCAAACCAGGCCGCCTATGTCTCCCCCGCCTATATGAGCTGGCATCGCTCGGGTGAACTTATCGTCATGGTCGTCCTTGGCGGGATCGGCAGCCTGACCGGGGCGCTGGCAGGCGCCCTTGCGACGATCGCATTGGAAGAGGCATTCGCGAGCTACTCCGAACATTGGCGGCTTGGCTTTGGCATGGTGCTGGTTCTGATCGCGCTGTTTTCACCCGGCGGGATCTCCGGGCTGTTGCGACGGCTCGGGC
Source organism: Paracoccus sp. MBLB3053 (assembly GCF_031822435.1). Classification (NCBI taxonomy): domain Bacteria; kingdom Pseudomonadati; phylum Pseudomonadota; class Alphaproteobacteria; order Rhodobacterales; family Paracoccaceae; genus Paracoccus; species Paracoccus aurantius. The sequence goes on along the minus strand of NZ_JAVQLW010000003.1, from coordinate 218,706 downwards.
TGATGCGGGACAGCAAATGACCAGGACGCTGTTGCAGGTTGACACGCTGAGCAAGAACTACGGCGCGCTGAAAGTCACTGATGCAGTCTCGATGACCGTAACCGAAGGTGAGGTCCATGCCGTGATTGGGCCGAACGGGGCGGGCAAGACGACCCTGATCGCTCAGCTTTCCGGACAGGTCCGGCCGGATTCCGGTCGTATTCTTTATGGCGGCGAGGATATCACCCGGCTCGACATGGCGGCGCGCGTCCGCAAGGGGTTGGCGCGGTCCTTCCAGATCACCACGCTTCTGCCTGGCTTCAGCGTGAAGGAAAATGTTGCGCTGGCGGTGCAGGCGCGGAACGGATCATCGTTCCGCTTCTTCCGCGCCGCGGCTTCGGAGGCGGCGCGGAATGACGAGGCCATGCAGCATCTTCAGGATGTCGGCCTTGCTGATCGTGCCGATCGACCGGCTTCGGCGCTCAGCCATGGCGAAAAGCGGCAACTCGAGATCGCCGTGGCCCTGGCGACCCGCCCCCGGCTCTTGCTGCTTGATGAACCATTGGCAGGCACGGGGCTCGAAGAAGCAGACCAGTTGATTGGCCTGCTTGCCGGGTTGAAGGGCAGGTTGACCATGGTTTTGATCGAACATGACATGGAGGCGGTTTTTGCGTTGGCTGATCGGGTATCGGTGCTGGTCTATGGCAGCATTCTTGCCAGCGGAAGCCCAGCTGAAATGCGCGCCGATCCGAAGGTCCGCGCCGCCTACCTGGGAGAGGAGGAGGCCGGCTGATGCTGAAGGTCGATGGGTTGCAGGCCGCTTATGGCGACAGTCGGGTGCTCTTCGGGATCGACCTCGAGGTCGGTCGAGGTGAAGTCGTTACTCTGCTCGGCCGCAATGGCATGGGCAAGACGACGACGGTTCGTGCGATCTTCGGGCTGCTGCGGCCGCGTGCGGGGCGCGTCAGCGTGGACGGGCGAGACCTGACGGGGGCCGAGCCCCACCTCATCGCGCGGGCAGGTCTTGGGCTTGTGCCGGAAGGTCGGCAGGTCTTCGCGCCGCTGACCGTCGAAGAAAACCTGATCGCCACGGCCCGAACACGTGGAAAGGCCGGATGGACGCTTGAACGGATCTATGGCCTGTTCCCGCGCTTGCGCGAACGGCGGCGCAATATGGGCGATCAGTTGTCGGGCGGTGAACAGCAGATGCTGGCGATCGGCCGGGCGCTGATGACCAATCCTGCCCTGATGGTCCTAGACGAGGCGACCGAGGGACTGGCGCCACTGATCCGTGACGAAATCTGGGCATGCCTGCGCCATCTCAAGGACGAGGGCGAGGCCATCCTTATCATCGACAAGAATGTCGACGCGCTCGCCCGCATTGCTGACCGTCATGTCGTCATCGAGAAAGGCAAGGTCGTCTGGTCCGGCTCGACGCCCGAACTCTTGCGGAGCCCGGACGTCAAGACGCGTTTCCTGCATGTCTGAACAGGTCAGGAACTAGCGCGCCAGTCCCATGCGGTTCAACCAGGCAACCGAGGGCAGGACGCCAGCCTTGTCACGCAATTCAAGGATCAGCCTGGGCTTGATCGTCAATTCTCCAAGAGCGCGAAAGACGGCATACCAGTTGACCGACCCTTCCCCGACGGCCCAGTGGCGGTCGGCATGACCATCGGCATCCTGCAAGTGGATATGCTGAAGGCGCTCGCCCGCGCGACGGACGTAGAAATCAACCGGAGGCGCGCCGGTCGAGCCATGGGCGTAATGGGCATGGCCGGTATCAATCGACACCGCCATGGCGGGACTGTCGAAACTGTCGGCCAGGATGCGACGGATGTCGGGGTCCTTGTCTTCTATGTTCTCGATGACCATGGTGACGCCGATATCTTCGGCGCGGCGCACCACGGGCGCCATGGTCAGGTGACAATTCTCGGTGACGCGATCGTAAGCCGAGCGTCCGGTGAAATTGTCCAGATTGTTGAAATCCCAGGTGGTGTAGGGCGAATGGATCACCATCTGGGTCGCACCCAGATATTCGCAGACTTCGAGGCCCTGAAGAAACTTTCGGGTCATGATCGCGCGCAGGTCCGTATCGGGGCTGGCGATGTTCAGCCCCCAGAACGGCCCATGGATACCCAGACGGCCCGCATAGCCGGCCAGAAGGCCCTTGGCCCGATCCGCAACAGCTTTCCAGTCGCCGTTCAACAGATCCGCGTCGAAGAAATCCTGAAGTTCCAGATCGCGATCATCGGAAAGGATGAAATCGCGGAAATGTTCTAGCTCTTTGGTCGGCAGGGCAACGCCCAGCAGGGGAAGATCGCTCATGATCAGGCTGTTCTTTCGAAAAGGGGCAGGGAAAGGTCGTTCAGCAGGTCGTGAAATTCGGCCATGCCGTGAACCAGATGATCGGCACCCGCTTCCAGCAGGCGCTCGGCATGGCCAGGGCGATGCTCCGAAGGTCCGACGAAGCCCACGGCAAGGCATCCCGCGTCACGGGCGCAGCGGATACCGTGGATGTTGTCGTCGATGAAGATCGCCTCTTCAGGCGCGACGCCCAGCCGGTTTGCGGCGAAAAGCGCAAGATCGGGTGCAGGCTTCGCCAATGCAACCTGCTCGGCAGAATAGACTTGACCGGCAAATCGCATCGCAAGCGGCGTGCGCATGATCGATTTTTCCAGCCGGACAATGCTGGAATTCGAGCAGACCGCCATGGCCACGTCAAAGTCCCAAAGGACGGGCTCGATCCCGGGCACATGCGGGACATTCGCGTCGAACATGCGAAACAGGATGCGGTCGGCCTCGGCAAAGACGGCTTTCGCGTCGAGCCCGGCATCCGACATCCATGCCCGACTTTGATCGGCACCGTTGCCCGAGAAAATCTGTGCCGCCTCGGCGCGGGTCAAGGGAACACCCGCTGCGCTGATCGCCTGGGCCAGCGCCTCGCATCCAAGGGGCTCGCTGTCCAGAAGCACACCGTCGCAGTCGAACAGGATCGCCTTGTAGGTCATGCCGGGCAGCTTTCGGCCATAAGTTCACGCACGAGAACCGGATTGTCCGAGACGACAAATCCGGGACCGCGCGCGATCCAGCGCCGGATCAGTTCCGGCTCATTCACCGTCCAGACCGAGGTGGCCTCGACGGGACGCAGCCTGCGGATCTGTTCGAACTCGGCTTCGTAAAGCTCATGGTGGATGCCCACGACATCGACCAGCCCTTCGACCTCGCGCAGCAGCGCGGCGATGCCGCCCTGACGTTCTGCCCATTCGAGATTGACCGAGATGAGCCGACCGAAGTCGGGCGCAACATCCCGGATCTCGTGCACGACCGAGATGTCGAAGCTGTGCAGGACCGAGCGGCTTTCGAGCCCACGTCTGCGCAATGTTTCAGCCACCAGACCGACCATTCCCGGATAGGGCTGGCCTTCGATGTCGGCTTTCAGCTCGACGTAAAGGGCGACGGGATGCGGTTCCAGGATATCCAGCACCTCGTCGAAGCTTGGCACACCCTCGTCGATCAGTGCCCCATCCTCATCCCGCAACCGCAGCGCTTTGCGTTCATCGGGCCTTAGCGCGCGCACCGGGCCCGCGCCGTCCGTCGTTCGTTCCAGCGTCGCGTCGTGGATCACCAGAAGTTCGCCCGCATCGGAAAGGTGCAGGTCGAATTCGACCGCCTCGAAACCACGCCTTGCGGTTTCGCGGAAACCCAATGCCGAGTTCTCGGCCCAAAGGTTGCGGGCGCCGCGATGCGCCATGATCTTGACCATGTTCGGAATTCCCTTAGCGAATGGTGGGGTCGAGGTGATCGCGCAACCAATCACCCAGAAGCGAGATGCTGAGCGTGGTCAGCACGATGACGATCGAAGGCGCGAGCATGATCCAGGGCGCACGCGTCAGGTATTCGCGGCCGAACCCAACCATATTGCCCAGTGAGGTCTGCGGCGGCTGGACCCCCAACCCCAGAAAGCTCAGGCCCGATTCCATCAAGATGATCTCGGGGAATGTCAACGTCATCGACACGATCAGGGTGGACGCGACATTCGGCAGGATATGGTTCAGGTAGACCCGTCGGGGCGTCGCGCCAAGCTGGACCACCGCCGCCGCATAGCCCTGCGCTGAGGCCGAGATCGCAAGCCCGCGCGCGATGCGGGCATAGCGTTCCCAGCCGTAGAACCCCATCAGACAGACCAGCAGAACCATCGACGACCCGAAAAAGGCGAGAACTGCCAGTGACATGATCATGAAGGGCAGCGCGGCCTGGAAATCTGCCAGGGCCATGACCAGATGTTCGACCCAGCCCCGAAACTGCGCGGCCAGAAAACCCAGTGTCGTGCCGAAGAGCGCCGACAGGATCGTCGCGCCGAAGGCGATGATCAGCGAGACACGGATCGACTGGATCAGTCGGGAAAGCACATCCCTTCCCAGCTCGTCCGTGCCCAGCAGATGGCCGGGTGTTCCCATCGGCGCGAGACGCGCAATCAGATCCATGCGGGTGATGTCATAGGGCCGGATCAGGTCGGCAAAGATGGCCGTCAGCACCATCAACCCGAGCCAGATCAATGACAGGAAGACCAGAACGGGCAATTTCAGCCGAATGCGGGTCAGGATGCGGGGCGCAGGCATGGTTGTGGCGGAGCTCATCTTCGGTCCTTCAGTGAGCGGCGGATTTCGCGCGCAGCCTCGGGTCAAGCAGGCCGTATGCGAAGTCCACGAGCAGGTTCGCGACCACCATCGAGGCGGCAATGACCAGCAGCAGGCATTGCACCACGGCAAGGTCGCGGTTCGCGACCGAAACCACGATTAGCCGCCCGACGCCCGGCCACGAGAAAATGCTTTCGACCACCACGGCCCCGGCGATCAGGGAACCGACCATGAAGCCGATCAACGTGACAATCGGGACGGCGGCATTTGGCAGGGCATGACGCCAGACCACATCGCGCCAGGGCAGACCCTTGGCCATTGCGGTGCGGATATAGGGCTGACCCAGCACCTCGATCATCGCCGAACGCGAGAACCGCGCCAGAATGCCGATCCCGCCGATCGACAACGTGGCAATCGGCAGGATGGCATGACGCCAGCTGTCCTGCCCCCCCGAAGGCAGCCAGTCGAGCTTGACCGCAAAGATCAGCACCAGCACAAGGCCCAGCACGAAGGACGGGATCGTGAAACCAAAGATCGACATCATGATCACGCCCCGATCAGCGACCGATTGACGGTGCAACGCCGCATAGACGCCGGCAGGGATGCCGATGGCCAGCTTCAGGAACAGCGCAGGCAATGTCAGCGCAAGCGTCGCCGGAATGCGCTCCATCACCAGATTGATAGCGGGCGACTGGTCGCGCATCGAAACACCGAAATCGAAGCTCAGGATCTGCTTCAGATAGGCCAGATATTGCTGCCAAAGCGGGTCGTTCAGCCCCCAGCGCGCACGGAAGGCGTCGACGGCATCCTGTGGCGCATCCGGCCCAAGCAGAACCTGTGCGGGGTCGCCGGACAGGCGCAGAACGACAAAGGCGAAGGTCACGACCAGAAGGATCGTCAGGAATGCCCGCAAAAGCTTGGCGGATAGGAAACGGATCATGTTCAACCTCAGGCGGCGGGTTGCAGGCTTTGGCCCAGCTTCAGGCAGGCGGCCATCCGACCGTCATGGCGCAACAGCGTCGGCTGCGTCGCGGCACAGGCCGCATCGGCCATTGGGCAACGGGGATGAAAGGCGCAGCCCGAAGGCCGGTTCGCGGGGTTTGGAGGCTCTCCCGAAAGGATGATGCGCCCTTCGAGTCCCTGCCCTGCCTTCGGGATCGAGGATACCAGTGCTCGCGTATAGGGATGGCGCGGGTCGGAAAAGATCCTGTCCGCCGGAGCTTCCTCGACGACACGGCCCAGATACATGACCGCGACCCGATCGCAGATATTGCGGACGACCTTGAGGTCATGGCTGATGAAAACCATGGTGAGCCGCTCGCGTTCCTGAAGTTCGCGCAGCAGGTTGACCACCTGGGCCTGAATGGACACGTCCAGTGCCGAAACCGGTTCGTCGCAGACCAGAAACTGCGGTCCGCTTGCCAGCGCGCGGGCGATGACGACGCGTTGACGCTGACCGCCTGAAAGTTCATGCGGGTAGCGCGCCGCCTGATCGGGCCGCAACCCGACCCGCGCCATCAGGGTTGCGACGCGTTCGCGCAGGGCGGCACCCTTGGCGAGGCCGTGGATCTCGAGAGGCTCACCGATCTGGCGCGCGATGGTCATGCGCCGGTCCAGCGCGGCAAGCGGGTCCTGGAAGATAAGCTGCATCTTGGCGCGCAACCTGCGCCAGGCCTCGCCATGCGGGTCGGGCAAAGGCTGTCCACGGTAGGTGACCGAACCGGCAAAGGGCGTTTCCAGCCCCAAAAGCATCCGACCCAAGGTGGATTTGCCCGATCCGCTTTCGCCCACGATGCCCAGGATCTCTCCTTCGCGAACGGCAAGGTCGATGCCGTCCACGGCACGCACCTCGCTTGCCTTTCCAAAGAGCGGCTTGGCAGTGGTGTAGCGCTGGACCAATCCCCGCGCCTCAAGCAGCATGGTCATGCCGAGATCTCCTGTCGCATCTGAGGAAGGCTGTCGGCACCGGGGGCCGTCACGGGATGGAAGCATGCGACTCTGCCGCCGTTTCGCTGGGCCTTGAGATCCGGGGGGTAGGCGTGGCAGATATCTGACGACCTCGTGCAACGCGGAGCAAACGCGCAGCCCTGGGGCAAGGCGCGCGGATCGGGCACGGTTCCTTCGATCGGCTGCAACCGATGCTGGCCTGCATCGAGATCCGGGATGGCCTGAAACAGGCCACGGGTATAGGGATGGGCCGGATCGCGAAACAGCCCAGCGATGTCATGGGTTTCGACGATACGACCGGCATACATGACCGCTGCCCGCTCGCAGACCGCCGAAACGGCGCCAAGGTCATGGCTGATGAAAACCAGTGCCATGCCGGTCTGGCGCCTTAGCGCGGACAACAAGTCAAGGATCTGGGCCTGGATCGTCGCGTCCAGCGCCGTGGTCGGCTCATCCGCGATCAAAAGATCGGGCTCACCTGCCAGCGCCATCGCGATCATGATCCGCTGGCATTGCCCACCCGAGAATTCGTGCGGGTACAGGTCAATGCGGCTTTTCGCGTCGGGGATACCCACCATGTCCATCAGCCGAAGCACCTCGGCACGTGCCGCGGCCCCCCGCAATCCGCGATGCAGCCTTAGGCTTTCGCCGATCTGGCGGCCGACCCGCTGAACGGGGTTCAGCGCAGACGACGGGTCCTGGAAGATCATTGCGATACGGGCGCCGCGGACGGCCTCGACCGCACGGCGGGGTGCGCCGATCAGTTCCTGCCCTTCAAGCGTGACCGAGCCTTCAACCGATGCCTTGCCCGGCAATAGCCCCAATGCCGCGAGCCATGTCACCGATTTGCCACAGCCGCTTTCGCCGACCAGGCCCACCGCCTCGCCCCGGCCGATCTCAAGATCGATGCCGTGCAGGACCTGCACCCCATCAAAGGCGACACGCAAATCGCTTATGGAGACGAACGACATCGGCCGTCCTCCTGTCTAGCTGGTCGGAATCAAGACAGGGCGGATGCCGTGCACCCGCCCTGTCCCGAGAAGGATCAGACGTTCCAGTTCGAAGAACGGAAATCCATCGCGAAGGCCGGCGCGGCCTTCCAGTTCAGGTCGGATTTCATCCCGGTGAAGACCGCGTTCTGATGCAGCACGGTATAGGCCGGGTCCTCGCGTTCGGTGATCTCAAGAAGCCGCGTGATGGCCTTCTTGCGATCGGCGCGGTTGGTCGAGGTTTCCATGACCGACGACAGCTGGTTCACCTCGTCGTTCCAGAAGTCGCGCTTCTGCTGGGCTTCGCCGTTCGGGCCGAATTGCACGACGAGCGGCGTGATCGGGTCGTTGATCGTGTTCGAAGCCGACCAGTCGCGGACGCCCTTGACCCCTTCGGGATCGTGGATCTGCGCCCAGTTCTCTTTCATCTGGATTTCGACGTTCAGGCCGACCTGCTTCCACATTTCGACAAGGATCTGTGCCGTGGGCGTCTGGTTGGTATAGTAGTTGTTGAGCAGGCGATACGGGATCGCATCCCCCTTGTAGCCGGCCTGCTTGAGCAGATCGCGAGCCAGATCGGGATTGTATTCGGGCACGCTCCAGCCTTCGACGAACATGTCCGAGGTCTTGAAGCTTTCGAATTGCAGCCCGGCCGGGATGACCGTCTGTCCCCCCCAGAGCGCATCGACGATTGCCTTGCGATCAATGGCATGGGTGAAGGCTCGGCGCACCAGCGGATCGGCCAGGAACTCGTTCTGCTTGTTGAAGACCGTGATGCGGTGGTTCCAGATGGTCGAGGATTGCACCTCGAGCCCCGGCGCGGCGGTGACGGTCGAGATCTGGTCCGGCGGCAGGTCGCAGGCGAAATCATATTCGCCCGACAGAAGGCCGTTCACACGGCTTGCGACCTCGGGAACTTCGACGAAGCGGATGCGCTGCAGCGGCGGACGGCCGCCCCAGTAATCGTCGAAGGCCACCAGCGTCAACGAAACGTCAGGGCGGAATTCCTCGACCATGTAGGGGCCGGTGGTGACGGGCTTGGCGGCCCATTCGGCATAGCTGCCGGCCTCGTCCCAGGCACGCTTGTTGGCAATCTGCGACCCATGGGCATAAAGGCGGCCTTCCAGCGTCACGTCGGGCGTCGCGTTGTGGAAGCGGACGGTATATTTGTCCACGGCTTCGACACCGCGCAGCGCAGGCCACATGCGACGTGCGATACCAGGAATATTCGCAGGCAGTTCCTTGGCCGATTGGGGTTTGAAGTTTTCGGCATAGATCGTCTTGCCGCCAGCCGGCTCAGTTCCGGCAAAGAGCCGCTCGTCCGAGAAGGAAAAGACGACATCCTCGGCGGTCAGCTCATCGCCGTTATGAAAGCGCACGCCCTGGCGCAGCTTCAGTTCCAGCGTCTTGTCATCCAGGCGCTTCCATTCGGTCGCAAGGCCCGGCATCGGGCCCTGATTGCCCATCCAGTCGCGCAGGATCAAACCTTCCCACATGTTCGGGAAGAAAACGCGCTCGCCCACGTTCGACTGTTCGTTCCACACATCGAGCGTATTGTTGTTGGTAATCTTCTGCACCGCGATGGTGATCTCGCGGCGCTGGCCCTGTGCACGCAGGCCGCGCGGCAGGATCAGCGAGCCAGCGGCGGCACCGAACAGGCCAAGCGTGTGGCGACGATTGATGAGCATTTGTTTCCCTCTCGCGTTGTTGTCGCGACTTGCGTCAAAGTCGCGACGCATTTGCGCCCGGATTGTGGCAAGGACGCGAGAGTTCGATGAAGCTTAAGTGAAATCTGAACGATGCGCGGTCCGAAGGGACAAGAAACTGGGGCAGGCCCGCCTGACTGGTCCCACTTGGCCGGGATGCGGATCATAACCCCTTTGCCCGTCGGCGCGATCCAGTCCTGATCCCAATCCCGCCCCGGATCAGGAAATGCGGGCAATCAGCGGCGTCGAGCGGCGGATTCCACTGATCCCCATCATCCGGGGCGCTTCGATCAGCTCGATGCCTGATGCGTCGTCCAGCAAGGCCGCAAGCCCTTCCTCAAGTTCGATCCGTGCAAGCATCTCTCCGAGACACCGGTGCGGGCCGCCACCAAAGACGAGATGCGGGCGAATGTGATCTGTCCGCTGCAGGTTGAAGCATTGGGCCGCATCAAGGCGCGCTTCGTCACGCATGGCCGAAAGCGTCGACAGTGCAAGCAATTGCCCCGGGGCCACCAAATGGCTATCGAGAGCGACGGGCGCGGTCACTAAGCGGGGCAATGACCCGACCGGAGGCTCGATCCGCAGCGCTTCGTCTATCGCGGCTGGTATCAACGCGCGATCTTCGCCCACCGCTTCCCACAGAGTTCGGTCGGCAAGCAGTCTGCCCACCAGAAGGTTGAAGCCGGACCGGGTGGTGTCGCTTCCCGCAAGGATGATCCCCATGACCTGGTAGATCAGATCCTCGGATTCCAGCGCGCGTGCGGTTTCGTCCTGCACCAGCGAAGACAACAGATCGTCGCGCGCCTTTTCGCGGCGGTCATCAAGCTCAGCGCTGACAAATCTGTAGAGAGCCTCTGCTGAGCCCTCGATCTCGTCATGACGATCAATCGCATATGGCACCATCAGGCAGCGACTAAATGAATAGACCTGTCCTGCGAACCATGAACTGCTTTGGACGGGAAGACCCAGCATCTTGGCGATCACCTCGGCGGGCAAACGCGATGCGCAAAGCGCCAAGAAATCGAAGGGCTCGCCCCGCGGAAGATCGGCGACGATCTGGCGTGCCACCACCCTGACAAGGCCCCGCTTGGCCCGAATGGCCGGATGCGAGAAGGTCTTGGCAAATGCCCCTCGCTTGTGATGGTGATCCGCGCCATTCGACATGAGCATGAAATTTTCGAGGAATGCGCGGCATCGACCTTCTGGAATGCCCAGAGCTTTCGCGAAGTGAGCCCCCGGCAACTGCGGCAATTGCGGATCGTGGGAAAGGCGGGCCACGTCGTCGGCGCGCAGCGCCATCACCCGGTTCGCGTCGGTCCGCACGACTGGAGATATCCGTCGCAGGTCATCGATCTTCGTCAATGGAGCTTGAGCGAGTTCCTCGGCCGGACAGATCGGGATGCCATCCTCTCCGATCGTGAGCGCCATGGCGAAACCTCCTGATCAGGATACCTGGCGATTGTATCACAACCTGGCGGTATTTTGCCCGCAAACTGTCGCTTCTGGCAGAACGTCAGGTTCCGTCCCGGCGATACCACCGCCATTCTGGCTGTCGACCCCCTTCGTAGCGAAGCCCGGCGCAGGCTGAGATTTGTAAGGAATTATTGCCCCGGAGGAACCAGCAACACTTCCTTACAAAACGGGGCGGGAGGAAACATTTACTCACCCGCCGGATCTAGCCTTGAAACCCCGCAATCCTATTTGTCGGACGTGACGGGCGCTGCCGCGCCCGCGAAGACACCTAGACAAGGAACTGAGAGATGCGCAAATCCGCGACACTTCTGCTGGTCGTCGCGGCCCTGGTTCTCGGCGGCCTGGTGTTCCGCCTTGCTGGTTTTGGGCCTGGCAATGCGGCGACACCCAGCTACATGACTGCACCCGTCGTGCGCGGCAATGTCGAGGTGACGGTGATGGCCGAGGGGCAGTTGAAGCCAGAAAGGCTGGTGGCGGTCGGAGCACAGGTGTCTGGTCGCATCACCTTGCTTGCCGTCAGTCTGGGTCAGGAAGTGAAGGAGGGAGACCTGATCGCCGAGATCGACTCGGTGACACAGGAAAACGCCCTGCGGATTGCAAAGGCGACTCTTGCAAATTACAAGGCCCAGAGGGCACAGCAAGAGGCTGTTCTGGCATTGGCGCAAAAGACCCTGGCGCGCCAGCAGAGGCTGTTGAAAAGCGACAGCACCCCGCATAGCGACTATGACAGCGCCGAAGAGGCCGTCGCCGTGGCAGTAGCCCAGGTTGCTGCACTGGATGCCCAGATCGCAGGTGCCCAGGTCGCCATCGAGTCGGCACAGGCGAACCTTGACTATACCCGTATCACTGCCCCCAGCGACGGCACCGTTCTGGCCATCGTCAACCAGGCGGGACAGACGGTAAACGCGGTTCAATCTTCACCGACCATCGTCGTGCTTGGCCAGCTCGACCGGATGAACGTCCATGCCGAGATTTCCGAAGCAGATATCATTCGCCTTTCGCCGGGTCAGAAGGTGCGCTTCAACCTGCTGGGCGATATTGGCCGGAGCTACGATTCCACCCTGAAAGAAATCGCACCTGCCCCGCAGGCCATCGTCAATGACATCGCCATCGATCCGGACAGTACCTCGGACAGCAGCAGCGAAGCCGTCTATTACATCGGCATCATCCCCGTCGAGAATTCTGACGGCCATCTGCGCACCTATATGACGGCACAGGTGAGTATCATCCTGGGACAATCCAACGACGTTCTGACGATCCCCTCGGCCGCACTCGGACGACAGGATGAAAATGGCAAATACACATTGCGGATCTGGCAGAGCGACGGAACCGTGCACCCCCGGCAGGTCAGCATCGGGCTGAACGACAAGGTTGTTGCAGAGGTGCTCGACGGTCTGTCCGAGGGCGAAATGGTCATCACGGGCGAGGCAACAGGTTCGGGTCCGCAAACGGGCATGACGGGCGGGATGATGGGCCCGCCACCGATGGGAGGCTAGGAGATGAGTTCCCTGATCCATCTTTCCTCGATCAGCCGCAGCTATCCTTCGGGAGAGGGAGAACTCAAGGTCCTCGACGATATCGACCTCAGGATTGGCCAAGGCGAGTTCGTGGCGATCATTGGCGCGTCGGGATCGGGCAAATCGACGCTGATGAACATTCTGGGCTGTCTCGATCGTCCGAGTTCGGGCAGCTACCTGCTTGATGGTCGCGAGGTCGCAGAACGCGGCAGCGCCGATCTGGCAAGGCTGAGACGCGAGTTCTTCGGCTTCGTCTTTCAACGCTATCATCTGCTTGCCGAGATGACGGCACTGGGCAATGTCGAGGTACCCGCGATCTACCGTGGGCTGAACGCCACCTCCCGCCGCGACAAGGCGGCCGCCCTTCTGGGTCGGCTCGGAATGGGAGGCCGGCTGGACCACCGCCCGGGGCAGCTCTCCGGCGGCCAGCAGCAACGCGTCTCGATCGCCCGCGCCCTTGTCAACGATGCTCGGGTCATTCTCGCGGACGAACCGACCGGCGCGCTCGACAGCCGCAGCGGCGAAGAGGTCCTGACGATCCTGGAAGAACTGAACGCCGAAGGGCGGACGGTGATCCTTGTCACCCATGATCCCAACGTCGCGGCACTAGCGCGCCGGGTGATCGAGATTGCCGATGGCCGGATCGTATCGGACAGCGCGACGTCGGTCGACGCGCCCGGCATCTCTGTTCCCCGGACGGAAGCAGCGGGCGCCGCCCCCGGAATTGGCCGGATGGCCGAGGCGTTCCGTATGGCGGTCCTGGCGATGCGTGCCCACAAACTGCGCAGCTTTCTGACCATGCTTGGGATCATCATCGGGATCGCGTCGGTCGTGTCCGTGGTGGCGCTTGGCGAAGGCTCGCGGCAGCAGGTTCTGGAAAATATCTCAAGCCTCGGAACAAACACGCTGCAGATCTACCCGGGCCAAAGCTTCGGTGACACTCGCTCGGGTCGGGTGACGACGCTTGTGCTCGAGGACGGAACGCAGCTTGCCCGGCAGTCCTATGTCGCCTCGGTCAGTCCCTCGGTCAGCAGTGCGCAGACCCTTCGCTATGGCGCGACCGAAGCCACTGCCCAGATCAGCGGGGTCAGCGAACAATATTTCGACGTCGCGGGCATCACGCTGACGCAGGGGCACGCATTTGACGCATCCGACGTGGCCGCAATGACCCAGGATGTGGTCATCGACGAGAACACCAGGAAAAATCTGTTTCCGGATGGAAACCCGCTGGGGCAGGTCTTCATGGCGGGCAAGGTCCCCTTGCGCGTCATTGGCGTGGCCGCCATTCAGCAACGCGGCCCCGGCGGCAGCACCAGCCTGACGATCTATGCGCCCTATAGCACGGTTCAGGCGCGCTATCTTGGATCAACCAGCGTCAGCAGTCTGACATTGCGTGTGGCGGACGATGTCGAAATGAGCATTGCCCAGCAGTCGGTGACAGACTTCCTGACCCAACGCCATGGCAGCAAGGACTTCTTCATCATCAACAATGACGAGATCCGCTCGACCATCACCAGCACGACCCGGACAATGACGATCCTCATCGCGGCCATCGCCGTGATCTCGCTTCTCGTGGGCGGAATCGGCGTCATGAACATCATGCTCGTTTCGGTCACGGAACGGATCGGCGAGATCGGCCTTCGCATGGCGGTCGGCGCGCGCAGGTCCGATATTCGCGCGCAATTCCTGATCGAGGCGGTTCTGGTCTGCCTGATCGGCGGCACCGCAGGGGTAACGGCCGCGCTGGGATTTGGATTTGCCTTCGAACATTTCGGCAGCAGCTTCCAGCCGATCTATTCACCCTTTTCGATCGCCGCAGCCATGGCCAGCAGCTGTGGCATCGGCCTGATCTTCGGCTATCTGCCGGCCGCAAATGCTTCTCGGCTGCATCCCGTGGCGGCACTCGCCGCCTGAGCGACAAACGGCGGCCGGTATTACCGGCCGCCGCCTTTGTCTCGTCTCACCCGCAGATCAACGCAGGCGCGGAGCAAGTCCCAGGACCTCGACGATCTTGTGGTCCTTCTTGTTCACGAGCACCAGGCGGTCGTCGATCACCCGGTATTCCTTGCCGCGCGGCGCTTCCTTGAGACGCATGTCCTTGCCCGGCTTGAACGGTGTTCCTGCGGCACCATTATCGCCGACCCGCAAATGCCTCGGTGCCATGCCGGGCTGGTCATCGCGGCGCGGTTCCTGACGGCCGGCGCGCATTTCGGGGGGCGGTCCACGGCGATCGTCGCCCGGACGCCCTGCCCGGTCATCGCGATGTTTCTTCTGCTCAGCCTTCTGCGGCTTGGGACAGTCCTTCTGGTCCTGTCGGCAGACCGGCGGCGGTCCGTCGGGACGGGCTTCGGCCTGGGCGAGTTGAGCCGAACCCAGAGTGGTCGCCGCGATTGCGGTCATCATCAGAAAGCGACGCATTGCATCAATCCTTGTTTTTCTGCTCGAAGATCACGACCGGCAAACAAAGGCAGGCCGGTCGGATCACCGCCAGCACTAAAGCTTGTGGCCATGTCGGGACGAGGTCCGGGAAGTGACGAATTGTGTCTGCCGCCCACTGAATTGTAACCCGTTGTTTCCGGCCCGAACCCGGAAATGCTTCGTCACAAAAATGCCAAGGCGCGATGGGCGGAAAAACGCTAGAACAGGGCCAGATGCATAGGACATGACGATGAAGCACATCCTGATCGTCGATGACGACCCCGAGATCCGAAATCTTTTGCGCCGCTATCTTGAGGGTCAGGGCTTTCGCGTATCCATGGCTGCGGACCGGCGCGAATGCGAGGCGCGTGTCGCGGATTCGCGTCCTGACCTGATCGTGCTCGACGTGATGCTGCCCGATGGGTCGGGGCTCGACATCTGCCGCAGCCTGCACGAGCACCGCCCCGACTTGCGGATCATCCTTCTGACAGCACTGAAGGAAGACGTCGATCGCATCGTCGGCCTTGAGCTTGGCGCAGATGACTATCTGGGCAAGCCCTTCAACCCCCGCGAACTTGTCGCACGGATCAAGGCCGTGCTCCGCCGGGCCGGGTCCGACGAAATGCCAGCCCCCGAGGCACGCATCTATGGCTTTGCCGGTTTCGAGGTCGATCCGGGTCAGCGACGGGTGCTGGCCTTTGACGGCACCGAGATCGATCTGACGGGGGCCGAATTCGACCTGCTTCATGTCTTTCTGGAACGTCCGGGGCGTCTGCTGTCGCGAGACCAGCTGCTGGACCTGACCCAAGGGCGTGACCGGGATCCGCTGGACCGCTCGATCGACGTGCTCATGAGCCGCCTGCGCCGCAAGCTCGCCGAAAAGAACACGGAGGCGATCTTTCGAACGGTCCGGAACGGTGGCTACCAGCTTTCGGTCCCGGTGACGGTCGGGACCGGGCCAGCATGACCGAGACCATCGACCCGTGTGAGGCAGGATGAATTCGCTCAGAACCAGAATTGCCGCCCTGCTCATCGCCGCGATCGTGTCGGTGGTCGTTCTGGCAACCTTCACGGCGACGCGCGTCATGCACCCGCCGCTGCCCGAGGCAACGATCGATGTCGTGGCCCGTCAGATCCACATGACGCTTGGCTTGCTGGGCTATGGCCCGGCGGAACGGCCGATGCTGCAGCCCGAACCGGCAAAGGGCGAACTGGACGAAAAGCTCACCAATTTTCTGCGGCATTCGCTTGCGCGGACGGGCCAGCCTCTGGACGTCCTGGTGACCCAGGAATCAAAACAGGTCGCTCCGACTGCGTCCGTTCCGATCGAAGGACAGGGATGGCTGCTGGTCCATGTCCCGGACATGCGGCCCCCTTCCGGTCAGTGGAAGATGCTCAGCCTTTGGTTGTCACTCATCGGGCTGGGCAGTGCAGCCATCGCGATCCATGCGGCGCAAAGGCTGACCCGCCCGCTGCAGATGATCGAGGACGCGGTGGACAAGATCGGACCGGACGGAACGCTGCGGCCCGTCCCCGAAACCGGCTCGGGCGAGGTTCGCGCCGCGGCACGCGCACTGAATCGCCTGTCGCGCCAACTCGGCCAGTCGATGGAAAGCCGGATGCGCCTGGTTGCCGCGGCAGGGCACGATCTGCGCACGCCGATGACTCGGATGCGCCTGCGCGCCGAGTTCATCGAAGATGACGAAGAGCGTGCGAAATGGCTTTCGGATCTCGAGGAACTCGACATGATCGCGGATAGCGCGATCCGACTGGTCCGCGAAGAGGTCGGGGCCGATGACAGCGAGCCGGTTCGGCTGGACCGGATGCTGGGCGAGATCGTCTCGGAACTGCACGGGCTTGGCCAGAAGGTTCAGCTGGCGGATCTGCCGCGGATCGAGGTGGCGGCCGGTCCGATTGCGCTTAAGCGTGCCCTGCGCAACCTGATCACCAATGGGGCAACTCATGGTCAGGGCGCACAGGTTTCAATGGTTTGCGAGGACGGCCACGCAGTCGTGCGGATTGTCGACAGCGGGCCGGGCGTTCCGGCCGAACTGCTTTCGCAGGTGTTCGAGCCGTTCTTCCGCGTCGACCAGGCGCGGCGCAAATCGGTTCCGGGTGCGGGCCTGGGCTTAGCCATCGCGCGTGAGATCATCGAACGCTATAGCGGTACCATCACGATCCGGAACCGCGATCCTCACGGCCTCGAACAGATTTGTTCGATACCATGCACTTTCCCCAACCAAGACCGGCACTAAGTATCGGAGATTTAGCGTCTTCGATCGGCAAAGACCGGCAGTTCTGCCGCCGGTCTTCGCGTTCTTTTGCTGTTGCCTCAGTGATTGTGGCGCGGCGGCGTCGTCGAGATGCGCTGGAAGTCTTCGGCACCGCGGATCGTGGCCCCATCTTCAAGCTGCGTGACCGTCTCGCGATAAATCCGCTGCCATGGGGTGCGCGAGGGCGGGACCGGTGGGATGCTATCCATCTTGCGGCGCGCAATCTCGGTTTCATCCACCAGCATGTCGCAGGTGCCCGAGTTGAGATCCAGCCGGATCACGTCGCCCGTGCGGATCCATGCGAGACCGCCGCCAGCCGCGCTTTCGGGTGAGGCATTCAGGATCGAGGGGCTGTCCGCCGTGCCCGATTGCCGTCCGTCACCGATCGTCGGAAGGCTGGTGATTCCGCGCTTAAGAAGGCGATCCGGCGGCTGCATGTTCACCACCTCGGCCGAGCCCGGCCAGCCCAGCGGACCCGCGCCGCGAATGACCAGGATCGAACGCTCGTCGATCTCCAGCGCCGGATCGTTGATCCGGGCATGGTAATCCTCGGAGCCGTCGAAGACGAAGGCCTTGCCCTCGAAGATGCCTTCGCGGCCCGGTTCCGACAAGTAACGCGCCCTGAAGTCGGCGGAAATCACCGAGGTCTTCATGATCGCGAAATCGAAGAGGTTGCCCTTCAGCACGAAGAAGCCCGCGCGCTCCATCATCGGGTCGGCATAGGGCTTGATGACCTCGCGGTCGCTCGCCTCGCGGCCTTCAAGGTTCTCGGCCATGGTCGCGCCGGTCACGGTCGGGACGCTGCCGTCGAGCTTCCCGGCCTGCAGCAGTTCCCACATGATGGCCGGAACGCCGCCCGCGCGGTGGAAACGCTCGCCCAGATAGGCGCCAGCGGGCTGGACGTTTGCCAGCAGAGGAATGTCATAGCCATGCGCCTGCCAGTCCTCGGGGCGCAGATCGGCCCCGGCATGCTTGGCCATCGCCATGATATGGGGCTGGGCATTGGTCGAGCCGCCGATGGCCGAGTTCACCCGGATCGCGTTCAGGAAGGCTTCGCGCGTCAGGATATGCGACGGCCGGATGTCTTCCAGCACCAGTTCGACCGCGCGGCGGCCGGTACGATAGGCCATCTGGCCGCGCTGTCGATAGGCAGCCGGGATCGCGGCGCAGCCGGTCAGCGACATGCCGAGCGCCTCGGCAATGGCGTTCATCGTCGAGGCCGTCCCCATGGTGTTGCAATGGCCGACCGAGGGAGCGCTGTCGAGCGCGGCGTCGAGGAACTCTTCGCGCGTGATTTCGCCGGCCGCATATTTCCGGCGCGAGCGCCAGATCACCGTGCCCGAGCCCACCAGCTCGCCATCATGCCAGCCGTCGAGCATCGGCCCGCCCGACAGCACGATCGCCGGGATGTCCACCGTGGCCGCCGCCATCAGCGCCGAGGGTGTGGTCTTGTCGCAGCCCGTGGTCAGCACGACGCCGTCGAAAGGATAGCCGTAAAGCAGTTCGACCAGGCCCATATACGCCAGGTTGCGGTCCAGCGCGGCGGTCGGGCGCTTGCAGTTCTCGAACAGCGGATGCGAGGGGAACTCGATCGGGATGCCACCCGCATCGCGGATGCCGTCGCGCACGCGCTTGGCCAGATCCAGGTGGTGGCGGTTGCAGGGGTTCAGGTCGCTGCCCGATTGCGCGATGCCGATGATCGGCTTGCCCGAACGCAGTTCTTCCGGCGTGGTGCCGTAATTCATGAACCGCTCGAGATAGAGCGCGGTCATGTCCGCATGGTCGGGGTTGTCAAACCAATCCTGCGAGCGCAGGCGGCGCGTTGGCTGATGATCCGATGTCATTTGCTTTCCTCCACAGGCAGTCCTGCGTTCATTCCCTCCAGATGCAACAGCAATCCGCTGTGATCCGTATCACCGTGACCTGCGGCGACGAATTGGGTGAATTCATCTCGCACCGCTGCTGTCAAGGGCAGTTTCAGTCCCGTCGCCTGGGCAAGATCAGAAACCGCGTTCAGATCCTTGAGCTGCAATCGCGAAGGTCCGCCCGGCGCGAAGTCGCGCCGAACCATCCTGCCGCCATGCAATTCCAGGATCCGGCTTTCTGCGAAACCGCCCCGGATGGCATCGCGGAACTTCTCGCGATCCGCGCCGCCCGCCTGAACCAGCATCATAGCCTCCGCGACCGCGCCGATGGTGACCGCGACGATCTGCTGGTTCGCAAGTTTGCAGACCTGACCGGCGCCCGATGGCCCGACATGGGTCAGCCGGCCCAGAGGCGCGAAGATATCCGTGATTTGCGCGATCACATCGGCATCGCCCCCGGCCATCAGTGCAAGCGTGCCGGCTTCGGCACCGACCACTCCTCCGGAGACCGGGCAGTCGACATGGGCGATCCCAATTTCCCTCAACCGGGCAGAATGATCCCGCGCAATTTCCGGGGCGATCGAAGAGGTATCGACCAGGACGGCGCCAGCGCGCATCGCCTGGGCGACACCGCGCGCGAAAAGGACATCTGCCACGGCTTGACCATCGGAAAGCATGGTAAAAACCACGTCGGAACCCGCCGCCGCGCTGGCCGGGTCAGCCGCGACAATCGCTCCCGCGGCTTCCAGGGCTTGCGCTTTTTCCGCCGCCCGGTTCCAGACGGTCACCCGAAAACCCGCACCAAGTAGCCGGCGCGCCATGGGTGCCCCCATCAGCCCGGTGCCCAGGAATGCGATGTTCATGCCGCTCATAGCTGGCCGCCCAGCTCGTCCTCGATATGGACGCGGATGATCTCGTCGAAACTGTCTTCAGCCGTGAAGCCCAGTTCGCGGGCGCGCCTGGCCTCAAAGCCGGGAGCCCAGCCTTCACACATGCGGATGATCATGTCATCGGGTTCGCGACGAATCAGGCGGACGGCTTTTTCCCCGGCAACACGGCGCAGGGCCTCGATCTGTTCGCCCACCGTCGCGCTCAGACCCGGCATCGAAAGGTTGCGGCGCGGGCCCACGACATTCACGTCGATCGACGCGGCATGCAGCATGAAGCCCACAGCAGACCGCGGCGAAGTGTGCCAATGTCGGATCTCTTCAGGAACCGGCAATACCGCCTCTTGCCCCACCAGCGGCTCTCGCAGGATGTTCGAGAAGAAGCCCGAGGCCGCCGCATTCGGCTTGCCGGGACGGATGCAGATCGTGGGGAGTCGGATGCCGATGCCGTCAAAGAAGCCACGGCGGGAATAGTCGGCCAGAAGCAGCTCGCTCATGGCTTTCTGGGTGCCATAGCTGGTCAGCGGCGTGGTGTGGAAATCGTCGGGAATCGGGAAAGGCAGGGGTGCGCCGACGACCGCGATGGACGAAGCGAAGACGACGCGCGGACGGTATCCGTCTTCCTTTTGCGCAAGGCGGATCGCCTCGAACAGGGCGCGGGTGCCGTCGAGGTTGATGCGATAGCCTTTTTCGAAATCAAGCTCGGCCTCGCCCGAGACGATGGCGGCAAGATGGTAGATCACATCAGGACGAGTCGCGATCAGCTTTTCGGCCGTGCCCGCATCCGACAGATCGGCGGTCAGGCTGTTGACCTTGCCCGTGAATCCCTCGGGGCTTGCAGGCTGGAACACATCGACCAGCGTGAGCGCTTCGAGGGTCTGATCGTTGAAGCCACCATCGGCAACCAGCCGTTGCGTCAGTTTGCGACCCACCATTCCGGCCGCACCAATGATCAGGATATGCATCTTTGTCCTCCTCCCGGGCAATCTGATCCGTCTCCGGCCCCGTGCCGGCCGACGGATTTATATGGTTGTCTGATAACCTGATCTTTGTATGATGCAAGTCGTTTTCACGCCCATGTGCGATCAGGGAGGATATGGCGGCATGGATCGTCAGTTGGAGGAAGCCGGTTTCGCGGCAAGCGAAGCGGGTCAGAACGGATTTTCAGAAGCGCTGCGCAATGCACTTGGCGCCGATCTCGTCCTGACCGGCGATGAGACCGCACGCTATTGCAGCGACTGGCACGGCGACGTTCAATGCCGCGCCGAAGCGGTTCTTCGCCCCCGCACCACGGAAGAGGTCTCGGCATGTGTTCGGGCCGCCGCCACCCTGGGGCTGGGGATCGTGCCGCAGGGAGGCAATACTGGCCTTGTTCTGGGTGGTGTCCCTGACACGCCCGTAGCGGTCGTCGTTCTCAGCCTCGAGCGCATGACGCGGATCAGGCAGATCGATCCGGACGACTTCTCGGCTGTCGTCGAGGCCGGCGTGATGCTCGAGACATTCAAGGACGAGGTGTCGAAGGCCGGGCTTTTCTTCCCCTTGGCGCTTGGTGCCCAAGGCAGTTGTCAGATCGGGGGCAACGTATCGACAAACGCAGGCGGCGTGAACGTGCTTCGCTACGGGATGACTCGCGAGCTGGTGTTGGGTCTTGAAGTGGTTCTGCCGGACGGTTCGGTCTTCAGCGGCCTGTCACAGCTTCGCAAGGATAATCGCGGCATTGATCTCAAACAGCTCTTCATCGGAGCAGAAGGCACGCTTGGCATCATCACCGCCGTTTCGGTCAAGCTTCTGCCACGTCCCGAGCAGGTCGCGACCGCCCTTCTCGCGCTTGAGTCGCTCGACGACGCGATCAGGCTTTACCGGCGCGCCCGGCATCAGTGCTGTGATCTCATGTCGGCATTCGAATTCATGCCGCCACTTGCGCTGCGTCTTGCGCAGGAGGGCATCCCGGACCTTCAGCTTCCGATGGATGCCGATCACTCCGCTTACGTCCTTATGGAAATTTCGGGCTCGGGTCTTGTCGACATCGACGATCTGATGGCGCGATTCCTGGAACAGGTGATGGAGGACGGCCTGGTGATCGATGGTGTTCTCGCCCAATCCCAGGCGCAGGCCCAGAATATCTGGCTGATCCGCGAGGGGATGAACGAAGGCCAGGCCAAGCGCGGCAAGCACCTGCGCACCGATGTTTCCGTGCCTCTTTCGAAGCTTGCAGAATTCGTCGCCGAGGCCGAAGCCGCCGTCGCAAGTGAAATGCCTGACGCAATCTGCGTCTCATATGGGCATGTCGGTGATGGCAACGTGCACCTGAACGTGCTGCCGGATTTCGAAGCGGGAAGCGCCGCGATCGACGCCCAGATCCTGAAGGCCAAGAAGATCGTGAATTCCGTTCTGGACAGATACAAAGGCTCCATCAGTGCCGAGCATGGCATTGGCAGGCTGAAGAAACCCGATTTCGACACGAGACTGCCCGATACCCATCGCCAGCTTCTGACGGCAATCAAGCGGGCGGTCGATCCCCACTGGACGATGAATCCGGGCTGCCAGATAGACCGGACCTGAGGTAATCATTCAGGAAAGGGAGGAGAGACTATCCGGTATGGCTCAAGGATTTAGACAGATTTCGCGCAACGAACACCTGCCCGCGCGAATCGCGGCGCAATTTGCGCAACTCATTCACAAGGGAACGATCAAGCCCGGCGACAAGCTTCCGACCGAGCACTCGATGGCGCAGACTTTCGGCGTCAGCCGCACGGTGGTTCGCGAGGCGATTGCCCAGCTTCGAAATGAAGGCCTCGTCGAAACGCGTCAGGGGGTCGGCGCTTTCGTGGTGGAACGACAAGCCCGGCATATTCGACTTGGCGATGGCGGTCTGATGGACAATCACGCCTTCCAGGACCTGTTTCAGCTGCGCGTACCGCTGGAGATCGAGGCCGCTGGTCTGGCAGCGCTGAACCATACGGAAGAGCAAATGGGGCTGCTGGAGGAGGCGCTGCTTCGCATGTCCGCATCCGACGACTGGAATACCGAGGGCGTGGCGGCGGACCTGGAGTTTCATCGCATCATCGCTTTGGCGACAGGGAACGATTATTTCGACCAGTTCATCAGCGCGATTGCCGATCGGGTAGGTCATGTCATCATCGCGGCACGAGAACAGATCATGCTGGACGAAATCAAGTCGATCACGATTGAGGAACATGGCGCGATCCGTGATGCAATTCACGCCCGCGATCCCATAGCCGCGCGCCAGGCAATGCGGTCACACCTGAAAGGCTCGGCGAGTCGCGTCGGTCTGCAGTTGAAATTCTTTATCTAGATCAACTATCTGCCCGAAAATTCGCCGCGGAAGGTTTTGTCGGTGGACAGATGTTTATCGCAAGGTTATTGATCTGGTCATAATGTTGTCTGACAGCAAATTTTGTCAGCGTAGCGTTTGGAGGCGCTACGAGAAGGGAGGTTGCATTGACTTCGACGCAAGTATTGACGGCTGCCGGGATTCTGCCGGAAGATGCCGATCGAGCCATCCTTGTCGGACGTGTGTGGTCCGATGCCGCAGGTGGCCCATGTCCGGTGATCCTGAGAAACGAACGCGTTCTCGACCTGAGCGGAATTTCCGCGACCGTGTCGGGGTTGCTCGAATTCGACGACCTGCTCGACCGTCTCGGCACGCCCGATCTTCCAGATCTGGGCCATCTCGACGCGTTCCTGAACGGCGAGGCAGGCCGCCTGCTTGCTCCGGTCGATCTGCAATCGATCAAGGCCGCAGGCGTCACGTTCGCCGATAGCATGCTGGAACGCGTGATCGAAGAGCAGGCACGCGGTGACGCTGGTCATGCCGAGGAAATCCGTGCCCGTCTTGCCCCGGTGATCGGGGAAAACCTGCGTGGCGTACAAGCAGGGTCCGAGAAGGCACAGCAGGTCAAGACCCTGCTGCAAGAAATGGGTCTCTGGTCGCAATATCTCGAAGTCGGGATCGGCCCGGACGCAGAGATCTTCACGAAGGCCCAGCCGCTTTCGTCGGTCGGTTGCGGCGACAAGGTTGGCCTGCACCCGATCTCGGAATGGAACAACCCCGAGCCGGAAGTGGTTCTGGTCACCCGCTCGGACGGTCGGATCATCGGCGCGACACTCGGCAATGACGTGAACCTGCGCGATGTCGAAGGCCGCTCGGCGCTGCTGCTGGGCAAGGCCAAGGACAACAATGCGTCCTGCTCGATCGGGCCGTTCATCCGCCTGTTCGACACAGACTTCACCCTTGATGTGCTGGAAAAGGCCGTCGTTTCGCTGCTCGTCCAGGGCGAGGACGGCTTCGTCATGAACGGCGAAAGTCCCATGGAAGCGATCAGCCGCAAGCCGGCGAACCTGGTGGCGCAGATGCGCAACCGCTCGCATCAATATCCCGATGGCGCTGTTCTGTTTCTGGGCACGATGTTTGCCCCGGTCAAGGACCGCCGCGGCAAGGGCCAGGGCTTCACCCACGAAATGGGCGACCGGGTCGAGATCTCGACGCCGCGCCTGGGTCGGCTGGTCAATTGGGTAGATCGCTCGGATGCATGCCCCGAATGGGATTTCGGCGCGCGCGAACTGCTGCGCAACCTCGTGAAGCGCGGCCTGGCTGAAAGGATCTGAGATGGTCAGGGCAGCAATCAACCTGTTTTACCGCCTGCTTGACGTGCTGCTCTGCGTCCTGATCGGGGGCATGGCGCTGATGGTCTTCGTCAACGTCGTTCTTCGCTATGCGATGAATTCGGGCATCCCCGTCACCGAGGAATTGTCGCGTTTCTTCTTCGTATGGCTGACCTTCATCGGCGCGGTGGTCGCGCATCGTCACAATCTGCATATGGGCATGGAAACCTTTGTCGCCATGCTTGGTCGCAAGGGCCGGATGCTTGCGATGGGGCTGTCTGACCTCTTGATCATCGGCTGTTCGGCGGTCCTGTTCATCGGCACATGGAAGCAGCTTCCGATCAACATGAGCATGTCCGCCCCGGTATCCGGCATACCAATGGGATGGGTCTACGGGACCGGGCTGTTCACGGCCACCTGCATCATTCTCATCACGCTCGAACGCTTTCTGCGGCTCTTGACCGGCAAGGTTTCGGACGCTGAGATTGCCGCCTTCGCGGGTGAGCGGCACAGCGTCGAAGAACTCTCGGAGCGCGCTCTATGACCCTCGTCGTCTTTATCGTCTCGCTCCTCGGCGCCATGGCGATCGGAGCACCTGTCGCCTTCGCGCTCATGTTCTGCGGCGTCATTCTCATGAGCTACATGGGGATGTTCAATACCCAGATCATCGCTCAGAACATGATGATCGGGGCGGATACCTTCACCCTGCTCGCCATTCCCTTCTTCGTCCTTGCGGGCGAGCTGATGAACGCAGGCGGGCTGTCCAAGCGCATCATCGACTTCTCGATCGCTTGCGTCGGCCATATTCGTGGCGGGCTCGGTTTCGTCGCGATCTTTGCCGCGATCATCATGGCCTCGATCTCGGGCTCGGCCGCTGCCGATACCGCAGCATTGGCCGCGATCCTGATCCCGATGATGGCCAAGGCCGGCTATAACGTGCCGCGCTCGGCGGGCCTGATCGCCGCAGGCGGCGTCATCGCACCGGTGATCCCGCCCTCGATGGCCTTCATCGTATTCGGCGTCGCCGCGAACGTCTCGATCTCCAAACTGTTCATGGCTGGCATCGTGCCGGGCGTTCTGATGGGCCTCGTGCTCATGTTCACATGGGTGGTCGTGGCCGGGAAGGACAATGTCGAAACCCTGCCGAAGGCAAGCTGGGGTGAGCGTGGTCGCGCTTCGGCCCGCGCGGTCTGGGCACTTGGCATGCCGGTCATCATCTTGGGTGGCATCAAGCTGGGCGTCGTGACCCCGACCGAAGCCGCGGTTGTCGCCGCGTTCTACGCGCTGTTCGTGGGCCTGTTCGTCTATCGCGAACTCAAGATCACCGAATTGCACCTGGTGCTGCTTTCCGCCGCGCGCACCACCGCCGCGATCATGTTCCTGGTCTGCGCAGCGCTGGTATCGGCCTGGCTGATCACCGCAGCGAACATTCCGGCCGAAATCACGTCATATATCGAGCCGCTGATCGATCGCCCGAAACTGCTGATGCTGGCGATCATGATCCTGATCCTCATCGTCGGCACGGCTCTGGACCTGACCCCAACCATCCTGATCCTGACGCCGGTCCTGCTGCCGATCATCACCAAGGCAGGCATCGATCCGGTCTATTTCGGCGTGATGTTCATCATGAACTGCTGCATCGGTCTGCTCACCCCACCCGTCGGCGTCGTGCTGAACGTGGTCAGTGGCGTGGGGAAGGTTCCATTGGGCCGGGTGATTGTCGGGGTCTTGCCCTTCCTGATCGCCGAGGTCGCGGTCCTGCTCCTGCTCGTGCTGTTCCCCCAGATCATTCTGGTGCCGGCGAGCTGGTTCTATTGATCAACCGTTTTACCGCTTTTCCATCAAATGGGAGGATCCACATGAAAAGCTCCGCAATCAAGGCAGTCCTGCTTGTCTCAACCGTATTCGGTGCGGCCACCCCCGCCATGGCGGAATTCAAGTCGCGCAACTTCAAGGTGTCGAACGGCATCAATGAAGACCATCCGGTCAACAACGGCATGAAGGCCATGCAGGCGTGTCTTGACGACAAGACCGGCGGGCAGATGAAGATGACGGGTTTCTGGGGCGGCGCACTTGGCGGCGACCTGCAAGCGACCCAGGCCCTGCGCTCGGGCGTGCAGGAAGCCGTCGTGACCTCATCCTCGCCGCTCGTGGGCATCGTCCCGGCGCTTGGCGTCTTCGACCTGCCGTTCCTCTTCCGCAGCAATGAGGAAGCCTATGAGGTGATGGACGGCGAGTTCGGAGATTTCCTGAACGAAAAGCTGGACGAAGCCGGGCTCGTCAACCTCGCCTATTGGGAAAACGGCTTCCGTAACGTGTCGAATTCGAAGCGCCCGATCACCAAATGGGAAGACTTCGAGGGCATGAAACTGCGCGTGATGCAGAACAACATCTTCCTCGACAGCTTCTCGAACTTCGGTGCGAACGCGACCCCGATGGCCTTC
The DNA here is from genome assembly GCF_031822435.1 of Paracoccus sp. MBLB3053. NCBI lineage: Bacteria > Pseudomonadati > Pseudomonadota > Alphaproteobacteria > Rhodobacterales > Paracoccaceae > Paracoccus > Paracoccus aurantius. Next base: position 191,945 of record NZ_JAVQLW010000003.1, on the reverse strand, counting down.
GGCGAGGTTTTCTCGGCGCTGGAAACCAAGGCGATCGACGCTCAGGAAAACCCCTATGTGACGATCGACACCTCGAAGTTCTACGAGGTGCAAAGCTACGTGAGCGAAACCAAACACGCCTACACGCCGTTCCTGTTCCTGTTCTCGAAAGCGATCTTCAACACCTACTCGCCCGAAGAACAGCAGGCGCTGCGTGACTGCGCGGCCGTCGGCCGCGACGAAGAACGCAAGGTTATCCAGGACCTGAACAAGGCCTCGCTGGCGAAAATCGAGGCTGCTGGCCTGGAATTCAACACGATCGACCCGGCCGAGCAGGAGCGCATGCTCGAGAAATCGCAAGTGGTCTACGAAAAGCACAAGGCCGAGATCGGCGAGGAAGTCGTCGATCGGGTCCAGAAAACGCTCGAAGAAATTCGCGCAAAGAACTGATCTAAAACGGCTGTTCTGCGGCCTCATTTACGTTTCAGATCGGCGCCGGGGGATCGGCGCCGATCTTTTTTTGCACAGGTACCGCTCAGGTCCGGGTTCTGCGAAACTCCACAGGCTTGATCCCGTGCCGCGTCAGCTTGTCGTAAAAGGTCTTCCGCGCCAGCCGCAGCCGGGACATGGCGGCCGTCGCATTGCCCTCGGCCAACCGAAGGGCATCCCGGATCAATTCGGCCTCATATTCGGCAACAAGATCGGTCAGCCCCTGACTCTCTGCACCCGAAGCCGACGGCTCGAATGGCGATAGTCCCAGCGCATGATGTTCGGCAAAATGCCGCAATTCGCGCAGGTTGCCCGGCCAGCCATAGGCCGACAGTCGGGCCTTGACCTCGCCGGTGATCGGCCTCACCGGCAGGTCCATCCGTGCGGCCACGGAAAGCAGGAAATGCTGAAACAATTCCGGAATATCCTCGCGCCGCTCCGCCAATGGAGGCAGGGTCAGGGTGATCCCGGACAAGCGATAGAACAGGTCGCTGCGAAACGAACCGTCTTTCATGCACTGTCCAAGATCGGCGCGACTTGCCGCAATGATCCGGACATCCAAGGGGCGAGGGCCGGTTGCCCCCGTTGGCACAAAAGCCTTGTCCTCGATCAGTTCGAGAAGACGCGCCTGCAAGGCCGGCGACAGGGCTTCGACATCATCGAGGTAAAGCGTTCCCCGATGCGCCCGCTCAAGCTGGCCCGCGATCCTTTGGCCGCGTCCGGCGGCCTCGCTCCCCCGCATTTCGCTGTCGAATCGAGCTTCGTCGAGCGTGGCGCAGGACACCCGGACGAAATTGCGAGCAAGCCGCTGGCTTTGCCGGTGGATGGCCCGCGCAACCGTCTCCTTTCCCGACCCTGTCGGTCCAAGGATCATCACGTCACCTTCGGCCCCGCCAAGCCGCTCGACCGTTTCACGCAGATGCATCATGAAGGCACTTTGCCCGATCAGCCGGGTTTCGCTGGCCGATCGCTCATGTTGCAGTCGGCGAAGATTGCGATTTTCCAGCACCAACGCGCGCGCCGAAGCGGCCCGACCCAGCGCCGCGATCAGCGAGCCCCCTCCGATCGGCTTCGTGAGAAAATCGTAAACCCCCTGCCTGAGCGCCGCCACCGCCATCGGGACATCGCCATGCCCGGTCAGCAGAATGACAGGCAATTCCGGATCGATGGCATGGATGCGTTCGAAAAGCTGAAAGCCGTCCATTTTCGGCATGCGGACATCGCTTAGAACAATCCCCGGCCAGTCGGTTCCGAGATCGCGCAGCGCCGCATCGGGTTCAGTAAAGGCTTCGGCGCGAAAGCCTGCAATCTCCAGCGATTGGACCTGTGCTGCCAGCAGGTCTGGATCGTCATCGACAAGGCGGACAAGGGGCATATCGGTCATTTGGCCATCCGAAGATCAAGGTGGAAGGTCGCCCCCTGACCGGGGCAAGGCGGCTCGGCGGTCAGCTCGCCCCCGAAATCGCGCGCAATTCCTTGGGAAATCACCAACCCCAATCCAAGCCCTTCTCGTTTGCTCGTCGCAAAGGGGGTGAACAGATGCGCAGCTATTTCCGGTGAGAGGCCCGGCCCGTTATCCGAAACCGTCACGCGAACGCGGTCATCGGTCATGGAAAGAGCGATCCGAAGCTCGGCATCAACTTGCCCCGCGAGCGCTTCCTGAGCGTTCTGGATCAGGTTGACGAGGATCTGCTCAAGCCTGACGGTTTCCGCCTGCACCCGCAATCGCGGTGGGACCGCTGGCAGCATGATCTTGATCCCCTCTGCCCGACGACGGCTGGCGACAAGCAGCAAAGCCGCGTCGAGCGCCTCGCCCAGTGGAACCGCCCCAATCTCGCCTGTCGCCTTGCGAGCGAAGCTGCGCAACTCGGTGATGATCTGGGCGATCCGGTCCGACATTCGGATGATCTGGCCAAGGTTTCCGTCGAGGCGCGCGCCCTGACCGGCCGAAAGCATCTGCTGCCCGTTTTCAGCCAAGAGCCGGATGGTCGCGAGTGGCGAGTTCACCTCATGCGCGACCCCGGCCGTAATCTGGCCCAATGTCGCAAGCTTGTTGGCCTGCACCATTTCCCCTTGCAGCCGGACCAGGCGTTGCTCCGCCGCCCGTCTTTCGCGCATTTCTTCGGAAAGTGCGTGTGTCCGCTCGTCGACTGCCCGTTCCAGATCCGCTCGGTAGAGCCTTTCCGTCTCTGCCCTGCGGGCTGCACGCGTTCTTGCCCGAACGGCCCAGACCGCGCCGGCAAGTGATAGCGTCAGAAGAAAACCGACCGTCCCGGCCGCCAGGGCTGCCGCCTGGTTTGCCCCGGCGGGAACCGCGCGGGCGATCAGGCGCCAATCCGCCCCGGAAACAGGAAGCTCGACCACCACCTCGGCACCCTTGGCGGGCAAGAGCGGCTTGAAACGGCGGTCCGGCTGACTGGTCAGGATCACCTGCCCGGCACCGTCAACGACAAGGATATCCTGGGCCGAGCGTCCCCAGTTCTGCTCGACCCCGTCGAATTCGACCTTTACCACCACGACGCCCAGTTGCTCTTCCCCGCTCACCACGTCATGGGACAGGTAAAGTCCGGGACGCTTGCTGACTGTCCCCAGGGCGAACTGCGTTGCCTCGCCCCTCAGCAGGGCCTCGCTGAAATATTCCCGAAAGCTGTAGTCAAGCCCGACGAAACTGACGGTCTCGTCCCAGTTCGAAGCCGCGATCGCGACTCCCTCCCGATCAAGCAGATAGATGACGGCGCTGTTTGTCTGATCGCGCAATCGGTCGAGCTTGATGGAAACCCGCGCGACGTCCGAGTCGAGCCTATCAACCAGCGCATCGCGAATGCCACTGTCATCCGCAAGCACAGCAGCAACGGCGCGTTGCTTTGCAAGGATGCTTTCCAGCGTCTGAATCTGAGTGCGGGCCGCCCCTTCCAATTGCCGGGTCTGTAGATCGATCCCCCTTTCACGCACGATCCAGAAGGTCAGCGCGAGTATGCAAAGGCAGGCGATGATGGCAGCGGTGACCGGCAGCACATACAAGTGCCTGGCCCGCGTCCCTGGCGCATATGCGACGCCCGAATCTTCCATCGCAATTCCTTCAGTTGGCGTCATGATCCATTGTGCGGATTTCCACACTACCACAAGACAGCTGTGTGGAAAACCGCACATGCTACGCCGCCAGATGGCAACAAAAAGCCATGTTTACAACGCATTGCAGCCATGCGTGCTAATTTTGTGCGCTGCATCCCGAAATCATATCATGGCCGTCACAATCCGTCATTCGCAGGTCGGAGGAGGCCTTTATGCAAATCGACACATCGGCTGCGCCGGGCATCCAGTCCCCGCGCCCGTTCTACCAACATCTCTATTTCCAGGTTCTATGTGCCATCGCTGCCGGAGCCCTGATCGGGCATTTCTATCCTGAAACCGGCGAAGCGCTCAAACCGCTGGGAGACGCCTTCATCAAGCTGGTGAAGATGATCATCGCGCCGGTCATCTTCCTGACCATCGTCACGGGCCTTGCCGGGATGGGCACGCTGAAAGGTGTGGGATCGGTGGTGGGAAAGGCCTTCGGCTATTTCTTCACCTTCTCGACGCTCGCCCTGGTGGTCGGGCTGATCATTGCGAATGTCATCCGGCCAGGAGCCGGCATGAACATCGACCCGGCAAGCCTCGATGCCAGCAAGGTCGCGGATTATGCAGCCAAGGCCCATGAAACCTCGATCACCGGCTTTGTCATGGATATCATCCCGACGACGATCGCTTCGGCATTCGTCGACGGAAACATCCTGCAAGTGCTGTTCGTGGCAATCCTGTTCGGGATCGGGCTGATCCTGGTCGGGGACAAGGCCAAGCCGGTCGTGACACTGTTCGAAGCGCTGAGTCACGCGATATTCCGCGTCGTCGACATTCTCATGAAGGCCGCGCCGATCGGTGCATTCGGGGCCTTTGCCTTCACGATTGGCAAGTATGGTATCGCCTCGGTCGTCAATCTCGCGACGCTGGTCGGTACGTTCTACCTGACCTCGGCCCTGTTCGTCATCGTGATCCTCGGGACCGTCTGCATGCTGAACGGCTTCTCGATCTTCCGACTGATCTCGTATCTCAAGACCGAAATCCTGCTGGTGCTGGGCACGTCTTCGTCGGAATCGGCCCTGCCCGCCCTGATGGAGAAGATGGAGAAGGCCGGATGCAAGCGCTCGGTCGTCGGCCTGGTCGTTCCGACCGGTTACAGCTTCAACCTAGACGGCACGAACATCTACATGACCCTGGCCGCGCTGTTCATCGCTCAGGCGACGAATACCGACCTGACGCTGCAACAGCAGGTTCTGCTGCTGCTGGTCGCAATGCTGTCGTCCAAGGGCGCAGCAGGCGTCACCGGAGCGGGCTTCATCACCCTGGCCGCGACACTGTCCGTGGTCCCGACCATTCCCGTCGCGGGCATGGCGCTGATCCTGGGCGTCGACCGGTTCATGTCGGAATGCCGCTCGATCACCAACTTCATTGGCAATGCCGTCGCGACAGTCGTCGTCAGCCGTTGGGAAGGCGCACTGAACCGTGAGCAGTTCGACCTGGCCCTGGCCGGTGGCTCAGATGGCGTGGTCCGTCCCGTGCGCGACCTGAATGCTGCCCCGGCCGGTTTGCAGTTGAACGAAGCCAGCGCCGACTGAATCGGAGCTTCCATTGACGATCTCAGCGCCCGCAGCCCCAGGCCTGCGGGCGCAATCCATTCCGGGTCGCGCATCCGCGCCAAGCTGCTAGGCTGGGTCGGCAACGTCGTTGCCGAAGGAGTCAGGGTATGCGCTCGATCGAAGCTCAATCGGAACTTGGCACACACCGCGTCGAAAACCAGCCATCCGAGCGGGATGACGCTGATCTCATGAATGACGATCCCGCAATCCAGGAAAGCCTGGCGGAACTTGACGACGAAACGCGACGTCGGCTTGGGAATTATGGGCGCGCGATCGGCTCGCGAGATATGCGATGGTCAGCGCGCGAGGCAAATCGCCATGGTCCCGAGCTTTTCCTTTTTGATCGGGCCGGCCGCAGGCTGGACGAGGTGCGTTTTCATCCCGCCTATCATCGCTTCATGACCATGTCTCGCTCGGCCGGCTATTCAAGCATCGCCTGGGAAGGAACGCCGCGTGGCCACAGCGCGCATGCCCTGATGGTCTATATGGCAAGCCAGGTCGAGCCCGGCCATTGCTGTCCCCTGACCATGACCTATGCCGCGATCCCAGCCCTTGCAAAAAGCGACGACTCGAAGATTCTGGCATGGCGCGACAAGCTGCTGCGGCCCAGCTATGACCCGTCGGTCGCGCCCCTTGCGAGCAAGACCGGTGCGACGATGGGGATGGCGCTGACCGAAAAGCAAGGCGGCTCGGACGTGAGGGCCAATACGACGTGGGCACAGCGGGACGGGCATGGCTGGCGTCTGACGGGGCACAAATGGTTCTGTTCGGCACCCATGTCGGACGGTTTTCTGACACTGGCTCAGACCGAATCCGGCCTGACCTGCTTTCTCGTGCCGCGATGGCTTGAAGGCGAACGCAACGGCATCCGGTTGCTGCGGCTCAAGGACAAGCTCGGCAATCGCTCGAACGCATCGGCGGAAATCGAATATCAGCAGGCGCTGGCCTGGCAAGTCGGAGACGTCGGGCAAGGGGTTCAGGCGGTCATTGAAATGATCCACCATACCCGACTGGACACCGCGATCGCTCCTGTCGGACTGATGCGCGCCGCCTTGGCCGAGGCACATCACTGGGTCAGCCATCGCAGCGCCTTCCAGCGCAGGCTCATCGACCAGCCGCTGATGCGAAACGTGCTTTGCGATCTGGCGCTTGATCTGGAGGGAAGTCTGGCACTTGGCATGCGGATCGCGCGTGCCTTTGACGGGACCAGCGCAGAGGAACGTGCTTTTGCGCGGATCGGCGTAGCCTTGGCCAAGTATCTTTCGAACAAGCTCTGCCCGATCGTTATCGGAGAAGCGATGGAGATCCTTGGCGGCATGGGCTACGTCGAAGATACACCCCTGCCGATGCTCTACCGCGAGGCGCCGTTGAACGGGATCTGGGAGGGATCGGGTAATGTCATCTGCCTCGACGCGCTTCGCACGCTGGAAAAGCTGCCACTCGCCAAAGAGATGATTGAAATGGAATTCGAGGCGGCGGCCGGACAGGACGCGATGTTTCGCCGCGCCTTGCAGGATTACTGGCGCGATTGGCCCTCTGTTCCGGAAGCCGGACAGGCCAGGGCCTTTGTCGAAAAGACCGCGCTCTTGCTTTCGGCCGCGGCGCTGATCCAATCCGCCCCCGAAGGAATTACAGAGGAATACGTCCGGACAAGACTGTCCGAGCCAAGGGGCCGCATGCCGGGCGCGGTCAGGCTTGCCGACAGCGCAAAAATCCTAACAAGACTGGCCAGACCTTAGCGCGCTATTCGTCGTCGACCACTGATCGGCAACGCCCCGATCAACCCTGTACGAGAGAAGCCAATCGCGCAGCGGGGACGTGACCGCATTCTCGGACTTTCCTTCCAGCAGGAAATAACCCCGGTTTTGCGCTGTCAGTTCTGGACCGATTTCGATCAGCGTTCCCCTTTTCAGGTGAAAATCGACCAGGCCACGCCAGCCGAGAGCGACCCCCTGCCCTGCGCTCGCGGCCTCGATCACAAGCGAGTATGTGTTGAACCGCATGCTCGTCCCGTCCGCGGCGGGTCTTGCCTCCAGACCCGCTCGATCAAGATAGCCTGCCCAATCGAACCAAGGCGCGGGCGAAGCACTGTCCAGGTGGATAAGGTTGGCGTGGGCAAAGCCGCGAAACTCGTAGTCGGGGGCGCAAACGGGAACCACCGTTTCGGGCATCAGAAGAATCGCCTCCGCCCCCATATCTTCGCGCGATCCGAAAGCCACGGCGATATCGCCTTCTTCAAGATGGGCCAGGGCGGGACGCTGCGCAGCCACGATCTGCAGATCGAGGTCGGGATATGTCTCACGAAACTCGTGCATGCGGGGGATCATCCAGAGGGCCGAAAACGCGTAGTCGGTCAGAACACGCAGGCCGGTCTTTTCGGTACCCCGCCGAATGCGCAGGGCAAGATCGTCGACCTGCACTACCGTGCGCGAGAGAATGTCGTAAAGCCGCGCCCCCGCCTCGGTCGGCTGGACGCCGCGATGCAAGCGGTGAAGCAGCGCAACACCCAGTTCGGTTTCGGCACGACGGATCTGATAACTTACGGCGGGCTGCGTCAGGTTGAGGTTGCGCGCAGCTTCCGACAGGGTGCCGACCCGTGCCACTTCGACAAACACCCTGATCCAGCCCAGATCCACATTCCGCATGTGCCATAAACTTTCTTTATCCAGGCCATGAACAATTTCCTGCTGCACAGCGGAAAGAATCGGTCCCTAATATAAGCAACAAGAATATCTGACAGGGCATGGACATGAAACAAGAACGGATGATTTCGGGACTTCTGGCCATTCTTGCCAGCGGCCTGACCACCTTTGCCGCCCATGCGGAGGACGATACATGCCAGACGATCCGGCTGTCCGACCCCAGCTGGACCGATATTTCCGCAACAAACGGGGTCGCGAGCGCCGTGCTCGAGGCACTGGGATATCGGCCTGACGTGAAGATGTTGTCGGTGCCGATCGGCTACCAGTCGATGAAGAACAAGGAAATCGACGTATTCCTCGGAAATTGGATGCCGGCGCAGACGGCCTTCATCGAAGACCTGAAGTCCGCCGACGCGATCGAAGTGCTGAACAAGAACCTCGAAGGTGCAAAGTTTACCCTGGCGGTGCCCGACTACATGGCAGAAAAAGGCGTCAAGGACTTTGCCGATCTCGCCGCGCATGCGGACGATTTCGACATGAAGATCTATGGCATCGAACCCGGCGCGCCGGCCAATGCCAATATACAGAAGATGATCGAAGCCGACGATTTCGGTCTTGGTGAATGGGAACTTGTCGAGTCGGGCGAACAGGCCATGCTCGCCCAGGTTTCGCGGGTCGAGAAGGAAGGCAAGGGGATCGTCTTCCTTGCCTGGGCACCGCATCCGATGAACGAGCAGCACGATATCGCATACTTGTCGGGCGGGGACGATTATTTCGGCCCTAATTTCGGCGGCGCCGAGGTTTACACCCTGGCCCGAAAGGGTTGGCCGGAATCCTGCCCCAATGCCGCAAGGCTGTTCTCGAACATGACTTTTGATATCGGCATGGAGAACATCCTGATGGGCGAAATCCTGAACGGCACCGATCCCAAGGATGCGGCCGAAGCATGGTTAAAGGACAACCCTGCCGTCCTGAACGCCTGGCTTGACGGCGTGACCACGCTTGACGGGAAGCCGGCGGAACAGGCCGCGAAAGCCGCGCTCGGACTTTGAAACTCACGGAAGACAAGAAGTGACACGGCCCAACATCCTTATCCTGATGGTCGACCAGCTCAATGGGACATTCTTCCCAGACGGGCCTGCCGATTTCCTGCATGCGCCGAATCTGAGGGCCCTGGCCGAACGCTCGGTCAGGTTTGCCAACACCTATACAGCCAGCCCGCTTTGCGCGCCGGCCAGGGCAAGCTTCATGTCCGGTCAGTTGCCGCGGCGCACGCGGGTTTATGACAATGCCGCAGAGTTCGCATCTGACATCCCGACCTATGCCCATCACCTGCGCCGCGCGGGATACTACACGGGGCTTTCGGGAAAGATGCACTTCGTCGGCCCGGATCAACTTCACGGGTTCGAAGAGCGGCTGACCACGGACATCTATCCTGCGGATTTCGGCTGGACGCCAGACTATACGAAGCCCGGCGAAAGGATCGATTGGTGGTATCACAACCTCGGATCGGTTACCGGCGCCGGCGTGGCCGAGATCACCAACCAGCTGGAATATGACGACGAGGTTGCCTACCACGCGACGCGCAAGCTTTACGACCTGTCGCGGCGTCAGGATGATCGACCCTGGTGCCTGACGGTCAGCTTCACGCATCCGCATGATCCCTATGTCGCGCGCAAACGCTACTGGCATCTTTACGACGATTGTCCGGCGCTTGATCCGCAGATCGCAGCAATTCCATTCGAAAAGATGGATGCGCATTCCCGACGGCTTCTTGAAGCCTGCGACTTCCGCAGCTTCGATATCACGCCCAAAGATGTGCGCCGCGCGCGGCAGGGCTACTTCGCCAACATTTCCTATATCGACGACAAGATCGGCGAGATACTTGAAGTTCTCAGGCTGGGCCGGATGGACGAAAACACGATCATCGTCTTTGCTTCCGATCACGGCGATATGCTTGGCGAGCGCGGGCTTTGGTTTAAGATGTCCTTTTTCGAGGGGTCCGCGCGCGTGCCGCTGATGATCGCGGCGCCGGGCTGGACGCCTTCAAGGATCGACAGCCCGACATCGACTCTCGACGTGACACCGACGCTTGCGGCGCTCGCGGGGATCGACATCGAACGGCTCGCCCGCTGGACGGATGGCGAAGACCTGACAGGGCTGGCACTTCATCGAATTGAACGTGGCCCGGTGGCGATGGAATACGCCGCCGAAGGCTCCATCGCCCCCTTGGTCGGCTTGCGGGATGGGTCCTACAAACTGACGCTCTGCGAAGCCGACCCGCCCATGTTGTTCGATCTGGATACCGACCCGGACGAACTTCAAAACCTTGCCGCATCATCCGCGCACGCCGAAACGTATGAGCGTCTGATGGCAATGGCCAATGCGAGATGGGATCTTGGCGCCTTCGATGCAGAGGTGCGCGAAAGCCAGGCGCGACGCTGGGTCGTTTATGAGGCTTTGCGAAACGGGGCTTATTTCCCCTGGGACTTCCAGCCGCTTCAGAAGGCTTCCGAGCGCTACATGCGCAATCACATGGACCTGAACGTGCTTGAAGACAATCAACGCTACCCCCGTGGTGAATAGCGACTCCGACCTGATTCCCAGTGGTCGCTGGGACTGTCGGACTGGCGACCAAAACCGCGCGCAACACTGACCACCGAAAATTTCTCCATCGTTCAGCCGCCCTTGCAATCCCGCAGGGCGGCTGAATGCCATTCCGCGTCTCTCTGCCCTGCGCGGGAGCGCACGACAAGGACGGCAAGACAGTTGACAGCTCGGCGAATCCCGCACTAATCTTTCTCAATAAGAGACTATATTACATAATAAGGGAGGTCGCATGAATAAGCTACGCAATCTGGCGCTTGCCGCGCTGCTCTCAGGAACCGCGCTTTCACCCGCACTCGCCGAGACGCTCGAGGTAGCGATCATTGGTGAACCGCAGACACTGGACCCGATGATGTCGACACAGGATGTTGTGAGCATCGTCACGCAGCATTTCGTCGAGACCATGTACACTTTCGACAGCCAGTGGCAGGTAGCCCCACTTCTCGCAGAGGCGCTTCCAGAGATTTCCGAGGACGGAACGCTCTACCGCATCTCGCTGCGTCACGACATCACCTTCCACGACGGCTCAACGCTGGACAGTGCCGATGTGGTGGATTCGCTCAACCGCTGGCTTTCGGTCGCGACGCGGGGCAAGGGCGTGGCCGAACAGGTGGAATCGATCACCGCCCCTGACGCCCACACCGTCGAGATCAAGCTTTCACAGCCTTACTCGCCGCTGCTGTCACTTCTGGCCTTCTCGAACTCTGCCGCCGCGATCTATCCGCAAGAGGTGATGAAGGATGGCGACCTGACCGCCATCGTCGGAACGGGCCCTTACAAACTGGTCGAGCACAAGCCGGACCAATACATCTCGCTTGCCCGGTTCGAGGGGTTCGTGCCTCGCTCGGAGCCGAGCAGCGGAAATGCAGGTGGACGCAAGCAGGTCCCCGACGAAATCCGCTTCGTCCCGGTCCCCGATCCCAGCACCCGCGTCGAAGGCCTGCTTTCAGGTCAGTTCGCTTATGCCGATGCGCTGCCGGTCGAGGCATTCGACCGCGTATCGGCATCAGACAAGGCCGAGCCGGTCCTGCTTCAGGATTTCGGCTGGCCGGTCTGGGCGATCAACCACAAGGCCGGTCTGTTGACCGATGCGAATATCCGCAAGGCATTGCAGGCCGCGCTTCCGATGGATGACATGATGTTCGCGGCCTTTGGGGATGACAAGTTCTTCAAGGTCGATGGTGCGATGTATCCCGAGGGCTGGCCCTGGCGGAACGAAACCGAAGTCGGGCTTTACAACCAGAACGACCCCGAGACAGCCGCAGAACTTCTGAAGGCCGCGAATTACGATGGAACGCCGCTGCGCATCCTGACCTCGCGGCAGTATGAGTTCCACTTCAAGATGGCCGAGATCGCGAAAATGGCGCTTGAGCAGGCTGGCTTCAAGGTCGAGATGAATGTCGTGGACTGGGCGACGCTGGGCCAGCAACGCAACGACCCCGCCCTGTGGGATGTCTACATCACACATTCGCCCTTCCTGCCCGAACCTGCGCTGACCGACCTTTACGCCCCTACCTCGCGGTTGGGTTGGTCGAACCCGGAAAAGGATGAGATCCTTCAGCAGTTCACGGCCGAGACCGACATGGCCAAGCGACAGGATCTGTTCGGAAAGCTGCAGGGACAACTGCTTTCCGATGTCGGCTTCATCAAGATCGGCAACTTTGCCTCGCTACACGGCAAGGCCAAGGGATTGCACGGCGTCGATCCCTCGCCCTGGCCCGCCTTCTGGGGCGCGGGCGCCCAGTAATGCCTGTCATCCGGGGGGCACGATCCCGCCCCCCGGTCTGAACAACCGTTCTTACGGAAGGCCGCACATGGTCCAGTACATCGCCCGAAGACTGGTCGGCATGGTGACCGTCATTTTTCTTGTTCTGACAATCGCCTTTGTCATCGTCCGGCTTGCGCCGGGTGATCCCGCGGCCTTGCTGCTGGGCCCCGAGGCATCGGTGCAGGACGCGATAGACCTGCGCCAGAAGCTGGGTCTGGACCGACCGATCCTGGTCCAATATGCGAGCTTTGTTCTGAACGCGCTCCGCGGCGATCTGGGAACCTCGATCTTCTTCAACCAACCCGTGACGCAGGTTCTTGCCGACCGTGCAGAACCGACGGTTTTTCTTGCGCTTTTCTCGATCATCTTCGCCGTCGTCATCGCAACCCCGATCGGCATCTTCGCCGCTTACAGGCGCGGCTCCTTCCTTGACCAGGCGGCAATTTCCGCAGCGATGCTGGCGGCCTCGATCCCCTCCTTCTGGATGGGGTTGATCCTGCAAAGGCATTTTGCCACGACACTTGGCTGGTTCCCGGCCTCGGGCTATGGCGGACCGGATGCGACCTTCCTTGAACGGATGCATTACCTGCTTCTGCCCTCGCTCGTGCTCGGCATCGTCAATTCGGCACTGATCCTGCGCTTCACCCGTGCGTCGATGCTGGACGTTCTGGGTGAGGATTACGTGCGCACCGCGCGCTCCAAGGGGATGGGTGAGCTGCGCGTCGTGTTGCGCCACGCGCTGAAGAACGCGGCCATTCCGATCATCACCGTCGTTGGCCTGACATTCGCCCTGCTGGTGTCGGGGGCGGTGGTCACCGAACGGGTCTTCAACATTCCCGGAATGGGCAACCTGGTGGTCAACGCCGTCCTTCGCAGGGATTACCCCGTGATCCAGGGCACCCTGATCGTGGTTGCGACGCTTTACGTCATCATCAATCTTGTCGTCGATCTGCTTTACGCGGTCATCGACCGCCGTGTGAAATACTGAGAGGCAAGCGATGGCCAACACTTCCATTGCCAATGACGAGCCCGGCTTTCTGCGCCTTCTGCTGGCAAGGCGGACGGTCCTTATCGCGCTGATCCTCTTTCTGCTGATCGCCGGAGCATGCCTGCTTGCTAACCTGACCGCGCCTGCAGATCCCTCGCGCATGTCGGTGCGCGCACGGCTTTCTCCACCTTCCGCTACCTACCTGCTCGGCGCCGATGCCTATGGCCGGGACGTGTTTTCAAGGCTGCTTCATGCCGGTCGGATGTCGCTCATGATCGGGCTGGCTGTGGCCGGACTTTCGACCGTGATCGGCGTTACACTTGGGCTTCTGGCAGGGTTCGTCCGCAAGCTTGACGCACCGCTGTCACGGCTCGTCGATGCCATGATGGCATTTCCAGACATTCTGCTGGCAATCGCGCTTGTCGCTGTGATGGGTGGGTCGGTCCTGAGCGTGATCGTGGCGCTTTCCATCGTCTATTCGCCGCGCTTTGCCCGGATCAGCCGCGCGATGACGCTGGTCATCCGCGAATTGCCTTTTGTCGAGGCCGCCCGCGCGCTGGGGTCATCGACCGGTTACATCATTCGCAACCACGTCGCCCGCAACATCATCTCTCCCGTGATCGTGCAGGCCACCTTCATCTTTGCCTATGCCATGCTGGCCGAGGCCGGTCTGTCATTCCTGGGAGTTGGGGTCAGCCCAGAAACGCCCACCTGGGGCACGATGATCAATGAGGGTCGCCAATATATCGATCAGGCTTCCTTCCTGATCTTCTTTCCGGGCATCGCGATTTCGATCACCGTGCTCGCGCTTCAGCTCATTGGGGACGGGTTGCGCGATGCGCTCGACCCCCGCCTTGCCAAGGACCTCTGACCATGCCGTTGACCCTCACGAATTTCCGCGCCGTCGAATTGCCGGGCCTGCCCGGGACGATCCATGTCGGCGACGACGGACTGATCCGCCCAGAAGCCCAGCCGGGTGCCGAGATCATCGATTGCGAGGGCGCGTTCCTGTCACCTGGCTGGTGCGACCTTCACACCCATATCTGGCATGGCGGCACGGATATATCGGTGCGGCCCAGCGAGGCGGGTCGTGGCAGCGGCGTAACCGCGATGGCCGACGCCGGATCGGCGGGCGAGGCGAATTTTCATGGCCTTCGCGAATACATCATCGAACCGTCTGCCGAAACGATCCGCGCCTTCGTCAATATCGGCTCGATCGGGCTGGTCGCCTGCAACCGTGTGTCCGAGCTTCAGGGCATGAGTTCGATCGACGTGGACCGAACACTTGAAGTCATCGAGGCAAACCGGGACGTCATATGCGGCATCAAGGTTCGCGCATCTGGCGTCATCGTCGGTTCATGGGGCATCACGCCCGCCAAGATCGCCAAGCGCGTCGCGGAAATCGCCAAGCTGCCATTGATGGTCCATGTGGGCGAGATGCCGCCGCTGCTGGACGAGGTGTTCGATATCCTCGGGCCCGGCGATATCGTCACCCATTGCTTTAACGGCAAGAAGGCGGGTTCGATCCGCGATACCGATGCGCTGTTCGACCAAGCCGTGCAGCTTTCCAGGCGCGGCGTGCGCATGGATATCGGCCATGGTCAGGCGTCGTTCAGCTTCGAAACCGCACGCGGGTCGATTGCGGACGGGCTCAGGCCCTGGTCGATCTCGACCGACCTGCACCTGCGCAATATCCGCGGTTCGGTCAAGGACATGCCCACCACGGCCTCGAAGCTGATGGCCGTGGGCCTTTCCTTCGGGGACACGATACGCGCGATCACCATCAACCCGCGCGAGACGCTGGGGATCACGCTAGCCCCCAGGATCGGAGACAGGGCGGATTTCACACTGTTCCGGCTCGATGACATCTCACATGAGGTGATCGACAGCCAGGGGGCGAGCCTTGTTCTTGAAAAGATGCTGGAACCTGTCGCGACCGTCCTTGGCGACAGTCACATGGCTGCGGCAAGGAGACTGGAATGACCAATCCGATTCTGCAGGTTGAAGGGCTCCGCGTCGGCTTTTCGTCGCGACGGGGTGAAGTCACGGCGCTGCGCGATGTCAGCTTTTCGCTGGCCAAAGGCGAAACCCTCGCGCTGGTCGGCGAAAGCGGTTCGGGCAAGTCGGTGTCGTCGCTGGCAATCATGGGTCTTTTGCCGCGCAATGGACGTGTGAGCGCTGGCCGCATCAGCTACACGCAGGGCGATGGCGGCACCGTTGAACTTCAATCGGCCTCCGTCCCGGCAATGCGCAAGATCCGCGGAGCCGAGATCGCGATGATCTTCCAGGAACCCATGTCTTCGCTGAACCCGCTTTTCACCGTCGGCGACCAGATCGGAGAAATGCTTCTTCTGCACGAGCATGTCGACGGGCCCACGCGACGCAAGCGTGTGCTCGAGATGCTGGAACTGGTGGAAATCCCTGCGGCAGCGACCAGACTGGACCAATATCCGCATGAACTTTCCGGCGGGATGCGCCAAAGGGTCATGATCGCACTGTCCCTGATCTGCCGCCCCCGCATCCTGATCGCGGACGAGCCCACAACCGCGCTGGATGTGACGGTGCAGGCCCAGATCCTTGATCTCATGCGCCGCCTCCAGGCCGAGATGGAGATGTCCATCCTGTTCATCACCCATGACATGGGCGTCGTCGCGGCAATCGCGGATGAGGTCGCCGTGATGTATGCCGGAGCGATTGTCGAAACTGCGCCCGCAACCAGTCTCTTCGATGCACCAAGCCATCCGTACACGCGGGGACTGCTTGCCTCGATCCCGCGCCCCCACCGCCCGCCGGGCGCGCGGCTCATTCCGATACCGGGCGCGGTCCCGTCGCTTTCGGCAATGCCGCCGGGTTGTGCCTTCGCGCCGCGCTGCGCCCTATCGGATGCGGTCTGCGCGCGCCACGTTGAGCTGCACGATATTCTGCCCCGTCATCGCGTGGCGTGCTTTCATCCCCATGCGGCTCAACTGCCGAACGAGGCGCGCCATGCTTGACGCAAAACCCGATGCAACCGCCCTGCTGCGTGTCCATGGTCTGAACAAGCACTTTCCGACGCCCAAAGGCACGGTGCGCGCTGTGTCCGACATTTCGTTCGAGATCCCGCGCGGCTCGATCACCGGGCTGGTCGGTGAAAGCGGTTCGGGGAAAACGACCCTGGGCCGGACGCTGCTGCGACTGGTCGAGCCGACGTCTGGACGGACAGAATTCGATGGCGACGATATCAATGAGATGGACCAGCGTTCCCTGCGAGAACTCCGCCGCCGCGCCCAGATCATCTTTCAGGACCCGGTCTCATCACTGAACCCTCGCATGCGCGTCGGACAGATCATCGGCGAAGGTCTGGTCGCGCATCGGATCGGCACACGCGGCGAACGTGACGCGCGGATTGCTGCGCTGCTTTCCGAGGTCGGGCTCGCTGCCGATGCGGCAAGCCGCTACCCCCACGAATTCTCGGGCGGCCAACGTCAGCGGATCGGCATCGCGCGGGCATTGGCGCTGGACCCCGAGTTCATCCTTGCCGACGAATGCGTCTCGGCGCTGGATGTTTCAATCCAGGCCCAGATCCTGAACCTGCTGCTTGATCTGCGTGAAACACGCGACCTGACGATGCTGTTCATCGCTCATGATCTGTCGGTGGTCGAATATCTCTGTGACCAGATCATCGTCATGTATCTGGGACGCATTGTCGAGATCGGCCCGGCGCGCGAGGTCTATCACGCGCCAAGGCACCCCTATACGCAGGCGCTTATATCGGCGATTCCCGAACCAGACCCGCGCGCGAAACGCGACAGGCAGGTTCTGTCCGACGACATCCCAAGCCCGCTCGATCCGCCGTCGGGATGCGTCTTCCGCACCCGTTGCCCCATCGCCGATGCGGCTTGCGCGGCCACCCTGCCGGGCCCGGTTGCCGTCGGGCCATCCCATCACAGCTACTGCCTCAAGTCCGAGGAGACTGCATGACCTTCGTTTCGCCGACAGCTACACCTGAACAGCGGCTCAATGCCCTGGGCATCTGCCTTCCCAAGGCCGCCCCCACGCCGATCGGTTCATTCCGCAACCTGCGCAGGCAAGGGAATTGCATCTATGTGTCGGGCCAGGGGCCGATCCGGGAAGACGGCACGCTCATGCGCGGCAAGGTCGGTGGCGATGTCAGCGCGGAAGAAGCTCGCGACCATGCGAGGCTGGTCGCGCTGAACATCCTCGCCGTGCTTCGCGAGGAACTCGGATCGCTTGACGAAATAGGCGGTGTCGTCAAGCTGCTCGGGCTGGTGAATGCAGAGCCGGATTTCGAGGCGCATCCGCAGGTCATAGACGGCGCCTCCGAACTGCTGCATCAGGTCTTCGGCGAAGAGGGCGTGCATGCCCGTTCGTCCTTCGGCGTTGGATCGCTGCCAAACCGCATCACCGTCGAGATCGAGGCGATCTTCGAACTGGCGCAGAAGGGATGAAGGATATGCAGGAACGTCATTTCGGCGAAAACGAAGACTGGTCGTGGCACCGCAAGCATGGATACTCGCCCGTGATCAATGTCTCTGGCACGATGACCGGGCTTGGGGCCAGCCGCGCTGCCGCCGATGTCGCGTCGGCAACTGCCGAAGCGATGGGTCATTTCCTGAAGATCCACGAAATTCAGACCCATGCCAGCCGTGTCATCGCGGCCCTGACCGGGGCAGAGGCAGGCTGCCTGACCGCTTCGGCCAGCGCCGGCATTTCACTTTCCATCGCGGGCTGCATGACGGGGCTGAACCCCGCACGTGCCGAGGCCCTGCCGCGTGATCCCGGCCCCAGATCCGAGGTCGCGGTACAAATGGGCCATCTTTGCGGCTATGGTGCGCCGATCTCGACGGCGATCGAGTTGACCGGCGCGACGGTCCGCCAAATCGGGCAATCCACTTTGGCGATGGACCACCAGCTGGAAGCCGCGCTGGGGCCAGAGACCGCCGCGGCGCTATATGTCGTTTCGCACCACGTCGTCCATTACGGCCAGATCCCGCTAAGACGCTTTGCCGAAATCTGCCATTCCAACGGCGTCCCGGTAATCGTGGATGCGGCATCCGAATACGACCTGCGGGGGTTCCTGCAAGACGGGGCCGACCTCGTGATCTATTCCGGCCACAAATTCCTGGGTGGCCCGACGAGCGGGATCATTGCCGGTCGACGTGACCTGGTGCGCGCGGCCTACCTGCAGAACATGGGGATCGGCCGGGGCATGAAGATCGGCAAGGAAAGCATGGCAGGGGCGATCCGTGCCATGGAACGATGGATGGAACGGGATCATGCGGCGATCCGCGCCGAGGAAAAAGCCGCCCTTGATCTGTGGATGTCGCGTCTGGCCGGCATGCCCGGGATCTTGCCGCGCATCGTCGCAGATCCCACACGCAACCCGCTGGATCGGCTGCAGGTCGAGATTGATCCCGCGCAGGCCGGGACGACTGCTGCGGCGGTCTGCCGCCATCTCGGCGAACTCGATCCCGCGATCATCGTCAGGGACCACGAAACCGAGCTGGGCTATTTTCAGCTCGACCCCTGCAATCTCGCGCCCGGCCAGGCCGAGATGGTCGGCGCCGTTCTGGCCGAGGTTCTGCGCGATGCGGCGTCAATCCCAGTATTGCCGGGTGACGATGATCGCGCGCGGAATGGCGGCGCGCGCGGGTATCTTGGCTGGCTCGCGGAAGCCTGAAGCTTGCAGGCAAGGTGGCGCCTCCCCTATAAGCGAGACCTACCCCCGGAGGTAACATGGCCGAAAGCCCCCGTACCCGCACCAGCGGCATCGACCGGTCCCTGCAGCTTCTCGACGTCCTGACCGAAACCGGCCGCGCGATGAGCGCTTACGAACTGGGCAAGGCGGCGGGTGCGCCGGTTTCCACCGTCTATCGGCTGGTGGACGAACTCGTCGAACGCGAGATGCTGTCCCGCCATGAGAATGGGCTGATCTGGCTTGGCCCTCGGCTCATGCGCTATGGCCTGCAATACAGGGCATCCATCGACTTCTACGCCGAGGCACGCCGCGAGATGCGCCATCTGGCCGAGGTGACCGGAGAAACTGTCCAGCTTTGCGCACGCGACGGCAACATGATGGCAGTTATCGCGATGGTCGAGGGCCCCGGCCATTTCCGCGTGACATCGGATGTCGGTACCCGCGTTCCCCTGAACTGGACTGCGTCGGGTCGACTGCTTCTGGGCCACCTTCCCGAAAACGAGCGCATCGCCGCATTCACCGAGGCCGCCCGGCCATCCGCGACCGGCAAGGCCGACACGGATGCCGCGCAACTGGCGCGCCAGTCACATGAGGATTTCGCGCGCCGATTGGCAATTCAGATCGGTCAGTCGGAATTTGCCGTGGCCTGCATTGCCGCTCCGATCCGGAACGAAAGTGGCGCATGCGCCGCGACCATTTCGATCGTCCTGGCCGAGCGGCAGGCGGAAAAACGCGGCGAAGAACTGGCCAAGGCGGTTCAGGATTCCGCCTTGCGGATCGAGCGGGCGGTTGGATATGTCGAGGGCGCGGCATAACCGCGCGAGATATCCCCGCAAGGGTGGGCCAGATCGCATGCCATGTCACGCCCACATGACACAGGCCGGGCTGCCAATCGGAAAGGTTTCCCCGATCGGTCGCAGCGAACCGTCCTGCCCGTCGATCTCATGAACGGACAGAGAATGCCCGTCCTGGTTGGCCACGGCCATGAAACGGCCGGACGGATCAATTGCGAAATCGCGCGGTATCGCACCCCGGGTATCGAACCATCCGATCCGCGACAGCGCACCGTTGGACCCAACCGAGAAGGCAGCAATCGTATCATGTCCCCGGTTCGCGGCGTAAAGATACCGCCCACCCGGATGCAGCCTGACTGCAGAACAGGCGGAGACAGCGCTGCAATCCGGCGGCAAGGTCGAGATTTCATTGGCCCGCACAAAACCGGAGGAAGTCTTGATGCAGGTCACCATTGTCGAGCTGGCCTCGGTCACGACAAATATGTGCTCTCCGTCTTCTGACTGCACCGCATGTCGCGGCAAAGATCCCGGCACGAGACGGACCGTGTCTGACGCAGAGGTCCCGATCCGTCCATCCGCTAACGGATAGATCCCGATCTCATCGGTCCCGAGGTCGCAGACGATGATCGAATTTCCATCCGGGCTGGTGAGCACCTGATGAGCGTGCGGCCCCGTCTGCCGATAGCGGTCTGGCCCGCTGCCTTCTCGTCGCAGGATCTGGCCGGGTCCTTTTGGCAAACCCTTTTCATCCGTCGCGTAGCTGACCACGCTGCCGCTTGCATAGTTGGCAAGAAAGACTTGTCGCCCATCCCCCGAAACCGTCAGGTGACAGGGGTAATCCCCAAGCGCGCCCATCCGGGACACGGTCTGCATCCTTCCCGTCTGCCGATCGACCATGATTGTGACGACAGAGGCACCCTCCGCCTCGGAAAGCTCCTCGACCGCGTAGATCCACCGACCGCCTCGCCCAAGGGCCAGATAGGAAGGGTTTCGCACATCGTTCAGGACCGAGACGCGCGACAACCGACCGCTCGCATGGTCGAGTTCCAGCAGCGTGACGCCTTCGCCCCGCGCTGCGACATGGGGAAGCGAAACGGTGTACGACCCGACGAACAAGCTGCTGCGACCCGAATTTCCCACCCGCCCTCCGTTGATTTTCGCCCATCCGAACCCTTCGGACAGTCGGGGAACTCGGGCGGACAGGCAAGTACCGGTTTCCGAATGGCAGGCTCGACAGCAGTCGCGCAGCAGATTATCTATAGTCCATGACCCCATCGCATAAAGAAACCTTGGCTGACCGGATCAGCCGCGAGCTTGCTGAGCGCATCATTTCCGGCGCGATCGCGGCTGGCGAAAGGCTGCGTCAGGACCATATCGCTGTCGAATACGGAGCAAGCCATGTTCCGGTACGCGAGGCATTCCGACGGCTGGAAGCGCAAGGACTGGCGAAAAGCGAACCGCGCCGCGGCGTTCGTGTCGCGGGCTTTAGCCAATCCGAAATCCGCGAGGTCGCCGAGATGCGCGCAGCACTTGAAACCCTTGCCCTGCGACAAGCGGCACCGCATCTGACACAGGCAATCCTGGATCTGGCAGAAGATGCGACCTCTGCAGGTGACAAGGCCGGGGACGTGCAGGCGTGGGAAGAAGCGAACCGAAAATTCCATCGTCTGATCCTTGAGCCCTGCCGCATGCCGCGTCTGCTCCGCAGCATCGATGATCTCCATGCAGCCAGCGCCCGCTTCCTGTTTTCGGGCTGGCGTGCGGAGTGGGATGCTCCGACCGATCGCGATCACCGCGCAATCCTTTCGGCGCTCAGGTCTGGCGATGTCAATGGCGCATGCGCGGTTCTCGCGCGCCATGTTCAATGGACCGGACCGCGCATGCGGGCCGTGACCAACAGAGGGGGCGAAGCAAGATAAAACCCATATTATCTATAAAATAATGCGCAGCCCTTGCGCCTCACCCGGCGAAATGTCCTCATCAGACCTAGATTCGCATTATTATCGATAATATGGAGAGTTGGATGCAATCCCTTGGATCAAGGCTTGCCCGGGCAGATGCAATCAGGTCAGGGCGAAACCTTATCATTCTCATCGCGGGGACCGCTGTGATGACGCTCGCGGCCAAGGCGCAGGTTCCGTTCTGGCCCGTTCCGATGACATTGCATACCATGGCCGTCATGGCATTTGCGGTGCTGTTCGGACCGCGCAGGGCCATCGCGATCTTCGCAGCATACCTGGGCGCAGGAGCGATCGGACTGCCCGTGTTTTCCGGAACGCCCGAACGCGGCGTGGGCCTTGCCTACATGATCGGGCCGACCGGGGGCTATCTTCTGGGCTATCTGCTGGCCTCCGGCGCGACCGGCATGCTCGCTTCAGGACGGGGCACGATCGGTCAGGTCGTGGCGATGCTGGCCGGGCTGACAATCGTCTACGCCGCAGGCATTGCCTGGCTTGCTGCGTTCGTTCCCGCAAACCGGCTGCTTGAGCTTGGCGTGTGGCCTTTCCTGCCCGGCGACCTTCTAAAGATCGCCATCGTCGCTTTTGCCCTGCGCTTCGCATCACGCCTTCGGAGTGCACATGCATGAGCGATGGACTCATCAGGCATGATTGGAGCGTTGCCGAGATCCTTGCGCTTCACGACCTTCCCCTGCTTGAGCTGGTCGGCCGGGCAAGCGCCGTCCACCTTGCACATCACGACCCGAAGCGCCTGCAAAAAGCCAGCCTCCTCTCGATAAAGACCGGAGGCTGCCCGGAGGATTGCGCCTATTGTCCGCAATCGGCGCATCATCGCGAAGTGACACTGACACGCGAAACCTTGATGAACCCCGACAAGGTCGTTGCCATGGCCGCTGTGGCGCAGGCAGCCGGAGCTGAGCGCTTCTGCATGGGGGCCGCGTGGCGGCAAGTTCGTGACGGGCGAGAGTTCGATGCGGTGATCGCGATGGTCACCGGGGTGCGCGCATTGGGTATGGAAGCCTGCGTGACACTGGGAATGCTGAAGCCGCATCAAGCCAAGCGCCTCGCCGATGCAGGGCTCACGGCCTACAACCACAATCTGGATACAAGCCCGGAATATTACGGCGAAATCATCTCTACCCGAACCTATGAGGACCGGCTGGAGACATTGGCCACGGTGCGCGCTTACGGGATCGAACTCTGCTGCGGGGGTATCATCGGGATGGGAGAAACGCCGCGCGACCGGGCTTCCATGCTGAGGGTGCTGACGGCGATGGCGCCCCACCCCGAAAGCGTGCCGATAAATGCCCTGGTGCCAGTGCCAGGGACACCCATGGCGGGACGACCGCGCATCGACCCACTGGAATTGGTCCGAATGGTCGCCGCCGCGCGCATCGTGCTGCCAGGTTCTATCTTGCGGCTATCGGCCGGACGTTCGAGCCTCAATCGCGAGGCCCAGATATTGTGTCTGGTTGCCGGTGCAAATTCCATCTTTTACGGCGAGACTTTGCTGACAACACCAAACGCGGATATCGGTGATGACGCACGGCTAATCAGGGATCTGGCGCCGCGAATGGAAAATTGATCCTGCAAGATGGACCCTGACTCGCGGTCGTGGTCAGGCTGAATCTCGACACGTTGAACAAGGGCTGGCCCTGCTGACCTGCGCGGCCAGATCTTCCTTGAAGAATGTGCCGGATTCATACTGAACTTCGGCAACGGCCGGGATGCCTGCCGTCATTTCCGCGCCGCATGGATGAGACAGATGACCGAGATAGGCCATTCCGCACTTGAGGCGGCACTGGACGCCTTGCCGAAACAGTTTCCGGGCCCCGGCGGCGTGGCCGGCGTCGTCAAGGACGGCCGGATCGTGGCGACACGAACGTGGGGATATGCGGATCTCGACACGGGTCAGATCATGACGACCTCAACCCGGCTGCCAATCTGCTCGATCTCGAAGCAGTTCACCTGCGCGGTGCTCCTTGCAGCCATCGAAGATCCCGCGCGGCTCGATGGCCGGGTGGCCGAATTCCTCCCAAACTTCGAAGGCACCCTGCCCACGGTCAGACAGCTCTGTGACAACCAGTCGGGTTTGCGGGATTACTGGGCCCTGACCATCTTGCAGGGCGCGATGGCGGAACAACAGTTCAGTCGTGAAGATGCCCTGCCCCTGCTCGCCCGAATGAAAACCGGGCATTTCGAGCCCGGAGCGCACTATTCGTATTGCAACTGCAATTACCGTATCATCTGCGAACTGATCGAAACCGAGACCGGCGAGGCAATCGACGAACTTTATCGTCGTCACATCTGGGAACCCGCCGGGATGACAACCGCGGTGCTGACGCCTGATACACGCAGGCCGCTGGACGGGGTGGTGGGTTACGAGGGCAGCGATGCGACCGGTTTCTTTCCGGCCCAAAATGCAATCTACTGGATCGGCGACGCCGGAATTTCGGCATCTCTGGAAGACATGATGTCTTATGAGACCTGGATCGACGCGGGCCGCGACGACGAGCGCAACCTCTATCGCCGCATCTCGGTTCCGCCAGGTTTCGCGGACGGGACCCCCGCTCGCTACGGATATGGCCTGGCCCATGCAACGATCGCAGGCCTGCCTTTCACGGGCCATTCCGGCGCGTTGCGAGGCTTCCGCGCGCAGCGACTGAATTCCCGCGATGCGCGCCTGTCGGTTGTGGTCATCTTCAACCATGAAGCCGACTGTTTCGCTGCCGCAACAGCATTGATCAAGGCAGCGCTCTGCGCACGAGATACCGCGCCCGCCCAGATCCCGGAGGCCTGGGATGGGCAATGGATCGGCCCTGATGGCCTTCTGAGCCGAATTGAAACCGGCAGAAACTCGGCGATGCTGCGCCATGCGACCGCAGCCGAAAAGATGTTGCTGACAGCCCAGGGCGACCTCGCGGCACCCAATGTGGTCCTCTCGCGCAAGGGCGGGCTCTTGACGATGCGCCGCCCCGGCGAAAACATTGCCACGGAACTTGTTGCCGTGCCCGAAGTCAGTAGCGGCAACGCTTCCGATATCGCGGGCCGCTATGTCTCGGATGAGCTCGATGCAGAGATGATGATCGAGGCACAGGGCAGCGCAGCCTTCGCCCGCTTCAGCGGCTTGCTGGGCCAAGGCCGTATGGAACGTATGGCCCCGGCCGGGCTCGATATCTGGATCCTTGCCACCCGAAGATCAATGGATGCACCCGCGCCCGGCGACTGGACCGTCGTTTTCAAGCGCGATGAAACGGGCAATGTTTCCGGTCTGACCCTGGGGTGTTGGCTTGCCCGAAACATCACGTATGTGCGGGTCAGCGCATCCCTCCCCGAAAATGGAGTCATGACGGGTTGAGAGGCGGCAGGGCAGTTGGACGGATACGTTGGCTTTCGCTTCGAATGCTCTGTCGGGCCTGCCGCAATGCCGCGACAAGTTCGCGTCTTGTCTCGCGCTGATGGCCCCCGGCGCCAATGTCGGGCCCCCAAATTTCCCGTTCGGCCTTCAGCAAGGCAGCCGCGAGTTGCGGAGGCGGTTCACGGCGGTCAAATCTCGCGAGCCAGCGATCGAGGCTGCCCGTGACGGCTCCGATTTCATTCTTGTTCGCATGACGCAGAATCCGGCGGAAAAGAACGGGCTCGGATGCCGAAAGCCGAACAAGCCCGTCCCTGATCCTGTGGCGCCCCAGGCCCAGGACAAGCACCAGCAAGAAAAGAACCGACAGGCTCCAGATGACAGGCCCCCGACGCGGATCGGGTGTTCCGGGCGGGTGCCAGCCACGTGGCGCCACGATGCTGAACTGCACCCCTTCGACATCTGATGTTTCGATGCGCGAGCTGTCCATGTTCCACCATCGAAGCTGCAGCGACGGCAAGGTGAATTCGCCCGGCGCCTCGGCAACATAGGTCACGCTTTCGACCCGTTGCGCCACCCCGGCTGCACCGCGCTGGCCGGGCGTATCACTTAGATCCGGCTGCCGCGGGTATGCCCGCAGCCCCTCGGGTGACTCGGCCCCCAGCAACGCGGGAAGAAGCATGGACTGGGTCCCCCTTGCTTCTATCGTGACTGTCCGGGTCACAGCTGCGCCGGGGCTTGGATCGTCGCCGGGCCCATCGACCGACTGGCTCAGCGTGATGGCGCTTGCCGCGATGAAAGGCGACAGGGATTCTGCGCCTTTCGGAACCGTTCCCGTGAACGATATCGCGGGCATGATCGCTTCGACCGAAACCGGATCACCGGTTTCCAGATCGGCGTAGGCCAGACTGATGCTCTGCTCGGCCAGGTCATAACCTGCCGCACGCTGCGGGGTGAACTGATAGACGCGAGAGACCTCGATCCACGTCTGGTCTCCGACCCGCCTCGACCCTGGGCGGGCCGCGTTGGCGGGCATCCGCGTGATGGCGTCGGCGACCTGAAGGTCGGGCCAAGCCGGTGTACTCACCAGGTAGTTGGGCACAAGCACGCTGACCGTCACCTGCAGGGGTGTCCCGACCGTCACCGCGCCGTCCTCTGGCCGCATCGTGATTTCGACCCGAGGTTCGACGCCTGCGTTCTGGGCAAGGGCTGCGCCGACAAGAAACCAGCTCGGCACGATCACCCAAAAGGGCCATGATCGGATCATTGGACCTCTGCCCCCGTATCGCTCGGGGCCCGCGTCTGGGCCGCCTCGATCGCAAACCGCGATTTCAGGAAGTCGGCTGGCTTCGTCTGAACCTGCTTCATCCATTGCTCGGCCGCGTCCTCGGAAAGGTCGCTATCCCCAGTAATCCGCCTCATCTGGCCCTGATCGGATTGCAAATCCTCGACCGTTCCATCGGCGGCATTGTCCTCGCTGTCGACTTCGGTGTCCTCAGCCTCTCTCGTCTCGTTCAGATAGTCGAGGATGCGTCGCGCAAGAGCCAGGTTCTCCTGTGCCGCCTGGTCTGAAGGATCAAGCTTCACCGCCGCCTCGAACGCCGCTATGGCGCCAGGGTAGTCGCGCCCCCGGATCAGGGCGATACCGCGGTTGAACTGTGCGTCGCTGGTCTGGATTGGTTCGAGGACGGCCGCCGCCTCGCCATATTGCCCGGATCGCATCAGGGAAACGGCCTTCCACGGCGGATCGACGAAATCCTCGGCCGCTTGCGGGAAGTCGCGTGCAGCATAGGCACGAGCCCCCTGCTGATCCTTGGTCCAGAACAGGTCAGACAGTTCATTGGCGCGCGCATCCGGAGCAAGCATCACCGCGGCACCAATCACCGCCCAGTGCAAGGTTGTGCCGCGCCGGAACCACAACAACAGAAGGAGGGCCGCAGGAATGGCCAGTAGCCATCCGTCATCGCGCATCCGCCCGTCCTCGCTGGCCGCGCGCGCGAGGCTCGATGCGGCAGCCCGATTCACGGCGCGAAGGTCGCTGTCATCCACTGTCACCGCGACCTTGCGGACCCCTGCCGCCCTGGCCCATCGATCCAGCTCGGGTCCGCCTCCGTCAGGCGCAACGATCAATGCGACGCTTCCGGGGCCATCGGTCGGGAAATTGGCGATATCTGTCGGGTCCACCCCGTCAGTCACGAAAAGAACGGTGCCGGCTTGATCCTCGGTCGCCAGTAGGGTGGTTGCGAGACGCATCGCTTCCGACGGATGCTGGCCCGCTCGGGGCATGATACCTGGCGTAAGTCCTTCGAGAAAGCTCTGAAGCACCGTCGGATCTTCGGTCGGCGGCATGACAAGATGGGCGCTTCCTGCATAAGCGATCAGCCCGGTCCGGCCACCCGCGCGCAGCGCGATCAGGTCCCGGATCTTCTGTTTGGCCCGTTCCAGCCGGGACGGTGGAATGTCACCCATGTCCATTCCCGGTGACAGATCGAGTGCGATCACAAGAGGCGCCGTCTCGGTCACGAAAGGGGAAGGTGCGGGACGAAACGCGGGGCCTGCCGCCCCGATTGCCATCAGGCAGGCCGCTCCAAGCACGATAAGGGCCGCGCGTGAGCGGCTGGCTTCTCCCCGGCCGATGGTCAGCGCTCTGAGCAAGTGCGGCGCTATCTCGGGCAAAGCCGGACTTTCCGATGCCTCGCGCTGCCGCAGTTGCCACCAGACCAGTGCAAGGGCCGGGATCGCCAATAGCCAGAGCGGGCGGAGGAAGGTCAGGCCGGCGAGATCGGAAAGCGCGTTCATGCTCTCGACTCCGCTGCGGAAAATCGGCGAACCCGACGCCAGCGTAAAGCAAGAGCGGCAAGATATCCCACGATGGTCAGCAGGACAAAGGCTCCGCTTGTCCACATCGTCAGGGGAATGCGCGGTCGCCAGGACACCGCCTTGCCTTCAACCGGATGAAGTGCATCGATGCCTTGATAGATCTCGGTCAATCCCTGGCTGTCCTCGGCACGGTTGAAGGTACCGCCGGTCGCATCGGCTATGGCCTCGAGCGTCGCGATATCGACTTTGTTCTGCTCATCTTCGCCTTCCGGATCGCCAACCGCGATCGTGTGGATCGTGACCCCGTTCTTGGCGGCAATGTCCGCAGCCTTCGCCGGTGCCATGCGCGACGAAGTGTCCGATCCGTCGGACAGGACTATCATCACACGCTCTTCGACTTCGCTTGCCGCAAAGGACTGGATCGCAAGGCCGATCGCATCGCCCAGCACGGTGTTCTGCCCTGCCATTCCCGGCTCGAGTGTTGCAAGCAATTGGCGCGCAGCCGCCTCGTCCTGAGTGAAGGGCACCAGCACATAGGCGGATGACCCGAAGACGATCAGCCCGATGCGGTCGTCCTTTCGACCGGCAATGAAGCTGTCCAGCACCTGCTTCACGCCTTCCATCCGCGAGTCGACGGCGCCATCGGACCCTGAAAAATCGACGGTCGCCATCGAGCCCGATATATCCACCGCAAGCATGATGTCCCGTGCTGCCTCGGTTCGTGTAACCGGATCCCCCAGCCAGACCGGCCGCGCGATTGTTGTGATCACAAGCAGCCAGAGCAGGCCGGTGAAGCCAAGCTGAAACCGTTTTCGTGCGGGGATCACGGCCCCCTCACCCGTGGGAAGCCCTGCGCTGACCCTCTCGAAAAAAGGCAAGCGGATAGCCTGGACCCGCTCTCGCCGCGCCGGCGCGAACAGCAGCACCAGGAACGGCAATGGCAGGGCCAGAAATGCAAGCGGGGCGTCGAACTCAAGCATGATGGTGCCTGATCCAGTGCCGAGCCAGCCGCATCAGCCGTGCACCGTCGAATTCCGGGACTTGGCGCGCATAGGGCGCGCTTGCCAGCAAACCGTTCAGCATTCGAAATCCACCCTCGGGACCGGGTGTGGCCGTGCGATCAAGATACTCTGCCCACTCGGCGCCGGTCAACGCAGCGACCTCGCGGCGGGGAAAGGCGGCCAGGGCCGTGCGGCGCAGCAACTGGTCCAGCTCGGCAAGCGCCCGCCTGTCACCCCGTGCAAGGCCCGGTTCGATCCCCTGCAAGAGCGCAAGCGCTTCTCGCCGGTAGGCGTTTGCCTTGCGGTATCTAACCCAACGCCACGCCAGCAAAAGCAGGAGAGCCAGAAGGATAATACCAATCACTCCCCAGATTGGCGTCGCGGGCCACATTGAAACCGCAGGCGGTTCGCGCAGGTCGTGCATCTGGCCCAACAGCGAAACCAGGCTGTCGTCAGCGGCAACGGGTGCTTCTTCGACATCGGGGTTCATGCTTGTTTCCCCGCTTCCTCCGGCCCGTTCCCCAATCCCAACCCTCGGCCGGGCCGGCCGGATTGGAACAGACGCAAGACTTGCGGCAAAGTTTCCTCTCCGGCGCTGATCGGCAGGATGGCGGCGTCAAGGCGGTCTTGCCAGGCGAGCAGACGGCGGAGGCGTTTGCCGCCGGTTTCGGCCAGGTTTTGCTGGACCTTGTGACTGGCGAGGTCCAGTTCGACCTGCAAATGACCGTCTCCGACAACAAGCCTGCCGCGTGAGGGCACCTCGTTCGCAAGCGGGTCATAGACGAGGCCAAGCACGATATCGTTGCCGCGCGACAGGCGTGAAAGCGATCGGAAGGTGTTGTCGTCTGCGCCGTCGAAATCCGAAAGGACGATCACAAGCCAGTCATGCGTTGCGATACGTGCCGCCTGGGAAAGAGCCAGGTTCAACATGGCCGGAGCCTCGGAAACAACTGGAGCCTCGGCGGAGAGGGCCTGATTGCGCGACGCAAGCTGGGACAGCAGACGCAGCACGGAATGGCGGCTGCGCGCGGGGCGCTGATAATCTATCGCGCGATCCGAGATGACAAATCCACCCACCCGATCACCTGCGCCGAGAATGCGCCAGGCGGCAAGGGCCGTGAGTTCCGCCGCCGTCACCGACTTCATGTTGAGCCTTGTTCCGAAGAACATCGCCTGACGTTGATCGACCAGGATCAGGGCCGGACGATCGCGTTCTTCCCGCGTGACCCTGACATGGGGCGCGCCAGTTCGCGCCGTGACACGCCAGTCCATGCTCCTTGGATCGTCTCCCGGAAGATAGGCGCGGATTTCCTCGAATTCGAGACCACGACCTCGCAGCCGCGACGCGCGACGCCCGGACAGGACACTTCCCACAGGCTGACTTGGCAGGAAGTCGAACCCCCTTGCCTTGCCCTCGAGACCGACGAGAACCGGCAGGGTGACGTGGATGCGCGGGTCTGCTCCGCCCCCCAGCCCCGGTCCTGTGGCGGGTTTCATCTTGCCGGGCATCAGCCTCTGCTCCCCGACCGAAAAGCGCGTCGCCCCATCGCGCCGCTTGCCCGAAGGCTTCTCCCGCCGTCTCCATGCATGGGATTGGGGCAAGGCATTGACGTGCTCCTAGGTGATCGCAACCAACTGCAGCAGGT
The DNA here is from genome assembly GCF_031822435.1 of Paracoccus sp. MBLB3053. Lineage (NCBI taxonomy): Bacteria > Pseudomonadati > Pseudomonadota > Alphaproteobacteria > Rhodobacterales > Paracoccaceae > Paracoccus > Paracoccus aurantius. Next base: position 161,527 of record NZ_JAVQLW010000003.1, on the reverse strand, counting down.
CGGCAATCACGTCGTCGGCGGATCGTCCGGCACCATGCGCCTCGTAGCTCAGCGCGATCCTGTGGCGCAGGACATCGGGCGCGACCGATTGCACATCCGTCGGAGACACAAAGTCCTGCCCCTTGAGCCAGGCATGCGCGCGGGCGCAGCGGTCGATGGCAATGCCACCACGCGGACTTGCGCCAAGCTCGATCATTCGGCCCAGGTCCTCGGACAGCTTCGCGGGGTGGCGCGTCGCATTGATGATGTCGATGATATATTGCTCGATGCCCTCGGCGATATGGATCGCTGAAATCTCCTGGCGCGCCTCGGACAGTGTGGCCAGGGACGACGCTTCGGCCCGAGCGTCCTCGCCTGCCGGGTGGCCGACGGGCTGCGACTGGGGTGAAGACGGGGCAGAGGCAGCGATTTCCTCGTTCCTGACAAGGCGCAGCACGTTCAACTCATCCGCCGGCTGCGGATATTCGACCAGGATCTTCATCAGGAAACGGTCGGTCTGCGCCTCGGGCAGAGGATAGGTGCCTTCCTGTTCTATCGGGTTCTGAGTTGCGAGCACCATGAAGGGCGAAGGAAGGGGGTGGCTGGCTTCGCCGACCGTCACCTGGCGCTCTTCCATCGCCTCGAGCAAGGCCGCCTGCACCTTTGCGGGAGCACGGTTGATTTCGTCCGCAAGAAGAATGTTTCCGAAGATCGGACCGGGTTGAAAGCGGAACTCACCTTCCCCGTCCTTCGAGAAATAGACATCCGATCCGGTCACATCGGCGGGCAAAAGATCAGGCGTGAACTGGATTCGGGTAAAGTCGAAATCCAAGGCGCGGGCCATGGCTTTCACAGCTCGCGTCTTGGCAAGTCCCGGCAGCCCCTCGATCAGGACATGACCATCGGCCAAGAGGCCAATGACCATGCGCTCGACCACACGTTCCTGTCCGATGACAGATTTGTTCATCGCCGCCATCAGCGAAGTGAATGCATCGCGTGCAGTCATAGGATAAGACCCCGGATTTTCTGAAAATCGTCAGAAAAAGGCCGGCAACAATAAGCGTCGCCGGCCCATTTCCGCTTACTGGCTGCCCAAGCTGCTCAGCGAGTTCATCAGGTCTTCCTGAACCTGATCGATCGAGAAGCTGTCCGGGCGCTGTGCTGGCGGGAACTCCGTGAAGGTCGCCAGGAACTTCCCAACTTCGGCACTTGCCGGGCCGACCAGATAGGCGTGGTCGCTGATCCAGTCCCAATAGGTGTTCGAGGTGATGTCGGCACGCTCATAGGGGTCGGCGCGCAGATCGAACAATTTGGGCACGCGCAGCTTGGTGAAGGGCTCGGCCCAAACGGCCATAGTCCCCTGACGACGCTGCTCGGCAAAGACAACTTTCCAGTTCTCGTAACGAAGCCCAACCACTTCGCCATCGTCGTTGAAATAGAAGAACTCGTCGCGGGCGCCTTCTTCAGCTTCGCCGGTCAGGTAAGGAAGCTGGTTGTAGCCATCCAGATGGTTCTTGTATTCTTTTCCGTTAATGGTCGCGCCGGTCAGCAGGCGATCCTTGATGTCGGTGTCGCCTACAGCGGCCATGATGGTCGGGAACCAGTCAAGGCCCGAGAAGATGTCATTGGCGACCGAGCCCGGCTCGATATGGCCCGGCCAGCGGATCATTGCCGGCACGCGGAACGCGCCTTCCCAGTTCGTGTTCTTTTCGCTGCGGAAGGGCGTCGTCCCGGCATCTGGCCAGGTATTCTGGTGCGGTCCGTTATCCGTCGTATAGATGACGATCGTATTGTCCGCGATGCCCATATCTTCGAGGGACTGCAGCAGCGTCCCGATCAAGGCATCATGCTCGATCATGCCATCGGCATATTCCGTCAACGCATCCAGAGCGGGTTCGCTGCGATGTTCGGGGCGCACATGGGTCTTGTAGTGCATGCGCGTGGTGTTCATCCAGGTGAAGAAGGGCGTGCCCGCTTCGTGCTGGCGCTTCATGAAGTCGATGGCCGCGGCAGAGGTTTCGTCGTCGATCGTTTCCATCCGCTTGCGGGTCAGCGGCCCGGTGTCTTCGATCGTGCCATCCGCCGAGGATTTCAGAACGCCGCGCGGTCCGAACCGCTCGCGGAATTCGGGGTCCTTGGGATAGTTGAACTGTTCTGGTTCCTCTTCAGCGTTGAGGTGATAGAGGTTACCGAAGAATTCGTCGAAACCATGCGCGGTGGGCAGGAACTCATCCTTGTCGCCCAGGTGGTTCTTGCCGAATTGACCGGTCGCGTAGCCTTGATCCTTGAGCGCGGATGCGAGCGTGACGTCGGACGCTTGCAGGCCGGCATTGGCACCCGGCAGACCGACTTTCGACAGCCCGGTGCGGAAGGTCGATTGGCCCGTCAGGAAGGTCGAACGTCCGGCCGTGCAACTTTGTTCGGCGTAATAGTCGGTGAAGACAAGCCCTTCATTCGCAATCCGGTCGATGTTCGGGGTCTTATAGCCAACAAGCCCCTTGGTATAAACCGACAGGTTACCTTGTCCGATATCGTCGCCGAAGATGACAAGGATGTTGGGCTTTTCGGTTTGAGGTGAATCCTGTGCGACTGCACCCCCGATTGCAAAGCATGTGAATGCTGTCGCCAGTCCGATCTTTCTTAGCATGGGTTTCTCCCAAAAGGCGCGCCCATCCGAAGCTCGGACAAGCGCCGCACCGCAGAATCGGCGCATCCCGACAGCAATCGAGAATTGCCACAGATCTTCTTCGCTTCAGGCTGCCGGATTCACAGGAGGAGGAAGTAAATTAGTCTTGAGTTCCGGTCCCTTGAGTCAATCAGCCAGCCACGATGTGATCGTAAGTGTATAAATTTGAACTTGCAACTCCCGTCTTCTGCTTCATGGGAGGAACACGATCACAGCGCGATCTGACCAAGCGCGATGGCGGGGATTCCCGGATGGTCAGGCCCCCTGTCGAAGCTGGCCTAACCGCGCCAACACCGGGGAAATTCCGTGCCCTTGAGCAACCAAATGGCGATTTCATCATGCCAGCGGCGCGCCTGCGCCCTGCCCGGCACCTTGGCGGACAGGGGGAAGAATGCAACGAATGGACTTGAATGGCGATTTGCCCGCCGCGTAAGCTTGGCCGGGACCGCGCCCCAACGCCAACCCGCGCCGAACGGGATCGAATTCCGTCAATCAAGGAACTGGGTCCAACCGACGAGACCAACTGCGGAGAAACCGATTGCCTGATCTGAAATTCTTTGTCGGCTGGGACTCGCGCGAGGACATTGCCTATCAGGTGGCACGGCAGTCGCTGTTGCAGAACGCGTCGATTGATGTCGAGGTCACCCCGATCAGGCTTCAGGACCTCGTATCGCGGGGGGTCTATACCCGCGACGTCGATCCCTTGGCCTCGACCGAGTTCACCTATTCGCGCTTCTTCACACCATGGCTCGCGGGCAATAGCGGCTGGGCTGCCTTTTGCGATTGCGATTTTCTGTTCTTTGGCGACGTGGCCGAATTGCTTGGCATGCTTGATGACAGCAAGGCAGTCTGCTGCGTGCATCACGACTACAAGCCGAAGAATGAAACCAAGATGGATGGCAAGGCTCAGACCAGCTACCCGCGCAAGAACTGGTCGTCGCTGATGCTTTTCAACTGCGATCACCCCTCCACCAAAGGGCTTACGCCAGAAGTCGTCAATTCCGAATCCGGTGCCTATCTGCATCGAATGCAATGGGCGAAGGACGAGGAAATCGGCTCAGTTCCCGAAGAATGGAACTGGCTGGAAGGCTGGAGCGAGAAACCTTCCGCAGGCAAGCCGAAGGCCGTTCACTTCACCAATGGGGGCCCGTGGTTCAAGGACTGGCAGAATGTCGATTATGCCGAGGACTGGCTGAAGATCGCCAAGTCCATCGACCCCGGCTTCCAACCGATCTGAGCCCGCTTTCCGGGCGCCGTCACCCTGCCCAAAGCGCAAGCCCCGTTCGTTCTGAAACCGCAGGATCTGCAGTGAAGATCGGAAGCCCCGCATCACGCAGCAGGGTCAAAGCCTCAAGATCTGTCGTTGCGTGGAGTCTGGTCATCCGCAGGTCGTTGTAGCCGTGACCTGCAGAGCAAGGATCGATCCCGGTCAGGATGACGCGCCGGGCACCGCTTTGCAGTGCCAGCGCCACCCCGACCACGCCGTTTGACCATTTCGTCGACGCGTCAAGTTCCAGGTTGAGCTTGCCAAGGCAGCGCTCCATCAGCGCGATCCGTTCATACCTGCTCATCGTGAGAAGCCGATCATAGCCGTAATCGAATCGTGCAAGCCCGTTCTTCAGTCGCTGCAGATCATGACGCCAGTTTATGAGGATCAGGCTTCCCGTCCGCCTGCCGCGCAACACGCGCCGCACCTCCAGCGCCGATGGATTCTCACCCTCGATCTGATTGAACTGCATCAAGGTGATGTCCGGCACATCCGACAACCAGTCCGCAGCTGCAACCTGCGACGCATTCACGGTGATGACACGGAAGGACTCATTCCAGCCAACGGGTCGATGCGAGCCCGGAGCCGAACCGACAACCACGGCCGTCTTGCCTCTCAGCAGCGCTTTCTGCTCGGGAACTGGGGGGCGCAGAACATGATATTTGATGTAACGGTAAAGGAAACGCTTGCGCCGCGCGACGCTGTCCAGGAAGGGCACGATTGATCTTCCCCCTCGGGGTTGTACTCTTCGATTGAAGATTCTCCAATTCCCGGGATGACACAAGGATGAACACCACCAAAGCCGCAGGAGATTTTGCAATCGTCACCTGTGCCGATCGCAACATGCTTGCCGCTGGCTGCTGCGCCTTGCTTTCCGCCCGACAGAATATCTCGCGACCCGCATCGATGAATCTTGTGGCACTTGATATCACTGAAACCGATAAAAATGCCATTGGTCTATTTTGTTCTCATCACGGCGTTGAGATCCGCATCCTGCCCATAGAAAAACAAGTTCTTCCGAAAATTTCAAAAGGACGATGGGCGCAGGCGGCACTGATCCGACTATTCCTTGATCAGGTAGACTTGCCCAATGTCAAACGCCTTCTCTATCTCGATGCCGACACCTTGGCAGTTCGTTCGCTGGACAAGCTCTTGGGTCTTGATCTGGGTGGAAATCTGGCCGCAGCGGTCGACGATTACATTGCACCCTTTCAACGAAAGCTCGAGAAGCGCCGCGCTGAAATAGGGCTAAGTTCCAAAAGTTCCTACTTCAATTCCGGCGTCATCCTGCTCGATTGGTCTGAAGTTCGGAAAAACGGCACGCTCGAGGTCGCTCGACGGAATGTCGAAAACTTCCACGCCAGATATCGCGCTCTGGATCAGGATGCCCTGAACGCGGCACTCGACGGAAACTGGCTGCGGATTGATCCGAAATGGAACGCGCAAACCGGCTTCCTACGCGAAATTTCAAACCCCTCCATCCTGCATTTCACCGGGCGCCGCAAGCCCTGGAGCCCGGACAGTGCCTGGATTCACAGAGGTTATCGCGGTATATATGAAGGCTATCTGCAGGGCACACCATGGGAAAACACTCTAACCACAAAAGGTTCCCTCAAAAACTTTCAAGATTTTCTTCTCGATGCGGGAAAACGGCTTGAAGGCGCAAGAAAATCGGCAATGGTCCGGAAATTCATACGGGAAGGCGGGCAGAGCGGGATGTGGAAAGATGAAAGCTAAGGCGACTGGAACCGCCCAGACCGAACCCGCCAATTCAGCGGAGCTGGACCGCGCCGCACGGGAGCTGTTCGCTGGCTTTTCCCAGATCGTGCTGGTCGCAAATAGCGATGATTCGAATGTCGATCAGATTGCGAGATCCTTCCCGGAAGGGACCCTTTTCGTTTTTTTCAACAAGGTCTACAAGATCCTTGGATCATCCTTCACACGGCCCGCGATGCTGGTCTGCCGAAGCGGGATGATGGGTGCCAACATCGTCCATCGCCGCGAAGTCTCGACAGTCCTTGATTTTTTCGATTCGAGTGATTTTCGGGGTGTTTTAAATATTGCGATAGGCCAGGAAGAAAGGTTCAGCCCAAAGGAAGCGTTCGAAGGGGCGCCGGTAAAACACCTTCATCTCGGAAAGCTTCTTTCTGCCTATTATCCAGAAAACAAGGTTCCGACCACCGGGTTTGGACTTTGCATGTGGTTACTGAGCCAGGATCTGCCGGCGTCGATTCATCTGGCAGGGTTCTCGGCGAAACGAAGCGAACAATGGAAGGTCTTCGACGTACACGATTGGACCTTCGAACAGGTTCTGATTCGATTGCTCTACCGTGATGGCAAGATTTTCATCCACGACGCCCCACGCAAAAACCCCTATCAGGAAATATCTGAACATTTCCCGCAATTTTCGCCCGCGACGGTCGCGCTGACCACCGACGAGATCTTATCCGAACGCATGATGGGGTTAAGCTCGGTCATCGACCGGCTTATGTCCATTACCAAGGTGCTTAGATATATCGATTCCAAGTTCAGAAAAATACGGCCACGGACACGAAAGCAGAAGCATATCGCACGCACCGCCGCGGCGGACCGCGAAGTCGACCAGACCCCAACGGGAAAAATCTGAACTGATCGAGCTTCGCGTTCGACAAGAAAGCTTCGCTTCGGCTGACGGTCTGTTACTTGAACATCCGACGGAAAATCCGCGTCAGTCCATTCGCGCCGGTCGCGACCTTCGTGCCCGCGACAATCGGTTTGCCCCGTAAATACCCAACACTCCGCTGACCGAGATGAAAAGGGCGCCTGCGATGAGAGATGGACTGGGCGGCGCACCCCAGATCGCAGTCGACAGCAGATAGGCCCAGATCAGCCCTGTATATTCGAACGGGGCAAGGACCGTCGCCGATGTTCGGGTGAAGCTGGCGAAAAGCGCGAACTGTCCCAACCCGCCGACGAGCCCCACCAAAGCCATGAGCCCGATCTGATCTGCCCCCGGCAGCCCGCCCTGCCACGGCAGCGTGATCCCTGTGACTATGACGAAAACGAGATTCGTCAAAAGCACCTGACTGCCTACGGTCATCCTGCCTTGCAGTTGTCGCAGCAGGATATAACCGTAAGCCCAAAGCATGGCGGCCAGCAGGACCATCGCGGCTGCCCTCGGCTCGGAGATCCGATCGGGACGTGCGGCCACGACGACTCCGATGAACCCCAGCATGACCGCCATCCATTGCAAGCGGTTCGCCCTTTCCTTCAGCACGACTGCAGCGAGGACGATCACCATCACGGGAGCCGAGAAATAAAGTGTGGTCATTTCGGCAAGGTCCAGATGGCGCGCGGCCGAATAGTAAAGAATCCAGGCAATGATTGAAACGAATGCCCGGAAGACCACCGATCCCCGGCCCTGAGAGCGCATGATTTCCCCTATCATCGCGCCCCGGCCCAGGACGAGACATACGAGAAGTACGGAGGCACTGCGCCAGAACAGCGAAACGGTCACCGATTGCTCGTCGACAAGCCACTTCATCGCCGCGTCCTGCAGCGACAGAAGCCCGTAGGCTGAGGTGCAAAGGAGGATGCCGCGAAACGGTGTTGGCTCTTCGATCATGGAAGAGCCCGGCGATAGCTCGGTCATGAGCGGTTCAGGTCAGGCGCGTTGCAGATAACGCTCAGCGAGAGCGACCCAGAAGGCCGCGCCGACAGCCAGCGCATCGTCGTTGAAATCGAATTTCGGGTGGTGCAACCCGGGATCGGCAGGCCCTTTCGCCGTGCCGAGGAAGAAATAGCTGCCCGGACGCTCGTTCAGGAAATATGCGAAATCCTCGCTTCCCATCATTGGTCGGTCGAAATCGACAGCCCTTTCTGCCCCGAACATTTCGCGCGCAAGGTCTCGGGCAAAGGCCGTCTCGGCCGGGTGGTTGATCGTGGGATCATAGCTGCGCACGTAGCGAAGCTTGGCCGAAAGGCCATAGCTTTCGGCCTGAGCCTTCGCAATCAGGTTGATGCGCCGTTCAATTTCGTCACGCACGACCCGATCGAAGCTGCGAATGCCGACCACGATCTCTGCGCTACTGGGAATGATATTGCTGACGGTTCCGCTGTGAAAGGCGGCGACCGTCACCACGGCGGGGTCCATGGCGGCAATATTGCGCGACACGATCGATTGCAGGGCCATGACGATCGAGGCCCCTGCCACGACAGGGTCACGGGTGAACTCGGGGGTCGAGCCATGCCCGCCCTCCCCGATCACCTGAATGTAGCACTCATCTACCGCTGCCATGATCGGCCCGTCACGAAACGTGAACTGTCCGAAGGGCAACGCGGGCTCATTATGCATGCCAAAAACCGCGTCACAGGGAAACTGCTGAAAGATCCCCTCCTCCACCATGATCTTGGCTCCACCCCAATTCTCTTCGGCGGGCTGAAAGATGACATGCAGCGTGCCATCGAAATTACGACGCTCAGCCAAGGTGCGGGCGGCGGCGAGCAGCGTCGCAGTATGCCCGTCATGACCGCAGGCGTGCATGAGCCCCGCGGACCTGCTCGCGTAGGGCAGCCCGGTTTCCTCAGTTATCGGCAAGGCGTCCATGTCGGCCCGCAGCGCGATTGCCCGATTGCCCGAACCACAGACCAATGTGCCGACAACCCCTGTCTTCGAAAGGCCGCGAGCCACCTTGTAACCATAGCAAGCAAGCTCTCGCGCAACGATATCACTTGTGCGGTGTTCCTCGAGACCAAGCTCGGGGTGGCTGTGCAGGTCACGCCGCAAGGTCACGAATTCGTCGATGGCCGCAATTTCTGCCGGAGAAATAGTCCTCATTTCAAACACCTCTGGTCGGAATTCGATTTTCGAAGAAACGGAATATCAAGACGAGAATGGCGGTCAGAAGAAGGTAGATCAGGGCCAGCAGCAGCAATGGCTCATAGGTGAGCAGGGTTCCCGATCGAACCCGCGAGATCACACCGTAAAGGTCGACGACGGTGATCGTGGCGACAAGCGGGGTGGATTTGAGCTGCAGGACGGTCTCGCCATTCAGGACCGGCAGGGCGCGGTGCAGGGCTCGTGGCAGCCAGATCCGCCAAAAGAGCTTAAGCGGGCTCATTCCAAAGGCGCGCCCGGCCTGCAATTCTCCTGCCGGGACGCCTGCGAAGGCACCTCGCATCACCTCGCCCTCGTAGGCGGCGAAGGAAATCGCGAGCGACGCGACGCCATAGGGCCATGCTTCCCGCAGGTAAGGCCAGAGAAAACTTCCCCGGATGCCCGGGATCATCGGGAAAAGCGACCCGAGACCGTAATAGAGCAACCATAGCTGCAAGAGCAGCGGCGTCCCCCGGATCACCGTGCAAAATGCCTGGGCCGGGCCGGAAAGCCACCAGGGTCCGACGACCTGCGCAAGCCCGATGGGGACCGCGAAGAGAAATCCGATCAGCACCGAGCTTGCCAGCAACGCGAGGGTCACCCACAGCCCCTGCCAAAGCTGGGCGCGATATTGTGCGAGCCAATCCCATTCGCCGAACCACCCGGCCGCAGCCAGAATGCCGAGACCTATGGCGATCAGCACGATGCGGTGCGGTTTCAGCCAAACGTGAAGCTGCGCATCCGGGGCACCGGCGCTGTCTTGAACCATGTTCGATGCCGCTTGCGTCATGCGCGTGCCTCTGCGATCCCGCGGCGCGCCCGTTTTTCGATCCGGCCTATCAGCAGGTTGGAGACGAGCGTCAATCCCAGGTAAAGGACACCCGCCGCCAGGAAGAACAGCAAGTAGTGCTTGGTGGCGCCTGCGGCCTGACGGGTGACCAGCGTCAATTCGCTGAAGCCGACAACCGCGAGAAGCGCCGTATCCTTGGTCGCGATCAGCCACAGGTTGGCAAGGCCGGGGATGGCATGGGGAAGCATCGCGGGCAATGTGACGCGCCGCATCACCTTGAACGGCGACATTCCGAAGGCCCTGGCTGCTTCGATCTGCCCCGGTGCTATGGCCTTGATCGCGGCACGGATGACCTCGGTCGAATATGCCCCCTGCACGATCCCGATGACGAATATACCGGCGGCGAGCCCCGAGATATCCACCGCCTCCCGCCCCATCCAGGCCATCAGACGGTTCAGAAGGTCCGTGCCGCTGTAATAAAGCAGCAGGATCAGCACGAGCTCCGGCACGGCCCTGACGACGGTCGTATAGGTTTCCATCAGATCGCGGATGAGTTCATTGCCGTAAAGCTTGCCCATCGCACCACCGATGCCAAGCACGAGCCCCAGACAGTATCCTCCGAGCGCGATTTCAATAGAACGCAGAAATCCGGCCAGCAGCACGCCGCCCCAACCGGGAGGCGAAAGGGCCAGAAGTCCCCAATCGATCGATCCCATCCTGATTTTCCCGTCAGTGGATCACAGGGTCACGCGGCACGAGAACTTGCCCCGTGCCGCCCAGACCCCGCGACTTAGTAGATATCGAAGTCGAAATACTTGCTGTTGAACGCGAGATAGGTCCCGTTTTCCCGGATCGCATGGATTGCCGCGTTCAGCCTTTCCTTCAATTCGGGATCGGACTTGCGCAGACCGATGGCGGCGTCTTCGGCCATGACTGCGGGATCGGACTCGACCGTGCCCTTGAGATCACAGCATGCCTTTCCGGCGTCACTGGCAAGAAAATCACGCAACGCGATCTCATCGGCCTGAACGGCATCGATCCGACCCGCGGCAAGATCCGCATTGGCTTCGTCCTGAGTCTGGTATTCACGCAATGTGGTGCCGGCCGGCGCGAAGTGCTTTTGCGCATAGGCCATGTGGATCGTGCTGACCTGCACCCCCATGATCTTGTCAGCCAGGGTCGCGGGGGTTGCATCAAAGGTCAGGTCCTTCAGCCCGGCGACGATGGCCTTGGAACGATAGTAGCCGTCGGTGAAATCGATCGTCTTCTTGCGTTCTTCGGTGACCGACATCGAGGCAATGATCATGTCGATCTTGCCGCTGTTCAAGGCGGGGATGATCCCATCCCAAGCCACCGGCGTCACCACGCAGTCGAGCTTCGCTTCGTCACAAACCGCATTGATGAAGTCGATTTCCCAACCGCTCCAGTTGCCGGATGCATCCGGGACGGTGAAGGGGGGATAGGGTTCGGCCGCGATGCCGACCTTCACCTGTTCGGCTTGTGCCGACGCGGCACCGGTCAACGCGGCAAATCCGGCGACGGCCAGAATGGAAAAAGCTTTCTTCATGTCATTCCCTGTCGTTGTCGTTTTCTTCTTGATGTGCCCGGTCGGCTCAGTGTGCCGCCCGGATGAAACGCTGCAGTCTTTCCGAACGCGGCGCCTCGAACATCTGATCGGGCGCGCCCTGTTCTTCGATCTGGCCACCATGGAAATAGACGATCCGATCGGCCACGTTGCGGGCAAATTTCATTTCATGGGTAACGAGGATCATGGTTCGGTCTTCGCCCGCGAGGTCGCCGATCACCTTCAGCACTTCGCCTACCAGTTCGGGGTCCAATGCCGAGGTTGGCTCGTCAAACAGCATCACCTCGGGATTGACCGCGACAGCACGCGCGATGGCCGCGCGCTGCTGCTGCCCGCCAGACAGATAGGCCGGGTAGATGTCGCGTTTCTCGAATAGCCCGACCCGGCGAAGCAGGTCTTCAGCCACTGCAACGGCTTCGTCGCGGGGGACACCCAAAACATGGATCGGCGCCTCGATGACATTTTGCAGAACTGTGCGGTGCTGCCACAGGCAGAAGTTCTGGAAGACCATCGAAAGCCGCGACCTGATGCGCTCGACCTGCTTGCGATCCGTCGCGCGCATGTCCTTGCCGCGCTCCGGTTTCAGCGCGATCTCTTCTCCGCGAACCGTGATCCGACCCGATGTCGGCATTTCAAGCAGGTTGATGCAACGCAGAAAGGTGGATTTTCCCGATCCTGATCCGCCGATGATCGCGATCACTTCGCCCTTGCGGGCCTGAAGCGAGATCCCCTTGAGGACCTCCAGCTTTCCGAACCTCTTGTGCAGGTCGGCCACCTCGATGGCGTAGTTCGGCTCTGTCAAATCCCTCTCCCGGTCAGAACTGCCCCGCTTGCAGGGGCGGATTTGCGCCTTACGGCGTCCTTGGAGGCTAGCTTGCACAAAGAATTCGGAACCTCCTTGGTTTTTTCGTCGATCACCGCGCCAAGACGGGCTCCGGACGAATTTTGCCCATCACCGCGGATGTGATGCCCAAAAACTATACGATCGCATATTTACTGAACGATCGTATTGTTTCAAGCTCTAGTGCACTTGCCTCCGCTTGCAATGCGGAAAATGGATAGACCGGCCCCGAATCCGCGGGGCTGCTGGCGATGGGGAACCGGGAATGAAGTCGTTTCGGCGCATGCAGGATTTTGACCGTCGTGCGGAGCTCATCCGGGCGACGCTCGATTGCATCGCCGATCACGGCATTCAGGGCACCACGGTACGCGCGGTGGCCTCCTATGCAGGGGTCAGCATCGGGCTTATCCGGCATCACTTCATGAGCAAGGAAAACATGATCCGCGCCGCCTATCGCGAAACGGTCGAAATGCTGACCCGGAAGGGCCGCGATGTGATCGAGGCATCCGACCTTCCTCCGCACGATCGGCTGGCACGGTTCGTCGCGGCCAGTATCGGTGGGGAGGTGTCCGATCCCCGGCTATTGTCGCTCTGGGCGGCTTTCATGAGCCAGGTGAATGTCGATCAGGAAATGGCGCGCATCCATGATGAAGGGCACCTGCCCTATCGCACCGCGATCGAGCCGATGGTCGCGGCAATCCTGCAGGCCGAAGGGCGGACGGCGAGCGATGCCCAATGCGTTCGGGCAGCCATCGCCATCAACGCCATTCTCGACGGGCTGTGGCTGGAAGGCTGCCTGCAGAATCCGGGCGAACATCCCGAAGATTACGTCGCCATCGGGCTTGAGGCGACCGAAGCACTTTTGCAGACCAAACTACCCCGCTTGAGCAAGACGAAGGAATGACAATGCGTTACGCATCAGTGACAGAGCGGCTGAAGGATCTTGGCTCGGGCAAATGGACCCTGCACATGCGGGGCCGTGAGATGGCCGGTCAAGGATTGCCGGTCATCGAACTGACCATAGGCGAACCCGATCTTCCGCCCGATCCCCGCCTGATCGACGCGTGCGAACGTGCCCTTCAAAACGGCCGGGTGCGCTATTCGAACGGTCGTGGCGAGACTTCCGTCATAGACGCGTTGGCGGCGAAATATTCTCGCCGCTCGGGACGAGAGGTCTCGCGGGGCAATGTCCTCTGCTTTCCGGGCACGCAGACCGCGCTTTCAGTGGTTCTTGCAGGTTTGGTCGAGGCCGGCGACAAGGTGCTTGTGCCCGACCCTTATTACGCGACCTACGAAGCCGTCATCCGTGCGCCGGGTGCCGAAGTCGCCCCAGTCAAATTGCGCAAGGATCAGCGCTTTCACCTGAGGGCCGAGGATCTCGAGGCTGCGATCACAGCGGATTGCCGGGCCTTGCTTCTGAACAACCCGCACAACCCGACGGGCGCGGTCTTATCCCGGGATGAGATTGCGGCCATCGGTGAGATTTGCCGCAAGCATGATCTCTGGATCATTTCCGACGAAGTCTACGAACAGCTTGTCTTCGATGGCGAGTTCGTCTCGCCATTCGATCTGCCAGAGCTCGCCGATCGAACCATCGTCACGTCGTCAATCTCGAAATCCCACGCCGCGCCCGGCTTCCGCAGCGGCTGGGCCATCGGACCCACAGAGTTCTGCGACCGGCTCTTGCCCCTGTCCGAGTCAATGCTTTTCGGCGGGCAGCCCTTCATCGCAGACATGACTGCCTTCGCCCTGTCAAACGACCTGCCCACGGCCCGCATGATGTGTGAACAATATAGTCGCAGGGCGGGCCTTGTCGTTGAAATGCTTGCCGGGGTCGAAGGGCTTGAACCTTTGACGCCCGATGCCGGCATGTTCATCCTGATCGACGTCGCCGGCACCTCTCTCAGCGGAGAGGAGTTCGCCTCCCGATTGCTTGAAGAGCAGCTTGTCTCGGTCATGCCCGGTGCCTCGTTCGGGGTCGAAGCGGCAAGCTACATCCGGCTCAGCCTGACAGTTCCGGATGAGCGCCTTGCGGAAGCCTGCGACAGGATCGCGCATTTCGCCAGCGTTCTTGCCGGACGCGGTGAAATCCGGCGCAACGAGACGGAGCAGTCCCTGCATTCCGCGTAACCCGGCCGCCGACCATGCTTCGGCCGATCAGGGCGGCGGATCGCCGTCCGGGGATGGCAGCGATGCCGCCATTTCCGCCTGAAGCCAGATCAGGAAAGCCTCGGCCGGCGCGGTCAATCCACCCGCGCCCGGCACGGCCCAATAGGCTGAGGCAACATTGATTTCATGCGGATATGGCCGCATCAGACGCCCGGTCGTCAGGGCATCCGCACAGGTCAGCCCGTCCCCAAGGCAAAGACCCAGGCCCGCTTCCGCCGCAGCATACATCGCAAGCAGCCCGGTGAAGCGCACGCCACCCTGGGCCGCCTTTCCATCTGCACCTGCAAGCCGCAGCCAATCGGCCCAGTCGCCCCGGTTCTGAAGGTGCAGCAGCATCTCGGGTCGCAGATCCGATGGGTCGGGAATTCCCGCGCGGTGCATGAGGCCGGGAAAGCAAACGGGGAAGAACCGCACGTCTAGCAGGTGAACCGCTCCAGGCAGGGCAGTGTCGGTGAAGGCCAGCGCAATGTCGCAGCCTGGCTGCGGTTCCCCGAGGGGCAGGCTGCGCAGGCTCAGCGCAACTTCGGGAAACCGGTTCAGAAAACCCTGCAAGCGCCGAGCGAGCCATGTCGCAGCAAGGCCGGAAGCGCATCCCACCTCAAGATTGCCGCGCGCCTGGCCGATGCCGCGATGCGCTTCGCGCAATGCCTCGAGCCCGGGTCGCACTGCCGCAAGATACCGTCGCCCCTGGCTGGTCAGCACCACCCCGCGTCCACGTGGCTCTGTCAGGGCAAACCCCAACCGCGCTTCCAGCGCACGAAGCTTGTGGCTTACCGCGCTCTGGCTCAGGGCACAGGCGCGCGCCGCCTCGCCCACCGAGCCCGTACGGTCCAAGGCATCAAGCGCTTCGAGCGCAGACAGGGGCGGCATATTCATGCAAAGATCTCATCACTCACTGGAAATAATGCCATTAGACATGAAATTAATGCACCGGTAGCCTGATGAAATCAAGCACCCCTAGGAATGGACCCATGGAAGCGAGCTTCTCACGCAGGAAACTTCTGCAACCCGAAGAGCTGCGGGAATTGAACCAGAGATCGGACCTGCGCGGCTGGCTGCAACTCGGCTCACATCTGGGCGCCATAGCTCTGGCGGTCTTTGCCCACGCATCGGCCCTGGGCACATGGTGGGTTCTTCTGACCGGATTCGTTTTGGGCGTTCTGATCAACTTCCTTTACGCCGGGCAGCACGAACTGTCGCATTCCACCGTCTTCGCCACACGCAAGCTGAACGAGGTGTTTGGCCGCATGATCGGCTTCGTCATGCTGTTCCCGCGCGATTACGACCAAGTCATGCATTTCGCGCATCACCAATGGACGCAGGACTGGGAACGCGATGGCGAATTGGTGCGCGAACCCTATACCCTGACGACATATCTGCTGTGGCTCTCGGGGATCACCTATTGGCGCAACCGCGTTCTGGGAATCGTTCGGCGTGCGCGTGGGATCATCATCGAGCCCTATATCAAGCCCCAGCAAGAGACGATGGTGATCCGCGAAAGCCGCATCCACCTTGTGCTATATGTTGCTATCATCGCGATCTCCGCCGCACTCGGGAACTGGTGGTGGCTCAGCTTCTGGATCCTGCCGATGGTGCTGACAAAACCCGTGCACCAGCTGCAAAATACGATCGAGCACCTGGGCCTGTCGCATGAACAGGATATCTTCGAGAACACCCGCTCGACCCGAACGAATGCCCTGTTCCGTTGGCTGTGCTGGCAGATGCCCTATCACACCGCGCATCATACCTTCCCTTCGGTCCCGTTCTGGAAGCTGCACAAGCTGAACGACAAGATCGAGGACAAGGCCGGAGAAGTCTGGCGCATGGGATGGATCGAATTCCAGATCGAGGTGATCCGAAAGCTGATGGCCAAGGACGAAAGCCAGTATCCCATGAACGAAGTCTGGGTCATCCCGACCCGCGGCGGTCGGCACATCCGGGTGGCCGCCGAATGAGCAGTAGCCTCAGTGTCTTCACCTCGCTCTGGGCGATGCAGCCGCATGATGCAAGCGGGGTGAAGCTGCCCTATGAGCAAGTGGTCGAGATGGTCGCGGGCGCCGGCTTCGCCGGCATGGCTCTGGATCGCGGCGCCACCAGCCTGGACGATCTGAAGCGGATCCAGCCGATGATGGCACGAGCGGGGTTGCGCGCCTTCCTCGTGTCCTTCCCGACCACAGTCGAAGGACTGCGTGAAGATTTGCGGATGGCCAAGGACTGGGGCGCTCCGTTCGTCGTTGTCATCGGACAGGTCATGCCCCTGACGGTCGAAGGGATGATCCCGGTCATCCGCGCCTGGATCGAGATGTCCGAACAGGAAGGCATGCCGATCCTGTTCGAAACACACCGCAACTGCATCACCAACGACCTTTTCTCGACGCTGGTCCTGCTGGACGCGATCCCCGAGATGCGGATGTGCGCGGATCTTTCGCATTATGTCGTCGACCGCGAATTCTGGTTCCCGCTTTCGGATCACGACAAGGCCCTGATGTCGCGTATCCTGACACGTTCGGACAGTTTCCAGGGCCGTGTTGCTTCGCGACAGCAAATCCAGCTGCAGCTTGATTTCCCCCAGCACCAGAAATGGGTGGAATTGTTCCGCGGTTGGTGGCGCGAGGGGCTGGAAGGCTGGTCCCGGCGCAATCAGTCTGGTGACTGCGTCTTCCTTTGCGAGCTCGGCCCCCCAGAATATGCCATGACCGGTCCAGATGGTCGCGAGATGTCGAACCGGTGGGAGGAATCGCTCAGGATCAAGGGCTGGATCGAGGATATTTGGCTGGAACTCGAACAGATGCAGGGCTAGCCTGAGCGCGGAAAAACAAGGAAATACCGTGTCTTTCGAGCCAATGCAGGGCGTCTATCTAAGCGCCGATTTCGATCTCAAGAAAGAATTCGGCGCCGCATTCGCCCAGCTGTCCGGCGACATCCGCATCGACCGGCCGTCCGAGATCGAGGATGCGGAAAAGGTGCGCTTTGCCATCTGCTGGAAGCCCGGCCCGGGAACCTTTGACACCTATCCCAATCTCGGGTTCGCGGCGGCGGTCGGCGCGGGCGTCGACAGTCTTCTCGGTCACCCCGGACTTCCCCCTGATCTGCCGGTCTGCAGGGTCCGCGACCCCGATCAGGCCCTTCAGATGGCGGGATATGTGGCCCATGAAATCCTGCATCTCGAGCGTGACTTCCCCCTGATGGAAGCGAATGCACGAAAGCGAATCTGGGCCCCGCCCGCGTTGCGCGCGCCAAGCGAAGTGCGCGTTGCCATTCTGGGTCACGGCAGCATGGGGGAAGCGGTGGTTCGTGCAGTTCATGTCCTTGGCTTCTCGGTCGTGGTTGCCTGTCGTTCGACCCCAAAGTCACCGATTTCGGGCGTGAAGTATCACTCTGGACCCAACAGCATATTGCAGGCAGCAAGCGGCGCAGACTACCTCGTCAATGTCCTGCCCCTGACAAACGAGACGCGTGACATCCTGGACCGACGGATTTTCGATCAGATGGCCCGGGGCGGGCATCTGATCCAGATCGGCAGGGGAGAGCACATGCCCGAGGCCGATCTGATCGCCGCGCTCGAAGCGGGCCAGCTTTCCGGCGCTACGCTCGACGTCTTCCGCAGCGAGCCCCTGGCTACGGATCACCCTTTCTGGTCGGAACCCCGTCTTCGCCTGACACCGCATGTCGCCAGCACCGCAACCCCGCGGGTGGTGGCCGAGCAAATTCTCTGCTCGGCCCAAGAATTGCGGGACGGGTTGCCGCTCAGCTTCGCCATCGATCGGGTGCGAGGTTACTGAAACCGCAACGGCGCGGCCGAGGGCCGCGCAGCGTGTCACGCGCGGTAATCCGCGCCCTTGTTCTCGATGCTGCGCAGATGGGCCTCCCATTCCAGCAAGAGATCGCCATCATCGAAATTCATCTGTGCATACTGGTCCACGACATGGCGGGCGATATCCTCCTCGACCGGTCGAAGCGGACGACCGGTGGACAGTGCCGCGATCTGGATCTCGCAGGCACGTTCAAGGTAGAACATGTTGTTGAACATCTCGGCGGCGCTGCGTCCCGTGGCAATAAGGCCGTGATTGCGCAGCACCATCACCGGTTTTCTGCCCAGATCCGACACGATCCGTTCGCGCTCCGCCAGATCCAGCGCGATGCCTTCGAAATCGTGATAGGCGATACGGTCATAGAACTGCAGCGCGATCTGGTTGAGCGGCAGGAGCCCCTCTTCCATGCAGGAAACCGCCACCCCGGCACGCGTATGGGTATGCATGATCCACGCGGCGTCATGACAATTGATGTGCAGTGCGGAATGGATGGTGAAGCCTGCCGGGTTCACGCGGTGCGGGCTGCCATCCACCTTGCGCCCCTCGGTGTCGATCTTGACCAGGGACGAGGCCGTGATTTCCTCCCAGCGCCAGCCATAGGGGTTGATCAGGAAATGACCGTCCTCACCCGGCACCCTTGCGGTGATATGGGTATAGATCAGGTCGGTAAAACGGTGCTTCGCGGCCAGCCGGTAGCAGGCCGCCAACTCCTCGCGGGTCTGGCGTTCGGCATCCGACATGATCGGATTGGGTGATGACAGATTCATCCTGTTTTCCTTTCCCCCAATGGGGTCGTCAATGAACGGCCGCCGGGCTGAAGCCAATCGCCACACCCTCGACCGGAAAACCGCGGTGCGCAGCAACGAGTTTTGAAAGCTCTGCCGCGACGGCCGGATCGGGCAGACTGCTGCGACGCGTCGAAAGATCGGTATGGACCTGCAACGTCTCGATGGTTGCAGCGAGCGTTCCGTCACCGCGCCAGATCCGATGGAACAGCAGCATCTTCTTTCCTTCCGCAGCCAGCACCTGCGTCGTGATGGTCAACCTATCGCCGGCATGAACCTCGGCCAAGTAGCGCAGGCGCGTATCGACCGTGAAGAAGCTGTGACCGCCCTCGATATAGGCAGCATCCACACCGATCATGCGCATCAACCCGTCGGTCGCCCAGCTTCCGGCCTCGAGGTAGTGCGCCTCGTTCATGTGACCGTTGTAATCGGTCCAGCCAACTGGCACTTGCCGCTGCGACGTGATCGGCAGCCCTTCATGCTCGCCGCCCTCGGGAAGACCGGCCTCATGCTCGAGAACCGTCAGACCGGCAGCCATCCTGCTATGCCGCAACGCCCTGATGAAGCCGACGAGATTGTCGTCGCGCAGTCGCTCGAGTTCGCGGATGCTAAGGCTGCCCGATTGTTCGTCCGATTGCGCGCAGATCGCTGCAACCAGCTTCTCGTCCAGTTCCGGAACATCGGTCAGCTTGCTCCAGGGCCAGGAAAGCGACGGGCCGAACTGGCGCAGATAGCTGTCGAACCCCGCCTCGCCTCCGGCGATGCGGTAGGTTTCGAACAGGCCCATCTGGCCCCAGCGCAGACCGAAACTCAGCCGGATCGCGTCGTCGATCTCGGCGGTGGTGGCGACGTCGTCGCGGATCATCCAGAGCGCCTCGCGCCAGACGCATTCCTGAAACCGGTTGACGATGAAGGCGTCGATTTCCTTGCGAAGCGTCAACGGACGCATGCCGATGCCGCGCAGGATCGCGGCTGCCCTTTCGCAGGGCTCGGCCGGTCCGCTGAGTTCGACCAGCGGCAGCAGGTAGACGGGATTGAACGGATGGACGACGACAACCTCTGCCTCGTCGATGGCAAGTTCGCTTGCCTTGAAACCCGATGTCGATGAGCCGATGATCCCGCCCGGCGCGATGGTCGCAATTTCCCGATAGGTCTGATGCTTGATCTCCAACCGTTCCGGCACGCTTTCCTGGACCCATCTTGCGCCTGTGACGGCTTCGGCGAGGTCTGTGTGGAAGCTCAGCTTGCCCTCGGGGGGCAGGGCGCGGTCGTAAAGCGCGGGCAGCGAGCGGCGGGCATTGGCCAGCACCTCGCCGATCTTGCGCCCGGCCTCGGGATCGGGGTCACAGACCGCCACGTCCCAGCCGTTCAGCAGGAACCGCGCCGCCCAGCCGCCGCCGATGACGCCGCCGCCAATGATCGCAGCCTTGCTCATGCCATCACCCCCACCGGCGCCCGCTTCACCAGGCCCAGCCTTTCGCGCACCGCATCGGGGCCGATCACCCGCGCCCCCATGCTTTCGATGATCGTCACCGCGCGGTCGACCAGCTGCGCATTGGTCGCAAGCTGGCCCTTGCCGAGCCACAGGTTGTCCTCGAGCCCGACCCGCACATTGCCCCCGGCCAGAACCGCGGCCGAGACATAGGCCATCTGGTCCCGGCCCAGGCTGAAGGCCGACCAGTTCCAGTCCGAGGGCACCGCATTCACCATCGCAAGGAAGGTATTGAGGTCATTGGGCGCCCCCCACGGCACCCCCATGCAAAGCTGCACCAGAGCCGGGCCGGTCAGCACGCCCTCGGCGACAAGCTGCTTGGCAAACCACAGATGCCCGGTGTCGAAGGCCTCGATCTCGGGCTTGACGCCAAGCGCCGTCATCATGCCGCCCATCGCGCGCAGCATGCCGGGCGTGTTGGTCATGACGTAATCCGCCTCGGCGAAGTTCATCGTGCCGCAATCCAGCGTGCAGATCTCGGGCAGGCATTCGGCGACATGGGCCATGCGCGCATTCGCGCCCACCATGTCCGTGCCAGCCGCGTTGAAGGGCAGCGGCGCCTCGGGCGGGCCCAGAACCAGGTCACCCCCCATGCCCGCGGTCAGGTTCAGCACCACGTCGACCTCGGCATCGCGGATCCGATCGGTCACCTCGCGATAAAGGTCGAGCCGGCGCGAGGGCTTGCCCGTCTCGGGGTCGCGCACATGGCAATGCACAACCGCCGCGCCCGCCTTCGCCGCCGCGATCGCGCTCTCGGCAATCGCGCGCGGGCTGCGCGGAACATGCGGGGACCGGTCCTGGGTTCCCCCGGAACCCGTAACGGCACAGGTGATGAAAACCTCGCGGTTCATGGTGAGCGGCATGGTCGGTCCTTCAGTCTCAGCGGCCCTTCCAGACCGGATCGCGTTTCTCGGCAAAAGCGCGGGCGCCTTCCAGCTGATCTTCCGAGCGATAGAGTCTTTCGACGGTCGCAAGCTGGCTCTTGGTGATGCGGTTCATCGCATCCTGGAATTTCATGTCCTCGGCCTCGCGCACGATTTCCTTGAGTGCGGCAAATACCAGCGGCGGCCCCGATGCGAGGTCATCGGCCAGCGCACGCGCCGCTTCCATCAGCTCATCCGACGACAGGATGCGGTTGACCAAACCCCAGCGATGCGCCTCATCCGCGTCGAACCAGCGTCCAGTCAGCAGCATCTCCATCGCGATGTGATAGGGAATGCGTTTGGGCAACCTGATCGAAGCTGCATCAGCCACCGTCCCCGAGCGGATCTCGGGCAGGGCGAATGTCGCATGGTCGGCGGCCAGGATGATATCTGCGCTGATCGCAAGCTCGAGCCCGCCACCACAGCATATTCCGTTCACGGCGGCGATCACGGGTTTGTTCAGATCGCGCAATTCCTGCAACCCGCCGAAACCGCCCTTGCCGTAATCGCCATCGACCGCATCGCCAGACGCCGCTGCCTTGAGATCCCAGCCAGCGCAAAAGAATTTCGTGCCCGCGCCGGTGATGATAGCCACGCGCAGCGTGGGATCATCGCGGAAATCGGTGAAGATCTCGCCCAGTTCGCGGCTTGTCTTGAGGTCGATCGCATTCGCCTTTGGCCGATCGAGCGTGACCTCGAGGACGGCGCCCCGCCGTTCGATACTGATGGGGGATTCCGTCATTGCTGTTCTCCTATTCTGAATAGTGCGTCGGCCGCGATGACACCTGCCGTGGTGCAAATCAGCGGATTGATCTCGAGTTCCTCGAGATGCGCGGCATGCGCAACGACATAATCCTGAACCGCCATCACCGCATCGACGACAGTATCCAGCGCGGCCGCCGGCTTGCCGCGATAGCCTCGCAGCATGGGCGCGATCCGCAGCCGGTCCAGCGCCGAGCGGACATCCTCACGCGATGCCGGTATCAGCATGGACGCGCTGTCATGGATGAGTTCGGTCAGAACTCCCCCCGGGCCCAGCGTCAGGACAAAGCCATGTGCAGGATCACGCAGCACGCCGATCAACAGTTCGGCAACGGCGCCCGTGACCATTTCCTCGACCAGGAACGAGGAAGTGGGCATGGCAAGTGCCGCGATCCGCACCGCCTCGGCATCGCTCAGGTTGAGCGCGACTGCGCCCGCCTCGGTCTTGTGGGCGATCCCTTCGCCCTTGAGCACGACCGGAAAGCCGATCTTGGTCGCAAGCTCCGCCGCCTCATCGGCGCAACCGGCGCGCAGGGCGCGGGGCACGGGAACGCCGGCAGCCGAAAGCAGTCCCTTGGCCTCTGCCTCGCCGATCATCCTCGCCTTGGCAGCGGGAACACCGGGCAGAAGAATGGGCGCCGAGGCCGCCTTGCCGATCCCGGCCGCTGCCCTGATCGCGCGGACTGCGTCCCACATGCCGCAAAGCGGGATGACACCGGCTTCCATCAATCTTCGCGCGACCGCCTCGGGCATGTTCTCGGCAAGAAGCGAGATGATCGCCATCGGCTTGCCTGAAGCGCGGCTTGCGGCGATGACGGCATCGACCGCCATATCCCAGCTAGGCGCTTCGAAGCTTTCCGGGCGGGGATAGTCTAGGACCACGCAGCCAAGGCCTTGCTCACCCGCCATAAGCGCGGTGAAGGTCGCGGTCAGCGCGGCCGCGTCACCCCAGATATAGGTGTTGTAATCGAGCGGGTTGGCCAATGCGACCTTCGGTCCAAGCGCGGCGCGCAGCCCGTCGCGTTGGCTTTGGTTCAGCGCCGGGAACTCGATCCCGATGATCTTGCCGAGATCGGCAATGATCGACGCCTCCCCTCCCGAGCAGGACGCCGAAACGATCCGCGCATCGCTGAGACCACGGGTGACATGGAGGATCTTCAAGGTTTCGATCAGCTCTGCCGGGCTGTCGACCTGCGCGATCCCCAGACGTTCGAACAAGGCACGCGCACCGGCATCCGACCCCGCCAGCGAAGCGGTATGCGAGATCGCGGCCGCCATCGCCTGTTCGGACCGCCCGACCTTGAGCGCGACGACAGGTTTGCCACGCCGGGCCGCAAGCCGGGCGAGCGCCTCGAAGGCCGGCAGGTCGGTCAGCCCTTCGATATGAAGCCCCAATGCGGTTATCCGTGGATCGTCCAGCAAGGCCATGCCGATTTCGGCCATCGAGGACTGCGCCTGATTGCCCGCCGCGACGACACAGGCCAGCGGCAGTCCACGACGCTGCATGGTAAGGTTGATGAGCACGTTCGACGATTGGCCCACCACTGCCACGCCACGTTCGACCGGGCTTAGGCCGTGGACATCCGGCCAAAGCGACACGCCGTCCAGCATATTGACGAAACCGTAGCAGTTCGGCCCGAGGATGCGCATGTCGCCCGCCGCCTCGACCAAGCGTTGCTGCAGTTCCGCACCATCTGAAAGCTCGGCAGATGCCTCGCGGAAGCCAGCTGCGAAGCAGACCGCGCCGCCGCAACCCATCGCCGAGAGTTCGGCGCAGACCTCGATGCTGAGTTCACGGTTGACCCCGACAAATGCCGCATCTGGCACGCCCGGCAGCGCGGCAAGCGAAGGGAAGGCAGGAACACCCCCGATTGCGGGCTTATTGGGATGCACAGGCCAGATCGGCCCGGTAAATCCGCTTGCGATGCAGCGTTGCACCACGGCCTCGCACCATGCGCCACCGCCGACGACCGTGATGGCCTGTGGGCTGAAAAGACGAAGCAGGCTTTCCATGTCAGGCTCCGAGCGGACGGAAGATTTCGCGGCTGATGATGTGGCGCTGGATCTCGCTTGTGCCGTCCCAGATCCGCTCGACCCGCGCGTCTCGCCAGAACCGCTCGATCGGCAATTCGTCCATCAGGCCCATGCCGCCATGGATCTGCAGGGCCCGGTCCGTGACCCGCGCCAGCATTTCCGAGGCATAAACCTTGGCCGAGGCGATTTCGCGGTTCGCCGGCAACCCTTGGTCAAGCCGCCAGGCCGAGGCCAATGTTAGCCAGTCTGCTGCGTCGATTTCCGTCACCATGTCCGCGATCTGGAACCCGACACCTTGGAACTTGGCAATCTCCTGACCGAACTGCTTGCGGTTCGCAGCGAAATCGACGGCCAAATCGAAGACACGGCGCGCCCTTCCGACACACATCGTCGCAACCGTGATACGTGTGGCATAGAGCCATTCATTCATCACCTGGAAGCCGCCATCCACCTCGCCCAGGACCTGGCTGTCTGAAAGCCGGCACTGGTCAAAATACAGCACGCAGTTCTTGTAGCCGCGATGGGACACGGAATTGTAGCCATTCCGGACCTCGAAACCCGGTGTGCCGCGATCGACGAGAAAGCAGGTGATCCGTTTCTTTGGACCTTTCGGCGTTTCATCCACCCCGGTTGCGGCGAAGACGATGAAAAAGTCGGCATGCTCTGCGCCCGAGATGAAATGTTTCGAGCCATTCAAGACCCAATCGCCGCCGTCCCGCGTCGCCGTACATTTCATGCCACGCACGTCGGACCCGGCATCCGGTTCGGTCATCGCAAGCGCATCCATCTTTTCGCCGCGCACGGCGGGCATCAAATATCTTTCGACCTGCTCATCCTTGCAGGCCATCAGGATGTTCTGCGGACGACCGAAAAAATGCGTCAGAGCCATCGACCCGCGCCCAAGTTCCCGCTCGACAAGGGCGAACTCTAGATGGGAAAGCCCCGGTCCCCCGACGGATTCGGGAAAGTTCGAGGCGTAGAACCCGATATCGATGCATTTGCGCTTGATGTCCTGGGCAATTTCCTCGGGGACTTCGCCCGTACGCTCGACCAGCGCCTCATGGGGATAAATCTCGTTCTCGACGAAACTGCGCACCGTCGAGACGATCATTTCCTGTTCGTCGCTCAACCCGAAATACATGGCTCATGCCCCCTTGTCAGACTTGACCAAACATGGAAGGCAGGCACGGATAGCATCATGCAGTTTGGGTCGAAAATCATGCAGAACGAGAAATATTCTCGCGGGCCGCGCAAGGTGGCAGTGTTGCTGTTCAAGTCGTTTTCGAACCACTGCCTCGCCAATGCGATCGAACCCTTGCGGGCTGCCAACAATCTTTCCGGGCGCAATCTCTATGCCTGGCAATATATCAGTCTTGACGGACGACCGGTCGCGTCATCAAGCGGTCTCACGGTCCAGAGCGAAGGCGCGCTTTCGGACCATGCCGGCGCGGATTACCTCTTCGTGATGCCAAGTTACGATTTCCACAGTCACGCGACGGTGCAATGCGCCCGCGCGCTGCGCGCGGCGCGAAGTCGCTTCGGCACCCTCGTCGGTATGGATACGGGAAGCTGGTTGCTGGCTTCTGCCGGACTTCTGTCGGGCCGGAAGGCGACAATCCACTGGGACGAGCTGACCAACCTGTCCGAGAAATTCCCCGATGTGAATGTCTCGGATGACCGGGTCGTGCATGACGGAAACATCCTGTCATGCGGCGGCACGACCACGACGTTCGAACTGATCCTCGACCTCATCGAACGGCATCATGGGGCCATGCTGCGGCTCGAGGTGGCCGCTCTGTTCATGTACGGGGAAAGTCGACCGCTGCCCGCTCTACGCTCGGGAAGCGTCGCCGAAGCCGGAATGTCGCTCATGCGCAGGTCGATCGAGACCCCCCTGCCCGTGGCCGAACTGGCCGCCAAGCTCGGCCTCAACCGGCGCAGTTTCGGACAGCGCTGCATGGACAGGTTCGGGGTCGGACCGCGAAGGCTTTATCTTGCCACCCGTTTGCGTGAAGCGAAGCGGCTTGTCGAGGGGACAACCATGTCGGTTGCGGAAATCGCGACGCGATGCGGCTATCGCGATGCCAGCGCGATGACTCGGGCATTCCGTAAGGAATTCGACGCCACACCGCGTGATCTGCGCAAACGGCGGACCGAAAGGATCGATCCGCCACTCGTTTAGGGTTTCGCTTGCTTCAATCGCGCCAGCTTGGATCTGCGGCATCCAGTTCGGATTTCAGATAGTCGAAATGCCTCTGCGCCATCCCGCGATAGGGCTTCCATCCCTCGGCGGTAGCTTGCGCCACCTCATCGGACAGAACCGCGAGCGGTTTGCCCGTCGAAAGACCCAGAACGATCGTCTGGGCGGCCTTCTCGAAGAAGTAAAGATCCTCGAACGCGTCCGCCACGGTTTCTCCCACGACTGAGACGCCGTGATTGCCCATGACCAGCACAGAATGCCCCCGGATTGCGTTCGCCAGGCGTGCACCCTCTTCCTCGGCATCCGCAATGCCGCCAAAGGACAGATCATAGGCCGTCCGCCCGAAGAATCGCGCAGTGTTGTTGTCGAGAGGCAGCACCGTCGGGTCCCTGAGACAGGACAGGGCAACCGCATATGGCGAATGGCAATGCAGGATCACGCGGGCGTTTGGCAGCATCCGATGCATCGTTCCGTGCACTGTCCATGCAGAGGCGTCCGGTGCATCGGGCCGGTTCATCACGTCCGGATCGTCAGCATTCACAACCATCAGGTCGCTGGCACGGATCGAGCCGAAATGCTGCCATTTCCGGTTCAAAAGGAACTTGCGCCCGCAGGGCGAAAGGGCGGCGCTGAAATGGTTCCCCACGGATTCGCTCCAGCCGAAGCGGTGGCAGATCCGGAAGGCGGCAGCCAGATCCTGCCGCAATCGCAGCAGGTCGGCCGGTTCGGCGCAATCGTTCATGATGCATTCATGCTTCATTTGAAGCGGCCCTCCGAGACAAGCGCGCGATAGGTCGAGCGCATCTCGGCGCGGTCGGAATAGCAGCCGCGCAGGTAGCGCTCACCGCTTTCGGCAGTATAGGAGGCGCGGCCATGTACGATGCGGTGGTTGTCGAAGACGATGCATTCGCCCGCATGCAGCGTGAATTTCATGACATACTTGTCGTCCTGCAGCATCCGGCCAAAGCGGCAGAACGCAGGGTAATAGCTGTCCAGGAATTCCTGGGACAGATCCGAGACGTCAAGCATGTGCTGGCTGATCGTCAGACCCGAGACATTGCCATGCTGATCGAGTTCGATCACACGCTGATGCGAACGCATGTCGTAATTGTCGTGTTCGCAATAGAAGGGGATCGGGGTTTCGGCGAGCAGCTTGAACTCCTCGGGATAGAGATCGCGGAAATCGTTGGCCACCGCCACGCCGTCAAGGAACAGGTTGCGCCCACCTTCCACCGTGTTCGCCCGCATGTGGAGGAACTGCATGCCGGGGGCGTGTTCCTCGGCCGGGGTGTCGGTGTGCAGTTCAAGCGCCTTGGCCGTGTAGGCCAGGTTCGTCGGATTGATATGCGTCCGCACATCGAAATAAAGGCCGAAGAAGGTCGGACGCACATGACCCATCAGTTCGACCGTTTCTGTCAGGGCTGCATCGGTGTCAGGCATGTCGCTGACGATGGCCACTCCATCGACGATCAACGCCTTGATCCATTCCGCGACCTTCTGCGGATCGGCCTTGAGTTCGGCCTGAGAGAACCGCGCCATGTTGGGGTAGTGGTCGGCAAACCAGGCACGACGCGGCAGGTCCGCAGGATCGTGGCGCGGCTTTGCCGATGAAAATTCCGAAAGGAAGCTTAGCGGATAGCGCGAGATGTGCCCATCCCCGGCCCAAAGCACGGTCAGGTTGTCGCCTTCGATCGCGGCCGATTGAGGCACCGGAGCCCCATCGAGATGGAAGATGTCGAAGGTCCGCTCACGCGTCTGGCTGTCGAATGAACTGAGGCAGTTGTCGCGCAGCCAATAGTAATTGAAATAAGCCTGCTCGCCATTCAGAGGCAAGCTTAGCCCCTTTTCGCCCAGCGTGACTTCGGACGGTTCGATCGCGACGACGGTGTTCATGAGTTATCCTTAACTTGAATGGGGAGGAGATCGGTCGGAGTGAGGGGAAAACCGACTGGGATAGTACTATCTTGTGCGATGTACGGGCATGCGGATAGCCTGTTTGGAATGATCATTAGTTAAGCAAGAAGTTAACTTATGGACCGTCTTCCGCCATTGCGCCTGCTGACCGTTTTCGAAACCGTGGAAAGACACGGTTCCATGCGCGCCGCGGCGGGCATCTTGAACGTGTCGCTGCCCGCAGTCAGTCAATCCCTCAAATCATTGGAAGATCACGTCGGCGTTGCGCTATTCGACCGTTCGAGCCGCCCGGTGCAGCTGACGAGTGCCGGACAACTGCTTGCCACTTCGGTTCGAGAGGGTATCGGCTTGATCGCGGAATCGATCGATTCGATCCGCGCCATGGCCGCGGATCAGGATCGGGCGTTGACGGTTGCCTGCACCGTGGGAATGGCGACGCATTGGCTTATGCCGCGGCTGTCGGCCTTTTACGGTGAGCATCCGGAAATCCTCATCAACGTCCAGGCAATGCCCTCGGATCTGAATCGCCCCACTCCGGGGATGGACATGCTTTTGCGTTACGGCGACGGACGATGGAGCGAAGGGCGGACCCAGGTGCTTTTTCCTGAGCGGATCTGCCCTGTCGGGAAACCCGAGCTTGTCGAAAAAATGCTAAGGCAGGACGCTGAAATCACCTCGGCTCCGCTGATCCATGTCGAATTCGAGGGTGCAAGGCATTGGGCCGGCTGGGCGGAGTATTGCCGAGCGCGCGGCCTGCCCTCTCCGCCGCGCAGGGGCATGCGATTCAACACCTACGTCCAGGCCGTGCAGGCGGCTCTGGCCGGACAGGGCCTGATGCTGGGCTGGCGGTCGATTACAGATCAGCTTGTGGCGGACGAACGGCTGGTCCAATGGCCAGATGGAGAGATCGATCTTGGCACGGCATATTATCTTACCGTGATGCCGCAGGCCGAAAGACATCCGGCCTGCGGGCTGTTCACGGAATGGCTATTGGCGAAGGGCGCTGACCATCAACCCTGAGCCCTTTTGCGCGCCCGGTATTGCATGCCGGACCGGATCAGCGTCAGGATCGTGACGAGCCCGATCAGCACGACCGAAAGGGCAGCGATAGCGGGATCGATATTGTCGCGCAGTCCCATCCACATGCGGCGCGGCAAAGTGATTGCATCGACCGATGTGACGAACAACGTGACCCCGATTTCATCCCAGGACAGCAGGAAGCACAAGAGAAACGCCCCTGCGATGCCGAAGCGGATATTCGGCAGGATCACCTTGAAGATCCGCGTGCCGAGCCCCGCCCCCATCGATTGCGCCGCCAGGTCGATCCGGCGGTCCAGTTGAGACAGCGCGACCATCAGCAGGACGACGGCATAGGGGGCGGTCATGACGGCATGGGTTACGGCCACGCCGGCCCATTTGTCGTAAGCAATGATGCCGTTGTACTGCGTCAACGATGTGAGGAAGAAATAGAGCGTCAAGGCCGAGACAACCGGAGGCGCGACCATGGGCAGCAGGACAAAACCGGTCAGCAGCCCTGAAAAAACCGGTCGAAACAACCAGATGCCCAGGCAGAACGCAGTCGCGAGAAGGCAGGCAAGCGAGCTTGAGACAATACCGATTTTGATTGAAAGCAGCAGGCTTTGCATCCAGCCGGGATCTTCGATCAGGGCCTGATAATGCCGGAATGACCACTCACCATCGGGCAGGCTCAAGAACCTTTTGGGCGTGAAGCTGACAGGGATCACGGCAAGCAGGGGCATCAGCAGGAACACTGAAACCAGAGCGCCAATGGTCGAGATCACGAGTCCGGGGCGGAATGATGTCATTTCGCGAGCTTTCCGTAGCGCCGCATCAGGGCAACAAGAAGTCCTCCGACCAGCAGCATCAGCACGACACTGATCGCCGCTGCCAGCCCCCAGTCGGGCGCCTGGAAGATGCGAAGGTAGATCAGTTCGGCGATCATCACGCTTCGGCCACCACCAAGCACCGCCGGCGTGATGTAGAATCCGATCGAAAAGACGAAGACCAGAAGCAGCGCGCCGATGATCCCGCTTCGCGTCATCGGAAGGAAGACCTGCCAGAAGATGCGCAGGCGGGATGCCCCCATGCCCTCTGCGGCCATGAGCACGCGCTCATCCACGTTTCTCATTGCCGTCGCCAGCGGAAAGACCGCAAAGGGGATCAGGTAATGCGCCATTCCGACCACTACCCCGAATTCGTTGCGCACAAGCGGAAGCGAGGTCGAGATCAGGCCCCAATCCTTCAACCAACTGTTGATCACACCTCGGTTCGACAGGGTTGCAAGCCAACCGAAAGCACGCGTCAGGACAGAAATCCAGAAGGGGATCATGATGCACAGTTCGACCAGCGCACTGACCAAGGGCGTGCTGCGCACCCAGAGATAGGTCATCACATAGGCCGCACTGACCGAAATCAACGTGACTTCCGCACATATTCGCAAGGTCCGCCAGAATACGCCGAGGATCAGCGGGTCGGTGACGACGGTATGATACTGGCTTAGGGGTTCGGGGCCGGCAATGCTCAGCTGCATGATGCCGAGAAAGGGGACCAGATAGCTGAGTCCCAGAAAAAGGATCAGCGGCAAGATCAGGAGCGCTGGCGCTTTCATGTCCATTCCAGATGAGTTCCCGGCCCTTTGCTGGGCCGGGAAGGTTGCGATCAGGCCGAAATGATCTTCAGGTAGGCATCAAGCGCAGCGCTGTAGTTTTCTTCGTACCACGCCATGTCGAGCGGGATCTGCTTGGCGAAGTTTTCGGGGTCGACGGGGTTGAATGCGCGCTCTTCTTCCGGGATCAGGGCATCGGCGGCGGGATTGCCGGGCCCGTTGCCCAGGAGTTCGAACAGGCCAGCCTGACGGTCGGGTGCCTGGCTCGCGGCAATGAACTGCATCGCAAGTTCGGTGCCGCCCGGATTGTTCTTGAGCACGCCGGTCGAACCCGGGGCTACCACGGCGTCGTCCCAGATGAAGGTGACTTCGCCTTCGGTGTCCTTGTGAAGCACCTTGGCGCGCGTGCTCCAGATCAGTGCCATGGTCACTTCGCCGTCCATCATCAGCGTTTGGCTTTCCGCGCCGCCGCCCCAGAATGCCACGACATTGTCCTTGAAGGCCGAGATCTTGGCGTGAGCGCGATCAAGATCCAGTGGGTAAAGATCTGCCGGCGCGACGCCATCGGCCAGCAAAGCTGCTTCCCACATGCCGACGCCCCATTTGTACATCGACCGCTTGCCCGGGAATTTCTCAACGTCGAAGAAATCGGCAATCTTCGTCGGCGGCTCGGGAAAAGCTTCCTTCGAATAGGCGATCACATAGGAATAGAAATAAGTCGAAGAGGCATATTCCCACTGGAAACCGGGCCGGATCTTCGCCGGATCGACGATGGAATAGTCGATCGGTGACATATAGCCCTTTTTGCCCATCGCCTGTCCCGAGAAGGGATCACAATCGACCAGGTCCCAGGTCGGATGGCCGCTTTCGCCCTGCGCCGCGATGGCACCTTCGGTCGGGCCCGAGCCGTCGAACTTGACGACGACACCCGTATCCTTGGTGAAGGGCTCACCAAAAACCTCGCCCATGGCGGTGACCGCATCTCCACCCCAGTTCACGAAGACGAGCTCCTTTCCTTCGGCGGCGGCGCGGCCTGCGCTGAGGCCCAAAGCCGATGTGCCAAGCAGAAGGCCGAGCCCCTGCATCATGGACCGTCGCGATATCTTTCCCGCCTCGAAACGCTCGCGCAGCAGTTCGACGCAATCTTTCTGGAAATGGCCGTGCATGTTTGTTCCCTGTCGTTGTTGTCGTCGTTTTTGTTGTCCTGCTGACCGTTCAGATCAGAAAGCTGTTTTGCGCATCCCAACCGACCAGAACCTCTGATCCGACCTCGATGGCATTGGGCGTCGCGGAATTGGGGATGTTGAGGACGATCGGCACCCCCCCTCGGGTCTGCAGCTGCAACCTGCTTTCGGCGCCCAGATAGATCTGATCGACCAGCCGCATCGGTAGCGCGTTTCCAGCCTCGCCGGGTCGGGCAAGACGCATGTGCTCGGGCCGGATCGCGACATGGCTCCGCGCGCTGCCCTGTGGCGCGGGCAGGGCGATCGCCTGGCCTTCGACCTTGGCGTCGCGGCCGACACCCTCGACCGGCAAAATATTGATGTCCCCGAGAAACTCCGCCACGAAACGGTTCGACGGGCGCTCATAGACCTCGCTCGGCGAACCAAGTTGCTGCAGTCGGCCCTGATTGAAGATCGCGATATTGCTCGAAAGAGCCAAGGCTTCTTCCTGGTCATGTGTGACGAAGACGAAGGTCGTTCCAAGTTCGCGGTGAAGACGGCGCAGTTCATCCTGCATCTGGCCGCGCAGGTTCTTGTCGAGCGCAGAGAAGGGTTCGTCCAGCAACAGAACTTCCGGCTCGTATGCCAGAGCCCGCGCAAGCGCGACACGCTGCTGCTGCCCGCCTGAGAGCTGCGATGGCTTCTTATGCTCATGCCCGACAAGCCCAACCGTCTGGATCATGTGATCCACACGGCTGCGGATCTGTTCCCGCGAACGTTTCTGAACCCTCAGGGGAAAGGCGATGTTTTCGGCAACGCTCAGATGCGGGAAAAGGGCGTATCCTTGGAAGACCATGCCAAAGCCCCGCTGCTGCGCGGGCATCTTCGTGACATCCTTGCCGTCCAGAAACAGTTTGCCATTTGTCGGCTGGTAGAAACCCGCCAGGACAGTCAGGAAAGTGGTCTTGCCAGAACCCGAAGGCCCGAGAAGCGACAGGAATTCTCCCTTCTGCACGGTAAGCGAAACCTGTTTGAGGGCTTCGAAGGTGCCGAATGTCATGCCGATATCGCTTGCTTCAATCTGTGCGGGAATTGTCACCCTAGCCTCATGTTGGATCGGTCTCAGAGCCTGTCTGAGCCAAGGCTAGAGATGAAGAAAGGCGCAAAGCAAATGAAACTTCTTGCTCTCTTCGACAAATCTTACTTGTCAATCAGACTGTGAATTGCTGAAGGGAGGATTTCGCAAGCAGTTTTTCAGCCATCTGTGAAAAGCTATGACAACTGGATTTGCCAATTTATCAACGGGCGTGCACAAATAATAACCAGTGTCGGAATGCAGTGCCGCCTCGAATGGCCTCGCCAGACGTCCGGCCTCGACATCCTCGCGCCATGCGATCACGTCGCCGATGGCGATCCCCTGCCCCGCCAGGACCGCAGTATGGACCACGTTCATGCTGGAAAAACATATCCCGCGATGGGCCCGTTCTGCCGGGAGCCCTTCCTTGCGCATCCAGGCCTCCCAATCGACGAAATCGCCGATATGCAAAAGCGTGGCGCCCAGCAGGCTGTGACTGTCAGGGAACCCACCCATGCGCTCAAGGTATTCCGGACTACAAAGCGGCGTGAACTCGACCGGCTGCAATGGCTCCACAACCATGTCCGAGCGGCCATCATGCCCGAAGGTGATGAAGGTATCGATTTCGGGGTTATTCGTGCTGTCGAGCCGAATCGGAGTAACAAGTGAAACAATAACATCAGGATATTGTTCAACGAATTCGCTCAGGTGCCGACACATCCAGCTTGACGAAAACCCAGACGGGCAGCTGATGGCCAGCGGCCCGCCGACCCCGCCATGAGCGTGACGGTGGCTGGATGTCGAAATCAGGGCAAGCGCCCGGCGAACGTCCTCGGCATATTCCTGCGCTCGGGACGACAACTCGATTCGGTTTCCCACCCGCAGCATCAGCTGGAAATCAAGCTCGCGCTCCAGCAGGCGCAATTGATGGCTGATGGCACTGCGTGTCAGGTTCAGCTCTTCCGCCGCCTGCCAGATCGTGCCTAGCCTCGCCACGCTTTCCAAAGCGCGCAAAGCCTGGATCGAGGGGATGCGGGCCAATGTTCCTCCTTCGGGCGGATCTTAAACGACAGGAACTTGCCTTGGGATGCCCGCTTCGACAATGGCCATCCACTTGCGGGTTTCAAGCCGAGCGTGACACCTGACGACCTGAAAGCAGGGTTGCCTGACATCGAATATTTCTATATTACCGGAAATATGGAAAAGTCAGCCGCATTAGAGACGCTCTCTGCTCTCGCACAAGACATCCGCCTTGATGTCTTTCGCATGCTTGTCCGCGCGGGACCCGAGGGCATGACTGCGGGCGAGATCGCCACAAGCCTGGAAACTCGCCCGAACACGTTGTCGAACAATCTCAGCATTCTGGCTGCGGTGAGGCTCGTGCGCTCGCGACGCGAGGGACGCTCGATCCGATACTTTGCCGAGATGGAGACAATGCGGGGCTTGCTCGAATTTCTGATGCAGGATTGCTGCGGTGGCCGAGCTGAGCTCTGCCAGCCCCTCCTGGACCAGATCAGTTGTAGCTGTTGAAGCCTGTCTTTCGCGCCCTGCAAATGTCGCGAAAGACCCGAATTGCAGAAGCTCTGTGTCCGTCGGGGCCTCGCCCTGTCCCAAGCGGCCCTGCCCGATCGCTGTCCGCCCGAAAACTCAACCGCCTTCAACCTTTGATCCGCAGAGAAAACCATGGCCGAAATGACACGAACCGGAGCTAGCCCTTTGGGGGCATTCGAACGCTGGCTGACTCTCTGGGTGGCTTTCGCCATGATTGTGGGCATCGCCATCGGCGCGCTTGCTCCCACACTGGTCGCTGGAATTGCAGGGGCCGAGGTCGCCTCGATCAACCTGGTCGTTGCAGTTCTGATCTGGGCAATGGTCTTCCCGATGATGGTCAATGTCGATTTCGGAGCCATTGCCGGAGTCGCGCGCCAGCCGAAGGGCCTGCTCATCACCTTGACGGTCAACTGGCTGATCAAGCCGTTCACCATGGCTTTTCTGGCGGTCCTGTTCTTCGATCACGTCTTTGCGCCCTGGATCGCGCCGCAAGATGCACAGCAATACATCGCCGGCCTGATCCTTCTGGGTGCAGCCCCCTGCACGGCGATGGTCTTCGTCTGGTCGCAACTGACGCGCGGCGATGCGACTTACACGCTGGTTCAGGTTTCGGTGAATGACATGATCATGGTGGTGGCCTTTGCCCCGATCGTCGCGCTTCTGCTGGGGGTGACCGATATTTCGGTGCCTTGGCAAACCCTGGTCCTTGCGACTCTGCTCTACGTCGTCCTTCCCCTGTCCGCCGGGCTTTTGACACGGCGGGTACTTGGCTCTCAGCCGGAGATCGACGCCTTTTCGGCGCGCATCAAGCCCTTGTCGATCCTCGGGCTCATTGCCACCGTGGCGATCCTGTTTGCACTGCAGGGCGAGGTCATCCTGAACCGACCCTTTGTCATCGCGTTGATCGCCGCCCCGATCGTGATCCAGAGCTACGCGATTTTTGCGCTCGCCTATGGAGCCGCATACGCCCTGCGCCTGCCTCATCGTATCGCTGCCCCCTGCGCGATGATCGGGACGTCGAATTTCTTCGAACTGGCGGTTGCTGTCGCGATCAGTCTTTTCGGGCTGAACTCGGGCGCGGCACTTGCCACAGTCGTTGGCGTTCTCGTCGAAGTGCCGGTGATGCTTTCGCTTGTCGCCTTTGCCAACCGCACCCGCAACCGCTTCGCCTGAAAGGGAGCGATGACTTGACCGACCTGCCAAATCTCAAGCCAGAATTCTTTCATTCCGTTGATGCACGGACATTGCATCCGACTGAACGCGGCACCCATCCACCAAAGATCCTGTTACTCTATGGCTCGCTGCGTGAACGCAGCTATTCTCGGCTCGCCGCAGAAGAGGCCGCGCGCATCCTGAGGGCCTTTGGCGCCGAGACCCGCTTCTTTGATCCGCACGGTCTGCCCATGGTCGATGCGGTCCCTGTCGAGCACCCCAAGGTCGCCGAGTTACGCGATCTGGTAAATTGGTGTGAAGGGATGGTCTGGTCCTCGCCCGAGCGCCATGGCGCGATGTCCGGCGTGATGAAAAGCCA
This sequence comes from Paracoccus sp. MBLB3053, assembly GCF_031822435.1. Classification (NCBI taxonomy): domain Bacteria; kingdom Pseudomonadati; phylum Pseudomonadota; class Alphaproteobacteria; order Rhodobacterales; family Paracoccaceae; genus Paracoccus; species Paracoccus aurantius. Next base: position 125,487 of record NZ_JAVQLW010000003.1, on the reverse strand, counting down.
GATCGACTGGATTCCGCTTTCCGTCGGCAGCGTCCGGCCGACGCAGGGCAAGACCCTGGCGGTGATGCAGGTTTGCGGTGGCAGCCAAAGTTTTAACACCGTCAATCAACTGCGCATCCTTGGGCGCTGGATGCGGCTTCTGACAATTCCGAACCAGTCATCGGTTGCAAAGGCATGGGATGAATTCGACGAAACGGGCCGCATGAAGCCTTCACCCTATTTCGATCGGATCGTCGACGTGATGGAGGAGTTGGTCCGGTTCACCCTGCTCACGCGCGATATTCGAGGGACCCTGGTTGACCGTTATTCCGAGCGCGTGGAAACCCACGAGGCCCTGTCCAGACGTGTCAATCAAGGCAAGGCGGTCTGAGGCCCGGGCAGATCCCTGGATCTGCCCGACCCGTTCTCAGACCGTCATTCGGCTGGCGTCATTGTCCTGACACGCAACGCTTCGGAAGATTTGCCATTCGCTTCGGGCCGCGCCTCGACCGGCAGGAAAAGACCTTTCGGATCATAGAGCTGCTGCAAGGCTCTCAACTTGCCAAGCGCAGCCGGGGCGTAACAGTGGTTCAATCGTCCCGGTCGCTGCAGATCCGCCTCGCCGACATAATGCCCAAGCGCAAGATCGCCGATCATGTCCGCCCCGTCGCGAACCCATGAGACATGCTCGGGGTCGGCCTTTGCGTCGTCCCAGATGGCACAGAGCGAACCCCAGACCGGCGCTGCCATCGAAAAGGCGGCGTCGGGCATCGCCGGTCGGCCTTCGGGATAGCGAGCAACGATGCTGTGGCAAAGCAGCGACGGCGCTTGCGAGATGGACGCAGCAATGTGTCGGACGAACTGCCCGGCATCCGATCCAGCCCAGAATGAATCGATATGAAACCGCTTGCCGGACGGCATGGCATGTTCGGTTTGCGCATAGAGGTCGCCGAATGACACGGGCATCGGACCGATGGCCTGCACTGCATCCTGCGGCGCGAGCGCGGCGACGTCCTTGTGGAGCCGTGCTGCTTCGGTCTGCGTTTCGGCATAGACCACGCAGATCCCCGCAGCGACGGGCACCGGACGCCCATCTTCGGGATGAGGAGCATTGCGCAAGTCGATCACGACGTCGACATTGCGCGGGTAGGCATGAAGGACATGCGCCATCCAGCGTTCCAGTTCGGCCATGCGATCCAGTGGATAGACACGCACAGCGCTCATCATGCCCCTGGGCAATGGCTCCAGGTTCACCTTGTATCCGACGATCACACCAAAGAATTCCGGCCCGCCGCCGCGCGCAGCCCAGAATATGTCGGGCCAATGATCCGCCGTTGCCTGCCGCAACGCGCCATCCGGCATGACCACATCGACCGCCTCGACACGCGAGCAGGCAAAGCCCCATGTGCCGGAATTCCAGCCCAGGCCGCCTCCCAAAAGGTAACCGCTCATCGGGACGCTCGCACAATGCCCCAGCGGGAACGCCATCCCCTCGGCATCCAGCGCCGCGGCCAATCTGCCATTCGTCACGCCTGGACCAAGCTGCGCGATGCGCCGACCTGCGTCGATCTGGCATGCGTCGAGGCGCGAAAGGTCGATCACGATCGAGTCCTGAATGGCAATTCCCGAAAGGTTGTGCCCCGCCCCACGCGCAGAAACGCGCAACCCATTGGCAGCGGCGAAGCGCACTGCCACTTGAACGTCCGACACAGACGTCGCCGACACGATGACCGCAGGGACGCGCGTGCTTTTTCGAGCATTCCATTGCAGCGCCGCAGCCGCTTCCTGATGTGCCGCGTCCTGTGCCGTCGTCACTTTCCCGCCGATCTTCGCTCTGAGTTCTTCTAGTTCCATCACATCGTATCCAGAATGGGGCAGCCTTCCCAGTCACCGCAAACGCCTGTTTCCGGCCGATCAGGCCCTGTCTGCCCGGTTGAGAACAGGTCGGAGAAATACAGCCGGGGGCGCCATGGCGCTTGCTAAGTGTTCCGGCATGAAATGCTAAATTCTTGCTAAACGGTCAGCCGGGCGTGCCCGCAATGGATTGCAGGACCAGCGGGCTGGCGGTGCAGAGCCGGAACCGCCCGCGGCCGGATTTTTCAATCCTCAGACAAGCCTCGCGTTCTTCCAGACGCTTGCGAAGCAAGACGAGACGGGCGTCAAGATTCTCGGCATTGTCGGGCAGCCGCAAGCTTGGGTCCAGCCGCAGCTCGCGCGTGGTGAACTCGTCGCGTCCGGTAGCGATACGTTCACGGACCAACCGCAGAAGAATGGCGCCGGCGACCCCCTTTATCAAGTAGTCATTGCCAAGAAAGATGCTGTCATCCTGCGCGAAATGACGGATCACGACCCTATTTTCCCCACCCGGCCGGGGCAGGATGATGGGGGGATCGGCCGTGCCGGCGCGATCAGGCAAGAGCTCGATCAGCGCCCCGAGATGATCGGCCAGTATCGACAGCGCAGTTTCGTCATCATGCCAGAAGCGGAAGGATTGCTCACTTTCGCAAAACAGCACCCCGATCAGCCTTGTGGGAGAGCGGATCGGGACAGCGATCTGGCTGGCCGGCTCGGCCAGCCCCGGAAAGGTGATCTCGGTCGCGCGCTGCCAGTCAAGGCCCGAACGTATCGCCGCATTCCTCACGGCTTCGCCATAACCGTATTCGCGGGTCATGTGGCCGATCCGTATCGCGGTGTCCTGACGCGCGGCGACCCCGATGACGCCTTCGCCAAGCAACACTTCCGACCCGATGCCCGAGGGCGAATATCCATGCGAGGCAAGCGTGAACAGCCGCGCCGCGTCCGGATCAAGCATAAGCGCCATTGAGCGCGCGATCCCGAAATACCGTTCGAGGCAGTCGAGTGCGCGATCCAGCAAGGTGCCGAGTTCGACGACCGCGGAAAGCTCCCGACAGGTAAGGCGAAGGGCCAGAAGCAGGTCACGTTCGGGATAGGGCTCTGGTCGGCACTGTGCGGGAACCTGCTCGATCTCGCGCACGCGGAACAGGTCCGAACCGAGCAGCTTGAAGACATCTGCCATCCCTGCGTGAGATGCGATACCTGCCAAACGCGCCTTCATGGATTCAAAAATCGGTCCCTCGGTCCGTGTCTCGACATAGTCGAGCGACAAACGGTGCTGCATCATGGTCACCGGATCGATCACGACGACCGAGGCGGAACCAGTTGCGAGCAGGTTCTGGCGCGTCTTGTTGAAGAACTGATACGATAACGCCACATGATCGCAGTCGACGTAATGCACCTGCGAAATCAGCGAGACGTTCGGGACATTCTCGAGATCGCATGTCGCGAGCACGGAAGGAATGATCCCTTCCAGCGAGCGACGCAGGACATCCATGTTGATGAGGCTCATCCGGGCCGCCCCGCAAGCGCGGCACCCGCCCCTGGGCCAGGCGTCTGGACGAATCCGTGATCGGGTGTGAGCTCGAATACTGCAACCTCGTTCACGCTGCACATCACGATGTAGTCGGCAAATGCCTCGTCGTGACCGACTTCGAGCAGTTCCTGCCGAAAGATCGCTGTCTGATGCTCGACCGCCAGCCAATCGGCGTCTTCTGCGGGCACGATCCTGGCGCGGTCGGATTTGAACTGGATCGAACGATGCGTGACAGGTCGGGAAAATGTCACGGCGATCCCGGACCCTGCCGCAACCGAGGCCAGAATGGGTGTGATCGCGGGCGCGCGTGCGATCACGCGCAGAACACCGCCATCAAGAACCCTGCAGGCAAGGCCGATCGCGGCAACGGGTCGCGCGTTCCTGTCGACCGACCCAAGGATAACGCTGATTCCGCTTTGAACGAATTGCGCGAGATCGACCCTCAGGGGAGAGCCGTCCAGATACTCTCCGCCGGGAATGGCTTCCTGAGCGGGTGATGCGGGATATTCGCTTCTGGCCAGCCTACCCTCCATTCCTGAGCAGGGTCAGCTTACCGTCATCCGAGGCGTGAATCTAGAAAAGGGAACGTCTCACAACCTCTGGACCGACGCGCCGGGTTCATGAAGACGTGGAGTGATGCAAAGATAATGCGAACCGCCTTCAAGGCGGCTCGCACGGGGCATCTCGTGTCAGTCTGGCCGTGGCTCGGCGCGCAATCCCATCACCAGCGAGACGGCGGCCAAGAGCAGCACGATCGCAAAGGGAAATCCCGTCGAAACGGCCATCGCCTGTAGCGCGACCAATCCCCCGCCCAGCAGCAGGGCAATCGCCACGAGGCCCTCGAATGTGGCCCAGAAGACGCGCTGCGGCACTGGTGCATTCACCTTGCCTCCGGCGCCGATCGTATCGATGACCAGCGACCCCGAATCCGACGAGGTCACGAAGAACACGATAACCAGCACGATCCCGATCAGAGAGGTCAGCCAAGACAGCGGCAGATGGGCCAGCATCTCGAACAGCTTCAGTTCAAGCGCCGCATCCTGAACCGAGGTCAGACCCTCGCTGACGACCTGGCTGATCGCAGTTCCTCCAAGCGCAGTCATCCACAGGGTCGACACAAGCGAAGGGATCAGCAGTACGGCCACCAGGAACTCGCGGACCGTGCGGCCACGGCTGACACGGGCGATGAACATGCCGACAAAGGGTGACCAGCTGATCCACCACGCCCAGTAGAAGGCCGTCCAGCCTTGGCGGAAATTGTCGTCATCCCGGCCGAAGGGGTTGGACAGCGCCGGGAGGTATTCGCCATAGGCCAGAAGGTTCTTGAAGAACCCCGACGCGATCTGAAATGTCGGTCCGACCGCGACGATGAAAAGCAGAAGCAGGAATGCCAGAACCATGTTCATCTCGGACAAAAGCTTCACGCCCCTGTCCATACCGGCCACGACCGAAGCCGTCGCAATGCCGGTGATAATGATGATCAGGAAGATCATCGCTCCGGTGGTGGCGGGCCAGCCGAACAGGAAGTTCAGCCCGGCGCTGGCTTGTTGCGCCCCAAAGCCGAGCGAGGTCGATAGGCCGAAGATTGTCGCAAAGACCGCGAGAATGTCGATGACATGGCCAGGCCATCCCCAAACCTTCTCTCCCAGGAGCGGGTAGAACACCGATCGCAAGGTCAGCGGCAGCCCCTTGTTATAGGCAAACAGCGCCAGCGACAGGGCGACGATGGCATAGATCGACCAGGGGTGCAGCGCCCAGTGAAAAATCGTGGCTGCCATGGCCAGTCGGCGAGCACCCAGCGGATCGCCCGGCGCGCCATCCAGAGGCGCCCAGTCCGTTCGCAGCCCGTCAGGTCCGACAACAGGCCCATCGAAGGCGGCGGTGTAGTTGCCCATCGGCTCGGCCACGCCGTAGAACATCAGGCCGATGCCCATGCCGGCAGCAAAAAGCATCGAAAACCAAGAAGCATAGCTGTAATTCGGTGTGGCGTCGGGCCCGCCCAGACGGATACGGCCAAGCGGCAGCACGATCAGGGCGAGACAAAGCAGCACGAAAACATTCGCGGCGCTGAGAAAGAACCAGTCGAGGTTCGAAGTCAAAACGTTTCGCGTGGCGGTGAAGAAAGGCTCCAGCGTGTTCTGGAACATCAGCGTCAGCAGGGTGAAGGCCACCACTCCGATGGCCGAGACGCTGAAGACGACGTTATGGATGTCCAACTCGAAGACGAACCGGCGCCGATAGTTGATATTGTCCTGCCCGATCTCGTAATCCGTATCGATGAGCTGGGTTGCCCCTTCGGGTGAAGGGATCGCCTCGTGCGATGCAGGATCGATCACAATCTCTGTGTTCTCTGACAAGAATTATTCCCTGATTTTTTCAGTTCGCATCCGGCAACTCGCCCGCAGCCGCTTGAGGCCGTCTGATCCGTCAAGCATGGACGAATTGCATTCCGAAGGATCAAAGCATAGCCGCGATAGGCCCATTTCACAACCGCGAGAGGAGGCGCCCGTGTTTTGACGACCCCCGACTTGGTTCCGGCCAAGACAGACGGGACACATCAGGGTCGCCGGAACAGCGCCAATTCAGGAAGCCGCCCCTTGGCTCTCGTCGGAAAACATGCTGTGAATCGAGCGCATTGCAGGAGCGACGCGGCGTGTTCGGCATCGCATGCAGCATGGGAACAGCGATGTCAGGCAATTTGGCTCCTCGGCTCAGGGCGCTCTCCGGGGTTTTCCCCGTCGGGGTCATGCTCGGCACCATCGCGGCTGAATATGGGTCCAGCCCTGTGCTCGCGGGATTGTCCGGTGTTCTTTCGCTGGCGACAATTCTGGCTTTCTGCGTCAGCGACAGGTCTTCACCCCGGATATTCGCCGTGGTCGGGCTGGCCATGGTCATCCTGGCCATCCTGTCGAGGTCCGATGGGCTGGCGGGAAGCTGGAGCGCGGTCGAAAAGGGCAGTTTCGTGATCGCCCTATACACAGCCCTTTCGGCAATCCGCATTGCCGCGTCCGGGTCCGAGGAAATCCTTGCCTGCGGACGTTTTCTCGCCGGCCAACGGCCCGGCCTGCGCTATCTTGCCCTGACGATTGGCGGGCACCTCTTCGGGTTGATCCTGCTTTACGGATCGATTGCATTGCTGGGATCGCTTGCATCGGAAAGCGCAATGCGCGAGCCCGATCCCGAAATCCGCCGACACCGCCGGAGGCGCATGCTGGTGGCGGTTCAGCGTGGATTTGCCTCGACGCTCAGTTGGTCGCCGCTGGGCTTCTCGATGGCCATCACCACCGCTTTGGTTCCCGGCGCGGAGTGGCCCAAGGTGGCTTTGCCATGCCTTGCCATCTCGATCACGATGATAATCGTCGGCTGGGGCATGGATGCGATCTTCAAGCCTCGCCTTAACCGTCCCGTGCCCATCGGCTCGGGGCCTGGCGGAGGTTGGCTTCTGCACCTCAGGCCCCTTTTGCTTCTTCTGGCAGTGGTGGTCACAGGAGTTTTCCTGCTGCATCAAGCCGCGCATGTCGACGTTGTCGTGGCCGTCATGTCCTTCGTGCCGACCGTCGCGATGGCGTGGATCTTGCAGCAGGGCAAATCGAGCGGCACTGGGCGCATGTCCCATCTCGGACACCGGGTCGGCGAGTTCACGACACGAGAGCTGCCTGCCTATGGCGGGCAGATCGTGCTTCTTTTCATGGCAGCGTTCATCGGCAGTCTGGGGGCGTTTCTTCTGGTCCCCATGATGCCCAGGCTGGGGATCGACCTCGGCGCGCTGCCGCCCCTGCTGATCGTCGTTTCGATGGTCTGGTTGGTCCCGCTGACAGGGCAGATGGGCATGAACCCCATCCTCTCGGTCTCGCTGATCGTTCCGATGCTGCCCTCCCCGGCTGAAATGGGTGTGGACCCTGCCGCCCTGGTCGCTGCGATCGTCGGCGGTTGGGCGATCACGGGAACAACATCGCCTTTCACCGCGTCAGTTCTGCTGATCGGCTCATTCGGCAAGGTCTCGCCCCGTCATGTCGGACTGGCGTGGAATGGATTTTATGCCTTGGTCATGGGGATAGTCATCTCGGCCTGGTCGGCATTTCTGGCAATGTCGATGTGAAAACAAGGCGCCGCGCCTGTCCCCTGGACAACTTGGCCAATCATTAAACCAACCAGTTGATCGAACAGACCGGTCGTGGTAATTTAACAATATGGTTGAACGAGAATCACTCATGGACATGGTTTTCAATGCACTTGGCGATCCGACCCGCAGGCGGATGCTCCGCGATCTGGCCCGCGGCGAGAGAACGATCAGCGAGCTTGCCGCGCCGCATGAAATGTCGCTGGCCGCAGCCTCGAAACATATCAAGGTCCTTGAGAAAGCTGGGCTCATTCGCCGCGAGATCCAGTGGAGGACGCATATCTGCCGTCTCGAAGCCGCGCCCTTGAAAGGCGCCTTCGACGAAATCGCCTTCTATGAGCAGTTTTGGACGGATCGGCTGGATCGGTTGGAACGCCTTCTGCGCAGCGAAGATGACGAGGCTTTGCCCACCAACCCAAAGAAGCAGCGATCAACGAAGGAATGATGATCGCCGTGCCGGACGCTTTCCCTAGCCGGTCGGCCACCTCGCAAGGCACCAAGGAAACGTACTGACCCCGAAGGCAACTGTTTCATCATCGATCCCAGCCGGATCGATGGCCCCAACTGACCTTACAACACGGAGGCTACGCGAAATGACCCTTCAAGACATGACCGACGAATTCGGAACAATGGTTTCGCCCACCACATTGGTAATCCGTCGATGGTTGCCAGGACCGGTCGACCGGATCTGGAGCTATCTCATCGACGGCGAGAAGCGCAGAAAATGGCTTGCCGCAGGCGAAATGACACTTTCACCCGGAGCACCACTCGAACTTGTCTGGCGCAACGATGAACTCAGCAGCCCGTCCGATCCCAGACCAGAGGACATTCCGGCCGAACATCGGCTGGAAAGCCGAGTGATCGCCTTTGATCCCTTGCGAAGCCTGACCATTGCCTGGGGCAACGGCGAGGTCACATTCGAGTTAGAGCCGAAAGGCGATCGGGTGCTTCTGACCCTGACCCATACCGGTCTGAGCGAACGATCGGCCAAGCTCATGGTCAGCGCGGGATGGCATGCCCATCTGGACCTTCTCGTCTCGGAGGCATCCGGGTCGACGCCTGCAAGCTTCTGGGCCAGTTGGTCGAGCCTCAAGGCGGAGTATGCGAACCGTATCCCGAGCTGAACCCGGCCCTTGCGAGAAGGACCGTCGAGGTTGCGGAAAGTCCAGCCTGTCCTGGCCGGTTCGGCCGGCCGGGACAGCCTGGCCGAAGGGTGCCGACGTTCAAACCTGACCGGACGCGAACGGAAGTTTCACTTTTCGGACCACTTAATGTCATAAATTGCGTCGGCAGCACTGGAACGTTCCCCGCCTGAAGTGATAACGAACGCTCGGACCCGGAGCGGTTCAGCACAAAACGGGAATTTCGACTATGCCAGCCTATCGCTCTCGCACGACCACCCATGGACGGAACATGGCCGGGGCCCGCGGCCTCTGGCGTGCCACGGGGATGAAGGACGGTGACTTCGGCAAGCCCATTATCGCCGTGGTCAATTCCTTCACCCAGTTCGTGCCGGGTCACGTCCACCTGAAGGATCTGGGCCAGCTCGTCGCGCGCGAGATCGAAGCGGCTGGCGGTGTCGCCAAGGAGTTCAATACGATCGCGGTCGATGACGGCATCGCGATGGGCCATGACGGCATGCTTTATTCGCTGCCTTCGCGCGAGATCATCGCCGATAGCGTGGAATACATGGTGAATGCCCATTGCGCCGACGCCATGGTCTGCATTTCGAACTGCGACAAGATCACCCCCGGCATGCTGAACGCTGCAATGCGGTTGAACATTCCCGCGATCTTCGTTTCGGGCGGCCCTATGGAAGCGGGCAAGGTCGTCATGCACGGCAAGACCCATGCGCTGGACCTGGTCGATGCGATGGTCGCCGCCGCCGACGATTCCGTTTCGGACGAGGACGTCCAGACCATCGAGCGTTCGGCCTGCCCGACCTGCGGCTCTTGCTCGGGCATGTTCACCGCGAACTCGATGAACTGCCTGACCGAGGCGCTCGGGCTTTCCCTGCCGGGCAATGGATCGACGCTGGCGACCCATGCCGACCGCAAGCGGCTTTTCGTCGAAGCTGGCCATGTCATCGTCGACCTTGCGCGTCGCTACTATGAACAGAACGACGTGAACGTCCTGCCTCGCAACGTCGCGAACAAGCGCGCCTTCGAGAACGCCATGTCGCTTGACATTGCCATGGGCGGTTCGACGAATACGGTTCTGCATATCCTTGCGGCCGCCCATGAAGGCGGCATCGATTTCGACCTTGGCGACATCGACCGGCTCAGCCGCAATGTTCCTTGCCTGTCCAAGGTCGCACCCGCCAAACAGGACGTGCACATGGAGGACGTTCATCGCGCCGGTGGGATCATGGCGATCCTAGGTCAGCTGGAACGAGGCGGACTGATCCATCGCGACACGCCAACGGTTCACAGCCCCACGCTAGGTGACGCGATCGACCGCTGGGATATCGACCGGACCGACAGCGAAGCGGTCCACGATTTCTACCGCGCGGCCCCCGGCGGCATCCCGACCCAGACGGCCTTCTCGCAGTCGGCGCGCTGGGACACGCTGGACATGGATCGCCAGAATGGCGTCATCCGCTCGGTCAATGCGCCTTTTTCGGCCGATGGCGGCCTTGCGGTTCTCAAGGGCAATATCGCGCTCGACGGCTGCATTGTGAAAACCGCGGGAGTTGACGACTCGATCCTGAAATTCACCGGGCCTGCCGTCGTCTTCGAAAGCCAGGACGCTGCAGTCAGCGGCATCCTCGGCAACAAGGTCAAAGCCGGCGACGTGGTCGTGATCCGCTATGAAGGTCCGAAGGGCGGTCCGGGCATGCAGGAAATGCTGTACCCGACCAGCTACCTCAAATCTAAGGGCCTTGGAAAATCCTGCGCCCTGATCACCGACGGTCGCTTTTCGGGCGGAACCTCGGGGCTGTCGATCGGCCATTGCTCGCCCGAAGCGGCGCAGGGCGGCATGATCGGTCTGGTCCGCAATGGCGACATCATCGAGATCGACATTCCCAACCGAACGATCAACCTTGCCGTGAATGAGGCCGAGCTTGCCGATCGGCGCGCCGCACAGGACCAGCAGGGCTGGAAACCAGCCGAACAGCGCAAGCGCAACGTAACGCTCGCGCTTCGCGCCTATGCCGCCTTCGCCTCATCGGCAGACAAGGGCGCCGTTCGCATCCTGCCCGAATAGAAACACACGCCGTCGCCCGCCGATGGACAAAGCGGGCGACGGCTCAACTGGCCCGCTACTGAAAGCTTACCGATCGGCCTTCGCGCCCCGACGGCCACCATGGATGCGGTCTGACGCGATACCGGTCGAGCCTCGGATCATCAGATCCGGAACCAAACGGGTCACAGGGGTAACGCTCTCGCCACCGATCGCGCGAAGGATGAGTCGCGCAGCATCGCGGCCAATTTGTCGTTTCGGTTGATGGATCGTGGTCAACGCCGGCGTCAGGAACGAGGCGAGCTCAATGTCATCGAAGCCGACGATCGACACATCCTCGGGAACCCGAAACCCGGCCTGCTGAACGGTCGACAGAAAGGCGCATGCCATTTCGTCCGAAAAGGCATGGATCGCGGAAGGTCGGTCAGCACGGGGCATGTCGATCCAGCTTCGCGCGGCGGCCAGTCCAGATTGCAGGGTGAAATCACCTTGGAAAAGGGTAAGTCGGGCATTCCCTGCGGCGGCCTTCGACGCCGCGAGACGGGCCATGTGCAGGACGTTCCCGGCCGGTCCACCGATCAATCCGATATGACGATGGCCTAGCGAAAGCAGGTGTTCGACTGCGAGCCGGCTCCCCGCTTCGTTGTCGAGCCTGACGCAAGGCAAATCGGCACCCTCGACCCATTCACAAGCACAGACCATCGGCGGAAGTCCGAGCTGCGGCGCGAGTTCATCCGCAGGAACACGACCGTCCAGCAGAATGATACCGTCAGCACGGGACGGATCGAAAAAACGGCGGAAAGATTTCTGCTCTGCTGATCCCTCCATGGTGTCTGCCACCAGCAGATCGTAACCTGCCTGGGCAAGTTCACGGCCCATGCCTGCAAGGATCTTCGAAAAGAACGGATTTCCCAGATTGGGGACCAGCGCCACGACGCTTCCGGTGCGTTGCTTTCGCAGGTTCCTCGCAGCGTGGTTCAGCCGGTAGCCAGTGGCCTCAACCGCATTCATCACCGCCTGCCTGGTCGTTACGGCGACCACTTCTGGATTGGACAGAACACGACTGACGGTTGATGCCGAAACTCCGGCGAGGCGAGCCACGTCGGCTAGTTTCACACGAGGGACGAACTTCTCCATGTGCTCAGAGTAAGTCGTCCCGCAACCTCGTCGCAAGGCAGGAAACTAGTTCTTGCAATCGATTTCAATGCAAGGCAGCCTGAAGTCAGGGAGTGAGGAAAACCATGCAGACCATCAAGGGACCTGCGTTGTTTCTGGCGCAGTTCATAGGTGCCGAGGCACCTTTTGATTCATGGGACGGGATTACCCGCTGGGCGGCCGATTGCGGTTATGCGGGCGTGCAGGTGCCGACGCATGATCCGCGAATTCTTGATCTAGATCGTGCGGAAAGCTCGCAGGATTACCGCGACGAGTTTCTGGGCATCGCGCGACAGAACGGCGTCGAGGTGACAGAGCTGTCGACGCATCTTCAAGGTCAGCTGGTCGCGGTCCATCCGGCCTATGATGCGGGCTTTGATGCCTTCGCACCCGAAAGCCTTCGCGGCAATCCGAAAGCCCGGCAGGAATGGGCGGTCGATCAGGTCGGCCGCGCGATCCGGGTCAGCCGCCTGTTGGGGCTCAATGCCATGGCCTCCTTTTCGGGGGCGCTTGCCTGGCCCTATCTTTATCCTTGGCCGCAGCGCACCCCGGGTCTGGTAGAGACAGCGTTCGATGCATTGGCGGCACGGTGGCGCCCGCTTCTGGATCTGGCCGAGGAAAATGGCATCGACATCTGCTACGAAATCCATCCGGGCGAAGATCTGCATGACGGGGTGACATTCGAAATGTTCCTCGACCGCGTCAATGGCCATGCCCGCGCGAACATGCTTTACGATCCGTCACACTATGTGCTGCAGCAGCTTGATTACCTGCAGAATATCGACATCTATCACGACCGCATCCGCATGTTCCATGTCAAGGATGCCGAGTTCCGGCCGAATGGGCGGCAAGGTGTGTATGGCGGCTACCAGCCCTGGCTGGACCGTGCCGGAAGGTTCCGCAGCCTGGGCGACGGTCAGGTCGATTTCGGCGCGATCTTCTCGAAGTTGACGCAATACGGGTTCGGCGGCTGGGCCGTGGTGGAGTGGGAATGCGCGCTCAAGCACCCGGAGGATGGTGCGAAAGAGGGCGCGCGCTTTGTCCGCGAGCATATCATTCGCGTCACCCCCCATGCCTTCGACGATTTCGCGGCAAGCGCGGTGGACCGCATGGCGATCGAAAGGGCGCTTGGGCTATGAAACCTATCCGTTTGGGGATGGTCGGCGGCGGCAGCGGTGCATTCATCGGTGCGATCCACCGCATTGCTGCACGCATGGATGGGCGGTTCGATCTGGTCGCGGGGGCACTCAGCAGCGATCCTGATCGCGCGACAACGAGCGCCGCCGAACTGGGAATTCGCAGCTATTCCAGTTTCGCGGCCATGGCCGAGGCGGAACCCCTGCGCGAGGATGGCATCGAAGCCGTCGCGATCGTGACGCCAAATCACATGCATGCCGCACCAGCCGTCGCTTTTCTCAATGCGGGCATCCATGTCATCTGCGACAAGCCTCTGACCGCCACTTCGCAACAGGCCCGCGAGATCGCCAAGGCTGCCGAAGCCAGTTCAGCGCGCTTTTTCCTGACGCATAACTATTCGGCCTTGCCCATGGTGCGTGAGGCGCGCGCCCGAGTCGCCGAAGGATCATTGGGTCAAGTTCGGCTGGTTCAGGCCGAATATCTGCAAGGTTGGCTCGCGGACAATGTTCGCAGCAAGCAGGCCGATTGGCGCACTGATCCGGCGCAGGCAGGCGCAGGCGCGCTTGGCGATATCGGCACGCACGCCTGGCAATTGGCCGAATTCGTCACCGGCCAGACCCCCAGCTATGTCTCGGCCGATCTCTCGAGCATGGTGCCGGGCCGCCCGATCGACGATGATGCGCGGGTCGCGCTGCGCTATGCCTCGGGCGCAAAAGGTGGCATCTGGGCGAGCCAGGTTGCAGTCGGGCAGGAAAACGGACTGTCCTTGCGCGTGTTCGGCGACGAGGCCGCACTGGAGTGGCGACTTTCGGACAGCGAGCGGCTGATTTTTTCGCCCAAGAACGGCCCTGCGCAGATCCTGACGCGGGCGCATGACCGCTCGGCCTCGTTTCGAACTCCGCCCGGCCACCCGGAAGGATATCTGGAAGGCTTCGCGAACCTCTATCTGGACATCGCGTCCATCATTCGTGGCGATCTGTCCGCCGCTGATCGTGTCCCAGGACTTTCGGCCGGGCTTTCCGGCATGGCCTTCATCACCGCGGCAAAGTCTTCGTCCGAACGCGATGGCGCCTGGACCGAGGTTTCCCCATGACGGTGCTGGCGCTGCGCAATGTTTCGAAGAGCTTCGGCCCGATCGAGGTATTGCACGGCGTCGACCTCGCGCTGGAACCCGGCGAGGTTCACGCGCTGATCGGCGAAAATGGGGCCGGAAAGTCCACGATCATGAAGATCCTCGGCGGTTTTCTGGATCCGAGCAGCGGAGAGATCCTGCTGGATGACAAGCCCCACCGCTTTGCGAGCGGACCCGAGGCCGAGGCGGCCGGGATCACCGTCATCCACCAGGAATTCAACCTCGCCCAGGATCTCAGCGTCGCGGCCAATGTCTTTCTTGGGCGGGAAACAGGGAACTGGCGGCTCGATCATGCCGCGATGCGCGCAGAGACCCTGGCACTGCTGGGACGATTGCACAGCAAGATAGACCCCGACAGCCTGATCCGCAGCCTGTCAGTCCCCGACCGTCAGATGGTCGAGATCGCCAAGGCGTTGTCGCGCAGGGCACGCGTGCTCATCATGGACGAACCCAGCGCGGTTCTGACTCATCGTGAAGTGGGCACGCTCTATGAACAAATCGATCGGTTAAAGGCGGAGGGCGTCGCGATCCTGTATTGTTCGCATCGATTGGATGAGGTCGAGCATCTCGCGGACCGTATCACCGTCCTACGCGACGGCCGCGTGGTCCGCCGCGCTGAACGCGGCGAGATGAACGAAAACCAGATGGCCACGGCCATGGTCGGCCGCGAGTTGCGGGACTTCTATCCGCCGAAGGGCACCCCCCTCGGCAAAGCCGCCCTTGAAGTGGTAGGGCTGAACGTGCCCGGGGCGGTCCATCAGGCAAGCCTGACCCTGGCCAAGGGTGAAGTGCTGGGCATTGCCGGGCTGGTCGGCTCGGGTCGGACGGAATTGGCCGAGGGCCTCGTGGGACTTCGTCCTGCATCGGGCGAAGTTCGCGTGAACGGCAAGCTAGTCCGAATTCAGGGATTGCGCGATGCCTTTGCCGCAGGACTGGCCTATCTGACCGAAGACAGGAAGGAAGCGGGCCTGCTGCTGCAAAAATCGCTGCGCACGAACCTGACCCTCGCCGCGCTCGAGCGCTTTGGCAAGTGGCATCTGGACACGCGCGCCGAGGATCGGGCCCTGGATAGTGCCTCGAAAGAGTTCGACATCCGCGCTCCGCGCCGCGACATGCCAGCGGGCAAGCTTTCCGGAGGCAATCAACAGAAACTTCTGTTGGCAAAGACGATGTTGCCCGACCCCGAGATCATCCTGATCGACGAACCGACAAGGGGGATCGATGTCGGCACCAAACGGCAGATCTACGCCTTCATCCGCAGACTGGCCGACCAGGGCCGCAGCATTGTCGTCATCAGCAGCGAGATGACAGAGGTCATCGGTATATCGGACCGCGTGCTTGTGATGCGAAGCGGAAGGATCGCGGGCGAACTGAAGGGCAGCGACATGACCGAGGAAAATATTGTACGCCTTGCCATGGGCGTGAATGAGGCCGCATGAAGCGCCCCAACCTGCATATGCTTGGTCCCGTCGTCGCCCTTGTCGCGCTGGTGGCACTTGGGGCCTTCCTGAACCCCTCGTTTCTTGCGCCCGCAAATATTGCGAATGTGCTCGCCCGCTCGGCCTTCATCGGCTTGATCGCCGTGGGCATGACATTTGTCATCACATCGGGCGGGCTTGATCTTTCGGTTGGCTCTATGGCGGCCTTTCTCGCCGGGCTCGCAATCCTTGCCATGAACGCGGCGCTTCCGGCACTGGGGCCGAACTTGGTCACGATCATCCTGGGCATCGCAGTCGCGCTGGTCGGGGGGCTGGCTGCGGGCTATCTGAACGGCGCGCTGGTCACCAAGGCCCGGATCGAGCCATTTATCGTCACCCTGGGCACGATGGGGATCTTTCGATCCCTGGTGACCTGGCTCGCAGATGGCGGAACACTCAGCCTGCAATCCGGGCTTCGCACGCTTTATCGCCCGGTCTATTATGGCGGCATCGGCTGGATCACCTGGCCGATCATCACCTTTGCCGTCGTCGCGATCATCGGGGAATGGATGATGCGCCATTCCCGCTTTGGACGCCATGTCGAGGCCATAGGCTCGAACGAGCGCGTCGCACGCTATTCCGCGATCGACGTGAATCGGGTGAAGCTGATGACCTATGTGTTTCTCGGGCTTCTGGTCGGGCTTGCCGTCGTGCTTTACGTTCCCCGCCTGGGTTCGGCCTCGGGCTCGACTGGCGTGCTGTGGGAACTTGAGGCGATTGCAGCCGTCATCATCGGTGGCACGGCGCTCAAGGGCGGAACGGGTCGGGTCTGGGGTACCGTGGTCGGCGTCCTCATCTTGTCCCTGATCGACAATATCCTGAACTTGGCCGATCTGGTCAGCCCCTACCTGAACGGGGCCATCCAGGGGGTCATCATCGTTCTTGCTGTCGTCTTGCAGCGGGAAAAGAGCGCCGCCGAGGAGCGGTAATCCTGGGGAGGAGAGGAAAATGAAACGCAGAGACGTGATGAAAGGCGCGGCACTGGCCGCAACGCTGGCCATGTCGGCCGGAGCCGCCGTTGCGCAGGATGCCGAAAAGAAGATCATCGGCGTGTCGATCCCGTCCGCCACGCATGGCTTCATGGGCGGCCTGAACTGGCACGCGCAGGACACCATCAAGCGGCTGAGCGAAACCTATCCCAACCTCGAATTCGTACTTGCCACGGCGGGCGAATCCGCCAAGCAGGTCAACGACATCGAAGACATGATGGCGACCCGCAACATTGACGGGCTTGTCGTCCTGCCGTTCGAATCCGAGCCTTTGACCGCACCGGTCAAGGCGGTCAAGGATGCGGGCAAATTCGTGACCGTCGTCGATCGTGGTCTTTCCGAGGAAGGCATCGAGGATCTTTACGTCGCGGGCGACAATACGGCATTCGGACGGGTCGCAGGAGATTACTTCAAGGCAAACCTGCAATCTGGCGACAAGATCGTCGTGCTGCGGGGAATTCCGACCACGCTCGACAATGAACGGGTCGATGCCTTCCAGAAAGCGCTGGAAGGTTCCGGGGTCGAGATACTCGACATGCAGCATGGCAACTGGAACCGCGACGATGCATTCACCGTGATGCAGGACTTCCTGTCGAAATATCCCGAGATCGACGCCGTCTGGGCAGCGGATGACGACATGGCGATCGGCGTGATGGAGGCCATCTCGGCCGCCAATCGCAACGACGAGATGTGGGTGATCGGCGGGGCCGGCATGAAGGAGATCGTCAAGCGGATCATGGAAGGCGACAAGCAACTGCCTGTCAACGTAACCTATCCCCCGGCGCTGATCTCATCCGCAATCGAGATGACCGCACTGCATTTCGTCTCGAAGGCGCCTGTCACGGGCCGTTTTATCATCGGGTCCCAGTTGATCACACCGGAAAACGCCGAACAGTTCTATTTCCCCGACAGCCCATTCTAGGCAGCCGGAACAGACCTGCGCGAGATCGGTCCGGGTCGGTCTATTTGGCCGGCTCGGAAACAGATCTTTCCTTGCAGAGGCGTTCACCCAATTCCAGGACTGCGTCCAGCGCGCTCGCAAGGTCTTCATCCGTCGTTCGGTGATTGCAGATGGCGATCCGCAATCCGTGTTCACCATGAACAGTCGTGTCCGAGAAAGCCGCAATGCCCGATTCCTGCAGCCTGATCATGATCTCGATGTTCAGGGCGGTCAGGGCGGCCGTTTCCAGCCCGCCCGGATCGAAGCGGAAGCAGACGATGTCCAGCGTCACGGGCCACAACAGATGCAGGCGTGGTTCGGCGTCGATACGGTCGGCAATTCGCCGTGCCTGATCTATGTTGCGGGTTATGATCCGGCCAAAGCGGTTCGCGCCGTGCTCTTTCAGCATCAACCAGATTTTCAACGCCCTGAAGCCCCGCGAAGTCTGGATGCCGTAATCAAACAGCCAGCCGCCAGCGGAGACACCGCGCTGCATCGATTCAAGATACTCCGAACCCAATGAGAAGCTTTGCAGTTGTGCCGCCGCGTCCCGGACAAGGACGCAACCTGCCTCGAAGGGCACATGCATCATCTTGTGCGGGTCAAGCGCGACGCTGTCTGCCAGTTCGATTCCGTCGAGCAGCCCCCTATGGCTTTCGGACAGGCGCGCCAGCGCGCCGATGCAGCCGTCGACATGAAACCACAAACCTTCCTCGCGGCAGATCCCTGCCAGTTCGCGCAGATTGTCAATCGCACCGGTATTGACGGTTCCGGCCGTCGCAATGACGCAGGCAGGGGAATAACCTGCCGCGCGATCCTCTGCGATCGCGGCGCGCAGCGCCGCGGTCTGCATGCGGCAATCGGCCCGGGTCGGAACGCGTCGCAACGCGCGATTGCCCAGACCCAGAAGCTCGATCGCCTTCTGATGGCAGGCATGGACCTGGTCTGACGCATAGTAACGCAAGGGCTGCTTTAGCGACGAAAGCCCGTTTTCCCGTATATTGCCTTGGGCCATGCGGTTCCGCGCGACGGTCAACCCGATCAGGTTCGCAACCGTCCCGCCACTTGTAAGCGTCCCCCCTGCATCGGGCGGGAAGCCGATGATTTCCTTGAGCCAGCGCAGGACTTGCCGCTCGACCTCGACGGCAGCGTCATTGCCGCCGCCAAGATTGGATCCGTCAACCGCTGCCAGGAAATCCCCAAGCGCACCCGTCAGGCAGGAAGCGCCCATGTACCACATCCAATAGCGCGGATGCCGGTTGCCCAACGGATAGCTCAGAACCGTCGCCCAGGTCTCGTCGAGCACATCCGCCAGCGAAGAGGGCTCACGCGGCACACCGCTTTCGAATCCCGCGCGGATTTCAGCGGGAACAGGGCGCCAGACCGGATCGTGCCCCAGGCTCGCGGTCAGGGCGATCGCCCGGTCAAGCGTCGCATGGACCTCGCGCGCATAGGCCTGCCAATCCTCCGGGTCGAGGGTTTCCAGCCTCTCCTCCACGATCGTTCATCCCATCTGGTAGCCGGGAGTCGAGCGGGAAAGCGCAAGCTCTTCTTCATCCATTTCTTCGTGGATGTCCTGAAACAGCGGCGTGGAAAGATAGCGTTCGCCGGTATCGGGCAGCATTGCCAGGATCACGGTTCCGGGCTCTGCCTTTTCGGCCAGCCTCATCGCCGCCGCGAAGGTCGCGCCACCCGAAACACCTGTCAGGATGCCTTCGCGCGCGGCCAGGTTCTTGGCCCAGGCGATTCCTTCGGGGCCCGGAATGGTGAAAAGATCATCGAAGCCCTTGCTGTCCAGCGCCTCTTGCAGGACGAAAGGGATGAAATCCGGTGTCCATCCCTGGATCGGATGGGGCTCGAAAGCCGGATGGCTGGCCGCGGGCGAGCCGTCCTCGCCTCGGTTCTGGCTGATTCCACTTGAAACCAGTGCGGCATTGGCGGGCTCGGCCAGTACGATCTTGGTTTCCGGCCGCTCGCGGCGCAGGACGCGGGCAAGGCCAGATACCGTTCCGCCGGTGCCGTATCCGGTCACGACATAATCCAGGCGGTGCCCGGCAAAGTCACCCACAATCTCTCGCGCCGTGGTATGTTCGTGGATATCGGCATTGGCGGGCGTTTCGAACTGCCGGGCCAGGAACCATCCGTGCTGATTGGCAAGTTCGACGGCCTTGTTGTACATCCCCGTCCCTTTTTCTGCGCGCGGGGTCAGAATGACTTTTGCACCGAACATGCGCATCAGGCGGCGGCGCTCGACGGAAAAACTGTCGGCCATGGTGACGACAAGGGGATAGCCCTTCTGCGCGCAGACCATTGCAAGCCCGATCCCGGTATTGCCACTTGTCGCCTCGACAATGGTCTGTCCGGGCTTCAGGGCACCTGACCGCTCGGCCGCTTCCACGATGTTCAGGGCCAGACGGTCCTTGACCGATGCGGCCGGGTTGAAGAACTCGGCCTTCACACAAAGCTGCACGCCTGCGGGCGCAAGGTTGTTGATGCGGATCACCGGCGTGTCGCCGACAGTGTCGAGGACACTGTCAAAGATGCGACCACGACCACTGGTTGTCCGAACTGTGCGCATATCCATCTTTCCGATCACTCCTCCATGGGGGGCTCGCTCTCATCCAGGGACATAGTGCCAGATTCGAGGCGTCCCTGCTTGATCAGAAGATGAAGAACTCATGCAGAATGGATGCATTTCGGGTAGAATTGGGCCATGATCTACAGTTGCGGCGATCTTCGGCTCGACGATCAGCTTTTCGAGCTGACGCGAAGCGGTCAGCCGGTGTCGGTTGAACCGCAGGTCTTTCTTGTGCTGCGCGAATTGCTGCGCGCCCAAGGGCGACTGGTCAGCAAGGATGATCTGGTCGAAACCGTCTGGCATGGGCGCGCCATAACTGATGCCTGTATCGCCAGCAGGATGCGTGCCGCCCGCAATGCGGTGGGTGATGATGGAAAAAGCCAGACCATCATCCGCACCATTCATGGTCGCGGCTTCCGCCTGCTTCCACCCGTGCGGGTATCTGACGACACGACGCCCGCCGCGCATCCCCGGATCACGCAAGCAGCCGAGGCGCCTGATCCCGAAGGCCAACCCTCGATCGCGGTCCTGCCATTCCGCGCCGTCGAGCTCGATGGGGCAAATGCCATCCTGGCCGAGGCGGTCGCCCATGAAATCCTGCGTGCGCTGGCCCGGATGCGGTGGCTGACGGTCATATCGCGCGGATCGTCGTTCCGCTTTTCGGGCACATCGCCCGATCTGGGAATGATCGGCAGGACCCTTGCCGTGCGTTACATTCTTGTCGGTACGCTGGAATTGTCTGGCCGCATCCTTAGCGTCAGCGTCGAACTCGTCGAAGCCGCGACAGGAAAGCTGATCTGGACGGATCGCCTGGCACGGCCGATCGACCTGCTTGCCGAGCTGCAATATGCAATCGTAACCTCTGTCGCGACGGCTCTCGAGGTGACTGTTCCCCTGCATGAGGCGCAGCTTGCCGAAGGCAAGGACCTTTCGCAACTTGACGCCTGGGCAAACTATCATCTCGGGCTGCGTCAGATGTTTCTGTTTTCGCCCGAGGGCAATCAGCGCGCCGCAAAATTCTTCGAACGTTCGATCCGACAGGACCCGAAATTCGCACGTGCCCATGCCGGACTGTCATTCACGAGCTTTCAGGAGGCTTTCCTGCGCTATGGTCTCGATCGGGGCGAAGCCGTGAACCGCGCCAGGGCGCAGGCCGAGCGCAGCGTCGAACTGGATCCGATGGACCCGTTCGCGGCGCTTACTCTGGGGCGCTCGTACTGGCTCACGGACGAACTGGATCTCGCGGCGGGCTGGCTGGCACGCGCAACCGATCTCAATCCCAATTATGCGCAGGGTTTCTATTCCCGCGCATTGACCGATGTGATCATGCTCGAAGCCGACATTGCCGCAGATGAGGTCAACAAGGCCCTGCGTCTCAGCCCGCTTGATCCGCTTCTTTACGGCATGTTCGGTACTCGGGCGATGTCATACCTGCTGCGAGCAGAGTATGCAGAGGCGGCCGATTGGGCGGATCGCGCAGCTTCCGCTCCACATGCGCATTTCTTGATCGGCATGATCGCGATGGTGGCGAACGGTCTCGCTGAGCGAAACGAGCGCGCGCAAGAATGGCTGCGCCATACGCGCTCGCTTCGGCCCGACGTCAATGCCGAACTTTTCTTCGCGGCTTTCCCTTTCCGGGACCAAGGCAAGAAAGATCTGCTTCGACGCGAGCTTGCCCGTTTCGGCATTCGTTGACCGAAACCTGCGCGGTCATTCCCGCACGCGGGTCGCGAACATCGGCCCGCCGCGCCAGCGCGGGAAGCCATAGCCATGGATCTTGACGAGATCGATATCGGCCGGGCTGGCGGCGATGCCCTCGTCGAGGATGGCCTGCCCTTCGGCGGCCATCTCGGCGACCAGCGCCTGCGCGATCTCGGGCTCGGTCATCGCCGAGGGCGGCGCGATCTCGGCGGCGAGCAGTTGCGCCACCTGATCCGAGATCAGCGGCTTGCGCTCACCGGCCGCGTAATCATACCAGCCGCCGCCGGTCTTCTGGCCCTTGCGGCCAGCGCGGACAAGGATGTCGCCCAACGTCTCGGGCACGTCCTGACCCGCCGCCCGCGCGCCTTCGCGTTGCAGATAGGCAATGTCGAGGCCGCCCAGGTCCTGCGCCTCGAACGGACCCATGGCGAGGCCATGGCCGCGCATCGCCGCGTCGATCCGCGCGATCGGAACGCCCTTGCGCACCAGCCCTTCGGCGGCGGCGCGGTAGCGTTTCAGGATGCGGTTGCCGATGAAGCCCTCGCAGATGCCCGATCGGACCGGGATCTTCTTCAGCAGCCGGCCAAGCGCGAAGCCGGTCGCCAGAGTCCGGGCCGAAGTCTGGGGCGTCGGCACGATTTCCAGCAATTTCATCACATTGGCTGGGCTGAAGAAATGCAGCCCGATGAAGCGCGACGGGTTCGGCAGCCCTTCCGCGATGGCGCGCGGATCGAGATACGAGGTGTTCGTCGCCAGCACCGCATCCGCGCGGCAGACCACGCCGAGCTGGGCAAAGACCGCGCGCTTGACGCCGATCTCCTCGAAGACGGCCTCGATCACCATGTCGACATCGGGCAGCGCAGCGTAATCGGTCGTGCCGGTGACGCCGTCCTTCAGCGCCCGGGCCTGCGCCTCGGACAGCTTGCCGCGCTTGACCCCGCCGTCAAAGACCTTGGCGACATTGGCGAGGCCGCGCGCGACGGCCTCGTCGTCGCGCTCGATCAGGATGACCGGCAAGCCCGCATCGCGCAGCGCGGCGATGATGCCCGCGCCCATCGTGCCGCCGCCGATCACGGCGACTGTCTTCAGCGGCAGGGGCGCGACATCGCGCAGGGCGGCGGGACGCGGCGCGGCGCGCTCGGCGAAGAAGACCGCGCGCAGGGCGGCGGCCTGTTCGGTGCCGCGCAGTTCTAGGAAAGTCGTACGCTCGAAGCCCATCGCCTCGTCGAAGGGCGCCTCGGCGGCCTTGCGGATCGCGGCCAGCGCGCGGGCGGGCGCGGCGGCACCCTTGGCGGATTTGGCGACGGATGCCTCGGCCTCGGCCCAGAAGCCCGCCTCGGGGGCCTCGATCCCGCGCTGCGAGACCGGCAGTGGCAAGGGCTGCGCGATCGCCGCGCGGGCGAATTCGACCGCGCCGGTCAACAGATCCCCCTCGATCACCGCGTCGATCAGCCCGGCGGCGAGCGCCTTCGGGGCGCGCATGGGCTTGCCGGTCGTCGCCATGTCCACGGCAGTCGCCACGCCGCACAGGCGCGGGGTGCGCACCGTGCCGCCCGCGCCGGGGATGATGCCGAGGGTCACCTCGGGCAGGCCGACCGAGGCCTCGGGCAGGGCGACGCGGAAGCGGCATCCCAGCGCGACCTCGAAGCCGCCGCCAAGCGCCGAGCCGTGGATCGCCGCGATCCAGGGCTTTTCGGCGGACTCGATCCGGGCCACGAGGTCGGGCAGGTGCGGCGCGACCGGAGGCTTGCCGAATTCGGTGACATCCGCCCCGGCGATGAAGGTGCGGCCGGCGCAGATCAGCACCACCGCGCGCACCGCCGGATCGGCGTCGAGCGTTGCGACCGCGTCCCACAGCCCCTGGCGCAGCGCCAGACCCAGTGCGTTGACGGGCGGGTTGTCCACGGTGACGGTGGCGATTTCCCCTTGGCGGGCAATGGTGACGACGGACATGTTCAAATTCCCAGGTAAGCTTCGCGAATGCGGGGATCGGCGATCAGTTCCGCCGCCGCGCCCTGCATGGTGATTTGGCCGGTTTCCATGACATAGCCACGGTCGGCGATCTTGAGCGCCCCGAAGGCGTTCTGTTCGACCAGCAGCACGGTGACGCCAAGCGCCTTGAGGCCGCTGACCACATCGAAGATCTGCTGCACGATGATCGGCGCAAGCCCCATCGAGGGCTCGTCGAGCAAGAGGCAGCTCGGCCGCCCCATCAGCGCGCGGGCCATGGCCAGCATCTGCTGCTGGCCGCCCGACAGGCCGCCCGCGGCCAGGTTGCGCTTCTCGCGCAGGATCGGGAACATCTGGAAGGCGTCTTCCATGTCCTTCTCCACGCGCGCATCGCTGTAAAGGAAGGCCCCGAGCCGCAGGTTCTCCTCGACCGAGAGATTGGTGAAGATCTGCCGCCCCTCGGGCGATTGCGCCAGCCCCCGCGACAGCCGCTTGTAGGCGGGGACCGTGGTCAGCGCCTCGCCGCGGAAGGTGATCTTGCCGCCCGAGACCGGCTGCACCCCCGACAGGCAGCGCAGGAGCGTGGTCTTGCCCGCGCCATTCGCGCCGACCACGGTGACGATCTCGCCGCTGTCGACATGCAGGTCCAGCCCGTGCAGCACCTCGATGCGCCCGTAGCGCGAGCGCAGTCCCTCAACGGTCAGCATCGGCGGCCTCCGTGCCCAGGTAGGCGGCGATCACCGCCGGGTTGCGGCTGACCGCCTCGGGCGGGCCTTCGGCGATCTTCTCGCCGTGATCGAGCACGACGACATGGTTCGAGATGCGCATGACCATCTTCATGTCATGCTCGACCAGCAGGATGGCGACGCCGGATGTCGCGACCTCGGCGATCAGGTGGTCGATCTCCTCGGTCTCGACGGCATTGCAGCCGGCGGCAGGCTCGTCGAGCAGCAGGACGGCGGGATTCATCGCCAGCGCCCGGGCGATCTCCAGCCGCTTGAGCGAGCCATAGGAGAGGTTCCCGGCCTCGCGGTCGGCGGCGCGCTCGAGACCCACGCGGGCGAGAAGCGCGCGCGCGCCCTCCTCGGCCATGCGGATGCGCTTGCGCGACGAGGGCAGGTTCAGCAGGTCGGCCAGAACCGGGCCACGTTCCTGCAGGTGGAACCCGGCCATGGCATTTTCCAGCACGGTCATGTTCTGGAAGATCTGCAGGTTCTGGAAGGTCCGGGACATGCCGCGGGCGGCCAGCCGGAACGGCTCCATCCCGGTCACGTCCTCGCCCTTCAGGCGCACCTTGCCCGAACCGGGGCGATAGACCCCCGAGATCATGTTGAAGAGCGTCGTCTTGCCCGCGCCGTTCGGGCCGATCACCGAGACGATCTCGCCCGGCTCGACGGAGAAGCTGACATCATGGACGGCGCGCAGCCCGCCAAAGGCGATGCCGAGACGCTCGATCTGCAACAGGCTCATTCGCCCCTCCCCCGGATCTTGCGCAGGATCGAGGGCACCAGCCCCTCGCGCAGGAAGATCATCACCAGCATCATGACGAGGCCAAGGATCAGCTGCTCATATTCGGCAAAGACCGTCAGCACCTGCGGCAGCAGCGTCAGGATCCCCGCGCCGAGTATCGCGCCCGGCACCGAGCCGACGCCGCCCAGCACGGCCATGGTGACCATCTCGACCGAATGCATGAAGCCCGCGATGTCGGGCGTCACGAACTTGTTCTGCAACGCGGTCAGCGAGCCCGCGACCGAGGCATAGACCGCCGAGATGACGAAGGCCTGCAGCTTGACGCGCGCGACGTCGATGCCGACGGTTCCGGCGGCGATCTCGGAGCCGTGCAGGGCGCGCAAGGCGCGTCCGCTCGGGCTGTTGAAGAGGTTCAGCGCGATCCAGGCGCCGATCAGCAAGCAGATTCCGGTGAAGGCATACCAGAATTCGCCGTTCGACAGGTTCAGTCCCCAGTCCTTGAGCAAGCCGCGCAGACCAAGATCCGGAACCTCAATTCCGTCCGGTCCCTTGGTCAGTTGGCGTTCATTGTTCAGAACCATCGCGACGAGAATGCCGAAGCCCAGAGAGGCAACACCAAGGTAATAGCCCTTTAGCCGCAGGATCGGACGCCCGACAAGATAGGCCAGAATGCCCGAAACGAGCGCGCCCAGGACCACCGCAAGCGCCGGGGGTATTCCCCAATGCACCGGGGCGAGCGCGCAGGCATAGCCGCCAATGCCTGCAAAGCCGGCATGGCCGAGGCTGATCTGCCCGGCATAGCCGGTCAGGATCACGATGCCGGTCACCGCCAGCGCATTGACGAAAATCAGGGCACCGACGCGGAAGTAATAGCCCGACGGAAAGAACAAGGGCGCAACCGCGATCAATGCGGCGAGCACGAGCAAGGTCAGATGTTTGCTGGAAATCCGCATGTCACACCCGATCCGTCGATTTGGACCCGAAGAGGCCCTGCGGCATGAAGAACAGCACCGCAAGGATCACGACAAAGGCCGCGGCCTCCTTGTATTGCGACGACAGGTAACCCGCTGTCAGCGCCTCAAGTAGACCCAGCAGAAGCCCGCCCGCAAAAGCGCCCTTGGGATTGCCCATGCCGCCCAGCATCGCGCCCGCGAATCCCTTCAGCGCAAGACCCAGACCCACGTCATACGAGGTCATGGTAATCGGCGTGATCAGCACGCCCGCGAAGGCGCCGATGGCCGCCGAAAGCGTGAAGGACAGCGTCATGACGAAATCCGTGTTGATGCCGACAAGCTGCGCCGCGAGGCGGTTGTTCGAGGTCGCCAGCACCGCGCGGCCAAGGATCGTGCGGGTGAAGAACAGCCACAGCCCGACAAAGACCGCGAAGGCCCCGCCAATGGCCCAGAGGCTTTGCGTGAGGATCGTCGCGCCCATCACATGGATGGGATCATCACCCGAAAATGACGGGAAGCTGTGGATCTGCTTGTCGAAGATCAGTTGCGCCGCGCCCCGGATGAAGATCGAGGCGCCGATGGTGATGATGATGAGCGAGACGACCGGCGCGCCGCGCGCGGGCTCGATTGCGAACTTGTTCAGCCCGACCCCGATAGCTGCCGTGGCCGCAATGGCCAGCAGCGCGGCCAGCGGCAGCGGCAATCCGGCGGCATGGGCGAAGACGGTGATCATGCCGCCCAGCATGACGAATTCGCCCTGTGCGAAGTTCACCACGCCCGAGGCGTTGTAGATGATGGTGAATCCTAGCGCGACAAGCGCATAGACCGCACCGACGGTCAATCCTGAGAACAGGAATTGCAGGAGTTCGGACATGCTGGGGTCCTAAGGCTAAGGGCTCGGGCGTGGACGGCCCCATGCGGGGCCGCAACGGCTTACTCGACGATGCTCCAGGCTCCGTTCCGGACCTCGAGCATGCGGAAGGCCGAGAGGTCGAGCCCCAGATGATCCTCGGCGGACATGGTATAGATGCCGGTGGTTCCCGCGAGGCCAGCCACGCTTTCGAGCGCGTCGCGGATCGCCTCGGGCTCATTGCTGCCCGCCGCCGTGATTGCATTGACCATCAGCGCGAAGCCATCATGGGCATAGCCGCCAAAGGTGCTGACCGGCATCTCGTACCTATCCTCGAAAGCCTTCTTGTATGCGGCAACCACGGGCTTTTGTGCGTCGTCATCAGCCAGAAGATCGGCCACGAGCAAGGCCGTGCCTGGGAGGCGCACGCCCTCGGCTGCATCCTTGCCCGCAAGTTCGATGAAGCCATCGGAAGCCACGCCATGGGATTGGTAGAGCGGCAGGTCGATGCCCAGCTGCTTGTAGTTGCGGGTCACGATCGACGGGCCCTGGCCGAAGCCGGGGTTAAGGACAGCCTGAATGCCCGCCGCGTTCTTGATCTTGGTCAGCTGCGCCGTCATGTCGGCATCCTTGGGGTCGTAGGTCTCGTCGGCGACGATCTCGATGTCGTATTCTGCAACGACGTCCTTGCATTGCGCCTGCATCGAGGCCCCGAACCCGTCCGTCCCAGAAATCATGCCGATCTTGGTGATCGAACGCTTCTGCATGTCTTCGAAGATCTTCTGGCAAGCCATGCGGTCGGTATGCGGGGTCTTGAAGGTAAAAGGCTTCACCGGCTGGATGATGTCGATGGCCCCGGCGAGCGAGATGAAGGGCACCTCGGCGTCTTCCGCGACCGACAGGATCGACATGGAAGTGCCGGTCGTGGTGCCGCCGATGATGGCCTGCACTTCGTCGTCCTCGATCAGACGCGTGGCGAAGGTGCGCGCCTTGTTGGCATCACCGCCGTCGTCGTACAGCACCAGTTCGACTTCTTCGCCGTTGATGCCCCCTTTTGCGTTCAGTTCCTCGACCAACATTTCAAGCGTCTTGGCCTCGGGGTCGCCAAGAAACGCCGCGGGACCAGTCGCCGAAACCGAAGCTCCCAGCTTGATTTCGGCATGCGCCGCGCCGGTAAGTCCAAGCGCGATCAGGGCGACCGGTACGGTCGTCTTCAGGGTCTTGATCATGGGTTCCTCCTCCCAAAAGTAACTTAGTTCAGGCGGCCGCAGGACGGCGCCACATCACGCGCCGAAACCGGCTGGCGACGAATACGCTGTCGGTCAGGCTGGCATTTCCGGCCGGGTTCGCCCCGGTGACGTGGAAGTCGCTGAAGGCGGCCGACTGGTTGACGAAAATGTTGCCGGTAAGATTGATCGACAGGTTCACGCCCGCGGCACCGAATGCCGTCACGGCGTGCTGGATGCGGGCTTCATCCAGATCATAGATCGCGGCGGTGATGGCGCCCTTGCGGCGGGCGAGATCAGCGGCGCGGTCGATCCCTGTCGCCGCATCCGCGACGGGGATCAGGAAGGCAATGGGGCCGAACCATTCTTCTTCGCTGGCAGGATCGCCGTCTTCGACCGAAAGCAGAAGTGGAGTGGCGGTGCGCCCTTCCGCCAGGGCCGAACTGTCCCGGAAGATCCGACCGCGAGAACGGGCCTGATCGACACGTTCCAGCGTGGCCGGATTGGCGATCGCCCCGCAGATACCGGCAGCGCGCGCCGGGTCGCAAAGCAACTCGTCGATTGCCGAGGCTAGCGCCCCCGCGACCTCGTCGAAACTCTTGTGACCCTGATCGGTCTCGATCCCGTCCTTCGGGATGAAGATATTTTGAGGCGCGGTGCACATCTGACCCGAATAGAGAGCCAGCGAGAAAGCAAGATTGGAGCACATGCCGGAGAAATCGTCGCTCTCGGCAATTGTCACCGTGTTCACTCCCGCCTCTTCCGAGAATATCTGCGCTTGCGTCGCATTTTCTCGCAACCAGTCGCCGAAGGCACCCGAGCCGGTATAGTCGATCAGCTTCACTGCGGGATGAACCGCCAAATCCTTGGTGATCTCGGCACCCGGCTCGTCCACCGCGAGCAAGATGGCCCCGGCGGGCAATCCAGCCTCGGCAAAGACTTCGCGCAATACGCGAACAGATAGCGCAAGGGGCAGGATCGCCGAAGGATGCGGCTTGATGATGACCGGATTTCCCGTCGCGATGCTTGCGAATATCCCCGGATAGGAATTCCACGTCGGAAAGGTATTGCAGCAGATCGCGACGGAGATGCCTGCCGGGACAACGGACCACTGTTTTTCCAGCGTTATCGGGGCAGCCTTGCCTTGCGGCTTTTCCCAACGGGCCGAACCGGCGAAACGGTTCATCTCGTCCCAGGCCATCGCGACGGCTTCCAGGGCGCGATCCTGCGCATGCGGGCCGCCTGCCTGAAATGCCATTGCAAACGCTTGTCCGGTGGTATGCATGACCGCGTTCGCCATCGTGAAGCTCATACGGTTCAAGCGGACCAGCGCCTCAAGGCATGCTCCGACGCGCAACTCGGCTGAAGCGGCAGAAAGCCGGGCCGAGGCTGCCTGAGCAGTGTCGATCAGGGATTCGACTGATGCTGCAGGATAGGCAATGTCAAGTTCCAGGCCGAACGGCGATAGCTCAGCGCCGAGGCGGCGGTCCTCGGGGTGCCCGGGGATATCGAACTTCCTTCCGAGCAGTGCTGCGAACGCGGCCGCGCCATCCTCGCGGGCAGTTTCACCATAGATCTTGCCGCTTGGTACTTCCGGGAAAGGGGTCCAGTAACCACGGGCCTGAAGCGCGTCCAGCGCGTCATCCAGCATCGGCCGGTGCCGATTGAAGTACTCTGACATGACATCCCTCCCAAGATCACATTATCATTGACCGACCGGTCGGTTTATGCAACACAAATCTTCAAGGAGCCTCGGAGGAGCGAGGCAGGGAGTTTCGACATGACAGACACGGTTCTGACGACGCTGGTCGAGGGCGTCCTGACACTGACGCTCAACCGTCCGGAAAAGCTGAATTCCTTCAACGAGGAAATGCATCTGGCCCTGCGTACTGGTCTCGAGATGGCCCATGAGGATCCGACCGTTCGGGCCGTCCTGTTGACGGGAAACGGCCGTGCCTTCTCTGCGGGACAGGATCTAGGTGACCGTGATCCGCGCAAGGGTGGGCCTGCCCCGGATCTGGGTCACACGCTGGACACTTTCTACAATCCGACGCTGCGCCTGATCCGCAATCTGCAAAAGCCGGTGATTTGCGCGGTCAACGGCGTGGCCGCCGGCGCGGGCGCGAATCTGGCGTTTGCCTGCGACATCGTGCTGGCCGCGAAATCCGCGAAATTCATCCAAGCCTTCGCGAAGATCGGTCTTGTTCCCGATGCCGGTGGCACCTGGAGCCTAGCCCGCATTCTGGGCGAACCCCGCGCCAAGGCGCTGGCGCTGACCGCCGAGCCGCTGATGGCCGAAAAGGCCGCCGATTGGGGTCTGATCTGGAAAGTTGTGGAGGATGATGCCTTGTTGGCCGAGGCCACCGCGCTGGCGACCCAGCTCGCGGCAGGCCCGACCCTCGGTCTTGGCCTGACCAAGCATCTGATTCAGGCGGCAGCGACCAACAGCCTTGACGAGCAGCTTGACCTTGAACGCGACTGCCAGCGGCGTGCCGGGCGCAGCTCAGACTATGCCGAAGGCGTCACTGCGTTTCTGGAAAAGCGCAAGCCGGAGTTCAGCGGTCAATGAAACCGGTCTCCGAAATGACCCCCCAGGAATTGGCCGAGGCTTCGGCCAAGGCGATGTGGAACGACGATTCCGCCAGTCAGCGTCTCGGCATGAGCCTTGATCATATCGCCCCTGGCGAGGCCGACCTGACGATGACGATCACCGCCGAGATGTCGAATGGCCATGGCAATTGCCACGGCGGCTACATGTTCACCCTGGCAGACAGCGCCTTTGCATTTGCCTGCAACAGCTACAATCAGCTGGTCGTGGCACAGCACTGCTCGATCACCTATCTTGTTCCCGGCCGGATCGGAGACCGGCTCACCGCCCGCGCGCGCGAAGTGTCGCGCCGGGGTCGTTCGGGGATCTACGACATTCGCATTTTCAACCAGAACGGCGAGCATGTGGCCGAGTTTCGTGGTCACTCGCGCACCGTCAAGGGAACCCATCTTCCGGTCGAAAGCTGACCGCACCGCCTTGCTAGGGAGGAAACCATGCAAGACCTGTCCCCGATGAATGCCGGGCTTGACCCCATCGAAACCGCCTCGCGCGATGAGATCGCCGAACTTCAGTTCCGCCGCATGCAATGGTCGCTGAAGCATGCCTACGAGAATTCGCCCTTTTATCGCAGGCGCTTCGATGAAAACGGCGCCCATCCCGATGACCTGAAGTGCCTCGCCGATATCTCGCAATTTCCATTCACCGTGAAGCAGGACCTGCGCGAGACCTATCCCTTTGGCATGTTCGCCACCCCGCGCGAAAAGCTGGTGCGCATCCACGGCTCGTCGGGCACCACCGGCAAGCCCACCGTCGTCGGCTATACCCAGCGCGACATCGACACCTGGGCCAGCCTGATCGCCCGCTCGATCCGCGCGGCGGGTGGCCGTCCGGGCGACATGCTGCACAACTCCTATGGCTACGGGCTGTTCACCGGCGGCCTCGGCGCGCATTACGGTGCCGAGAAGCTCGGCTGCACCGTGGTCCCGATGTCGGGCGGCATGACCGAACGCCAGGTGACGCTGATCAACGACTTCAAGCCGCGCATCATCATGGTGACGCCGAGCTACATGCTGTCGATCCTCGACGAGTTCCGCCGTCAGGGCCTTGATCCGCGCGAGAGCTCGCTGGAAATCGGTATCTTCGGGGCCGAGCCTTGGACCAACTCGATGCGCCAAGAGATCGAGGAAGCCTTCAACATGCATGCCGTGGACATCTACGGCCTGTCCGAGATCATGGGCCCCGGCGTCGCGCAGGAATGCGTCGAGACCAAGGACGGGCTGCATGTCTGGGAAGACCATTTCTATCCCGAGATCATCGACCCGGTCACCGGCGAGGTCCTGCCCGACGGCCAACTTGGTGAACTCGTCTTCACCACGCTGACCAAGGAAGGCCTGCCGATGGTGCGCTACCGCACCCGCGACCTGACCCGCCTGCTGCCGGGCACCGCGCGCAGCATGCGCCGGATCGAGAAGATCACCGGCCGCAGCGACGACATGATCATCCTGCGCGGCGTCAACGTCTTCCCGACCCAGATCGAAGAGCAGATCCTGAAATGCCAGGGCCTCGCGCCACATTTCCAGATCGAGCTTTCCCGCTCGGGCCGGATGGACAACATGACCGTCCATGTCGAATGCACGCCCGAGATGTGCGACGAAAGCGCCCGCGCCCATTCGGCCAAGGAACTCGCGCATCACATCAAGTCGGTCGTTGGCGTTTCGACACGCATCAATGTCACCGATCCGAACGGCGTCGCCCGCTCGGAAGGCAAGGCCAAGCGCGTGGTGGACAATCGGCCCAAGGAATGACAACCGGTCGCGGCGTCCGACATGACATGCTGCGACGTAATCGCTAAAAAGACGGGGGTTTATGGCCCCCGTCCGCGTGCCGGACGCTGATTGAGGCGGACGAAAGGATTTTCATGGCTCGGACACGAGCAGTAGATTTCGATGAGAAACGGCGCGGCCTGCTGGATAGCGCGGCCGCCGTATTTGCCGACCTGGGCATGGAAAAAGCTTCCATGGCGCAGATCGCGGCCCATGGCCAGGTCTCAAAGGCGCTGCTATATCACTACTACCCCAGCAAGGGCGAATTGATCTTTGAGATCATCATCACTCATCTCGAAGAACTGAATGAGGCGATCGAGGCGGCTGATGATCACTTGCTTCCGCCGCAGCAGAGGCTGCGCAAGCTGGTCGGCATCGTCCTCGAGAACTACCGGGGCGCAGACAACCAGCACAAGGTCCAGCTCAACGCGACCTCCGCCCTGACGGATGAGCAGAAGGCCGAGATCCTTGCCGTGGAAAAGCAGATCGTCAGGCATTTCGCCACGGTACTGCGCGAGATAAATCCCGATCTCGACAATCCCGAAAGGCCCTTGCTGACCCCGGTCACCATGTCGCTCTTCGGCATGATGAACTGGGTCTACATGTGGTTCCGCGATGGTGGCCGGATCTCGCGCGAGGACTATGCCGATGTCGCGACGACCCTGATCCTCGAGGGGATCAAGGCCGTTCGCTGAAGCCCGCGCGTTCGAGCACCAAGGGATCATAGCGCGGGGCCTCGGCCCTACGCCGGTCCGCTTCCGGTTCCGTCAGCGCCTCGGCCGGCTTCAGCTTGTCCCGCGCCTCGAGCGCGAGCTGCTGGTAGACGCCGGTGCCGCGCCGCTTCCAGTCGATCTCGTCGGCGGACAATTCGCGGATGACCTTGGCGGGCGAGCCGACAGCGAGGCTGTTCGGCGGGATCTGCGCCCCGGCCTTCACGAAGGCCATGGCCGCGACGATCGTGTTCTCGCCGATCACCGCCTCGTCCATCACCACCGCATTCATGCCGACCATTGCATTGCGCCCGACATGGCAGCCGTGCAGCACGGCGCCATGGCCGATATGGCCCAGTTCCTCGACCACGACATCCTTGCCCGGGAAGGAATGGATGACGCAGGTTTCCTGCACATTGCAGCCCGGCTTCAGGATGATGCGCCCGAAATCGCCCCGCAGAACGGCGCCCGGTCCGACATAGACTGTTGGGCCGATGATCACGTCGCCGATCACCACCGCCTCGGGATGCACGAAGGCGGCGGGATCGATCACCGGGACGATGCCGTCCCAGGCATAGGTTCGGCTCATTCCGCGGCCTGGGCGACGGCGGGCCAGGTCTTGGCGACCATGGTCAGCACGTCATATTGCGCGACCACCGCCCCGTTCTGGTTGGTGACCTGGCAATCCCAGCGCACCTCGCCATGCTCGGCATTGGCGCGCGGATTGATCTCCTTGCAGGTCAGGCGGACCTGCAGCGTGTCGCCGAAATAGACCGGGGACAGGAAGCGCAGGTTGTCGACGCCGTAATTCGCCAGCACCGGGCCCGGATTGGGCTCGACGAAAAGGCCCGCCGCGAAGGAGGCGATCAGGTAGCCATGCGCCACGCGATCTTCGAAGAACGGGTTCGCCTTGGCCGCCACCTCGTCCATGTGGGCATAGAAGGTGTCGCCGGTGAACTGGGCGAAATGCTCGACATCCTCGCGGGTGATGGTGCGGGTCGCGGTCACCAGCTGGTCGCCGATGCTGAGCTCGGCCAGGGACTTGCGGAACGGATGCACGCCCCGCTGGGTCGGCGCGCCCTCGATCCAGCGCCCGGTCACCGCCGAAAGCAGGCGCGGCGCGCCCTGCACCGCGGTGCGCTGCATGTAGTGCTTGACGCCGCGCATGCCGCCCATTTCCTCGCCGCCGCCGGCGCGGCCCGGACCGCCATGGACCAGCGCCGCCAAGGGCGAGCCATGCCCGGTCGAGGTCTTGGCCGAGGCGCGGTTGCCGATCATCACCCGGCCATGGAAGGGTGCCGCACCGATCACCACCTCTTCGGCGACCTGGGGATCATCGGTGAAGACCGACGAGACCAGCGAGCCCTTGCCCATCCGGGCCAGCTCGACCGCCTCGCCCAGGTCGTCATAGGGCATCAGGGTCGAGACCGGGCCGAAGGCCTCGACATCGTGGATGTTCGCCGCCGCGAAGGGATTGTCGGCGTAAAGCAGGACCGGGTTCAGGAAGGCGCCGCGCTCGGCATCGCCCGAGGACAGGCGGACCTCGTCGGGATTGCCCGCGACGATCTCGGCATCGGCCTGCAGCTCGCGGATGCGCTCGCGCACCTCGTCGCGCTGCTCGAAGCTCGCCAGCGGGCCCATGCGGGTCGCCTCATCCCCCGGCAGGCCGACGGCGGTCTTTTCCAGCCGCGCGCGCAGCGCCTCGACCAGCGCCTCGACCTGCGCGCGGGGCGCGATGACGCGGCGGATGGCGGTGCATTTCTGCCCGGCCTTGGTGGTCATCTCGCGCGCCACCTCTTTCACGAACAGATCGAATTCCGGCGTGCCGGCGACCGCGTCGGGGCCGAGGATGGCGGCGTTCAGGCTGTCCGCCTCCATGGTGAAGCGCACCGAGTTCTCGACGATCGCCTTGTGCGATTTCAGCTTGCGCCCCGTCCAGGCCGAGCCGGTGAAGGTCACCGCGTCCTGCCCCGTGACATGGTCCAGAAGGTCGCCGACCGAGCCGCAGATCAGCTGCAGCGCGCCTTCCGGCAGGATGCCGGTCCCGATGATGCGGCGCACCATCAGCTCGGTCAGGTAGGCGGTTTGCGAGGCCGGCTTGACGAGGCAGGGCACGCCCGCCAGCAGGGTCGGCGCGATCTTCTCGAGCATCCCCCAGATCGGGAAGTTGAAGGCGTTGATATGGACCGCGACGCCTTGCAGGGGCGTCAGGATATGCTGCGCGCTGAAGCTCGCATCCTTGGACAGGGTCTCGACA
The DNA here is from genome assembly GCF_031822435.1 of Paracoccus sp. MBLB3053. Classification (NCBI taxonomy): domain Bacteria; kingdom Pseudomonadati; phylum Pseudomonadota; class Alphaproteobacteria; order Rhodobacterales; family Paracoccaceae; genus Paracoccus; species Paracoccus aurantius. The sequence continues at coordinate 89,917 of NZ_JAVQLW010000003.1, read as the reverse complement.
TCGCCATCGGTCAGCACGCGGGTATTGGGCAGCTCGCGGCGGCCCTTCGAGGCGAAGGTCAGCATCGTGCCGATGCCGCCCTCGATGTCGATCCAGCCATCGGTGCGGGTCGCGCCGGTCTTCAGGCTCTCGGCGTAGAATTCCTCTTTCATGCCCATCAGGGCCAGACCCAGCGCCTTGAGCATGGCGGCGCGGTCATGGAAGGACATGGCGCGCAGCTTCGGCCCGGCGACCTCGCGGCCATGGGCGAGGGTGGCGGCGAAATCAAGGCCCGTCGAGTCGATCAGGGCAACCGTTTCGCCGGTCGCGGCATCCAGAAGCGGCTGGCCGTCCTTCGCGCCGGGGGTCCAGCGGCCGCAGACATAGCTTTCAAGCCGACGCGGAGTGGTCATGGGTCAATTCCTCGATCAGTTCAGTGGGGGCAAGGCCCCCGTCAAAGGCCGATTGCGGCCAGACGTTCGGTGACAAGCGCCTGCCAGCGGGCAAGCAGCGTTTCGTTCGGGGTGCGGCGCAGGCCGAAGCGCGCCAGCATGTCGTAGCGGTTCGAGGCGAGGCTGCCGAAACCGGCCGCGACGCGCGGCTGCCAATAGGCCAGCGAGGCCTGCGCGGCTTCGCGCCCGGCCTCGGTCGCGGCGAGGCGTTCGAGGCCCTCGAGCCCCAGCTCGGCATGGCGCGCCTCGCGCGGGGCGATCTCGCGGAAGACCTCGGCCAGCGGGCCGTAGCTCACCCGCGTCAGCTCGGTCATCTGCACCCCGGTCGCGAGGCCCTGCAGCGTGTTCAGCACCACGGCATCGGCCCAGCCGGTGATCGGGTAATGCAGGACCGACAGGCGCATGTCGCCGCCAAGGCGGCTCGCGCCCAGATCGGCCTCGCGCGAGACCCGCGCCGCCCAGTCATGGCTGGTCTCGTAGCGCGAGGTATCGGTGCCGAACTCGCCCATCACGGCAAGGACGCGGCCCGCGTGATCGGCCTTTTCCAGCGTGATCCGGCTGGCGGCGATGCGCGCCTTGATGCCGGGGGCGAAATTGATCGCCCCGGCGAAACCGGCCGAGGCGGCCAGCTCGCTGTCGACGAAGCTCGCCATCAGGCGCAGCAGCTCGCCGCGATAGCGGGCCGGGACGTTCTCGGGCGCGGTCAGCACGCCGCCCTGCGCCAGGTAGTCCTCGATGTTCATCGTGTCCGACATGGCGCGGGCCTCACTCGTCATAGGTCACGACCACGCGGTCGGACAGCGGATAGGCCTGGCAGCTCAGGACATAGCCCGCGCGGACCTCGTAATCTTCCAGCGCGTGGTTCACCGCCATCTCGACCTCACCCTCGATCACCTTGCAACGGCAGGTCGAGCAGACACCCGCCTTGCAGGAATAGGGCGCGTCCATGTTGTTGGCGATGGCGGCGTCGAGGATCGTCTCGCCCTGCCGCGCCATGGTGAAGTTGCGGGTGGCGCCGTCCAGCGTCACCGTGGCCTCGGTCCCCGCGCCCGGCGCGACGGCGTCGCGCGATACGGCGCGGGCCTTGGCCTTGCCCGGCTGGCTGCTGGCGAAAAGCTCGAACTTGATCTGGCTGTCGTCCAGCCCATGCTCGCGCAGCGAGGCGGCGATGGCCAGCATCATCGGCTCGGGGCCGCAGATGAAGGCGGTGTCAATCGCCTCGGCGTCGATCCAATGGGTGAAGAGCGCCTTCATCTTCTCGGCATCGACCCGGCCGGTGAAGAGGTCGATCTCCTGGCCTTCCTGTTCCAGCACATGGATGACCGAGAAGCGGCCCAGATACAGGTTCTTCAGATCGTCCAGTTCCTCGCGGAACATGATCGTGTTGATCTGGCGGTTGGCATAGACCAGCGTGAATTGCGAGCCCGGCTCGCGCGCCAGCACCGTCTTGATGATCGACAGAAGCGGCGTGATGCCCGAGCCGCCAGCAAAGCCCAGATACTGCTTTTCCGCCCCCGCCTCGATCGGGGTATAGAACTTACCCATCGGCGGCATGGCGTCGATTTCATCGCCGGGCGCAAGATTTTCGTTGGCCCAGGTCGAGAAGGCGCCGCCATCGACGCGCTTGATCCCGACCTTGAGGCAGCCCTCGTCGAGACCGGCGCAGATCGAGTAGCTGCGGCGCAGCTCCTCGCCGTCGAAATCGCGGCGGAAGGTCAGGTATTGGCCTTGGGTGAAGTCGAAGAGCGCGCGGTCCTCGTCGCGCGGGGCCAGGGTCACGACCACGGCATCGCGGGTCTCGCGGCGCACATCGGTGACCTTCAGCGGGTGGAAGCGTGCCATTCGGGTATCCTTCCTGAAGAAGCGGGATGCATCCTCAGATGCATTTGAAATAGTCGAAGGGTTCCAGACAGTCGGTGCAGCGATAGCTTGCCTTGCAGGGCGTCGAGCCGAACTGGCTGAGTTTCTCGGTCTTGGTCGAGCCGCAGCGCGGGCAGGCGATCACCAGGTTCGAGGACCCCGCGAGCCGCGCGATGCGCCCGGCCAGCCGGCCATCGGCGGCGGTGCCGTCGATCGGCGGCGCGATGCCATAGGCGCGCAGCTTGTCGCGGCCCTCCGCGGTGATCCAATCCGTCGTCCAAGGCGGCGAAAGCTGGCGTTCCAGCCGCAGCTTCTCGATGCCGTGGCCGCGCAGGGCGGTCTCGATATCGAGATTGATGATGCTGGTCGCGGGGCAGCCCGAATAGGTCGGCGTGACGGTGACGACCAGCGTGTCATCGGCCCAGGCGACAGCGCGGATGATACCGAGGTCCGTCAGGCTGATGACCGGGATTTCGGGGTCCGGGACCTGCGAGAGCCAGTCCCAGACCTGATCCGTGCCGGGATGAAGCGCGGCGGCCATGGCGCTTACCAGACGGCGTTCGGATAGGCGCGCTGCAGGAACTGCATCTCGGCCAGGATGAAGCCCAGATGCTCGGAATGGATGCCCTGCTTGCCGCCCTTGTGCTGCCAGGCCTGCCCGGGGTTTTCCAGCGTCGCCTCGGCCAGGACCGCATTCACCGTCTCGTCCCAGCCGGCTTTCAGGCTGGAGGGCAGCGGCGCGATGCCGGCCTCGGCCATGGCCGCGTCTGTCGCATCGTCCAGGAACATCTCGCCGGTATAGGCCCAAAGCGATTTCAGCGCCTTTTCCATCCGCGAATGGCTTTCGGCCGAGCCATCGCCCAGACGGATCACCAGGTCGGCCGAGCGTTCGAGGTGATAGGCCACCTCTTTGCCGGCTTTCGCGGCGATCTCGGCGACGCGCGGGTCGCTCGATTTCTCGAGCGCGCGCAGCAGCTCGGCATGGAAGGCGTCGAACAGGAACTGGCGCATCAGCGTCACGCCGAAATCGCCATTCGGGCGCTCGACCAGCAGCAGGTTGCGGAAGGCGCCCGCGTCGCGCAGATAGGCCAGCTGGTCGGCAGTCTGGCCCTTGCCCTCGACCTCGGCGGCAAGGCCGAGCCAGAGCTGGCACTGGCCGATCAGGTCGAGCGCGGTATTGGCCAGCGCGATGTCCTCTTCCAGCGCGGGCGCATGGCCGCACCATTCCGAGACGCGGTGACCCAGGATCAGGGCATTGTCCCCGACCCGCAGCAGCCATTCCGCGAAAGCGGTCCGGTCGATGCTTGCAAGCTCGGCCATCACATGTGCCCCACTTCTTCGGGGATGTCGAAGAAGGTCGGGTGGCGATAGACCTTCGAGTTCGACGGCTCGAACAGCGGGCCTTTCTCGGACGGGGCCGAGGCGGTGATGTCATTCGACTTCACGACCCAGATCGAGACGCCCTCGTTACGGCGCGTATAGACGTCGCGGGCATTGCAGATCGCCATTTCGGCGTCGGGCGCGTGCAAGCTGCCGACATGGCGGTGATTCAGGCCGTGCTGACCCCGGATGAAAACTTCCCAGAGCGGCCATTCATTCTTGGACATTCTCGAGTCCTCCCTTTTGCCGTGAAGGCAGGTTGTTCATGCGCTGACGGGCAGAGCGGTGCGCCCGAGCAGGGATTCGATCGCCATCCCGATGGCGAGCAGGTCGCGGTCGGAACCTTCCGGCCCGTCCAGCTCGATGCCGACCGGCAGGCCGGTCACCGGCCCCAGCCCCGCCGCGACGGAAAGGCCGGGAATGCCCGCATTCGAGCTGGGATCGGCATTGCGGATATAGGCGCCAAAGACCTCGGGCGCGCTGGCCTCGGGGGCTTGCTTGGCCGCGACCTGCGGCGTCGTCGGGAAGATCACCGCCGCGACGCCGCTTTCGGCGAAGAGCTTGCGATAGGCCTCGATCAGCGCCGGACGCGCGACCTCGATCGCGTGGCGATAGATCGGCGCGGTCTCGGTCAGGCCACCATCCGGGGTCGGCATCATGCCGGGCAGGATGAAGCTCTCGTAGGTGGCGCGCACATCGGGGCTGACCATCGCCGCCACGACATCCTCGATGGTCTTGCCGGGGACATGCGCGGCCAGGTAGTCGCGCAGATGGTCACCCGCCTCACCGAAGCAGACCGGGAAGCTGACGGCATGGTTCAGCGCGAAGATCTCGGCGACATCGAGCGTGACGAATTCCACGCCCTCGGCTTCCAGCCGCGCGATCACGCCGTTCCAGACCGCCTGCACATCCTCGTCCAGCCCGGCGAGAAACTCTGCCCCAAGGCCAAGCTTCAGGCCTTTCAGCGCGGCGGGCTGGATCTCGGCCGCGCCGGTGATGACGCGGTCGATCAGCTCGATATCGGCGACGCTGGCGGCGAGCGCGCCGGCGGTGTCGCGGGTCCGCGAGATCGGCACCAGCCCCTCGGCCGGGTAGCGGCCGAGGGTCGGGCGCAGGCCCGAGATGCCGTTGATCGCGGCCGGAAGGCGGACCGAGCCGCCGGTATCGGTGCCAAGCCCGGCAGCCACCGCGCCAGATCCGACCAGCGCGCCGGTGCCGCTGGAGGAACCCGCGGCAAAGCGGGTCAGGTCAAAGGGGTTGCGCACGCCCATCTCCGAGCCGGTCCGGTAGGTCGGGTTGTAGCCCGAGATGCCGAAGGCCAGCTCGTGCATGTTCGCGGTGGCGACGACGATGGCGCCGGCCTCGACCAGTTTGGCCAGAACCGGGGCGTCGGCCCCGGCAATCGCATCCTGCAGGCCCGGGGTTCCGGCGGCGGCAGGCAGGCCCGCTACCTGGATATTGTCCTTGACGACGATCGGCAGGCCGGCCAGCGGGCCGGTGATCTCGCCGGCATCGACCCGGCGCGCGGCGGCCAGCGCCGCATCCGCGTTCAGATGGGCGGTGGCGTTCAGTTCAGACCAGCCTGCAATGCCGGACAGCGCGGCCTCGACTGCCGCGACCGCCGTGGTGCCACCGTCGCGGATCGAGGCAAGGATTTCGCCCGCGCTTTGGCGGTTCGCGGCCTTGGCGGCAAGTTTCGGTGCAAGATCGTCCATCATTTCCCCCAAAGGCTCATTCCGCGGCCTGGCGACGCGCGGCCGCTTTCTCGGCATGGGCCATCAGCCCGTCACGGAACCAGGCGCCGTCCTCCCAGGCCTTGACGCGCGCGCCCAGGCGTTCTTCGTTGCAGGGGCCGTTGCCGGCGATCACCGCGAAGAATTCCGACCAGTCCGGCTCGCTGAAATCGTGGCCGCCCTTTTCCTCGTTCCATTTCAGGTTCGGGTCGGGAACGGTCAGGCCCAGATACTTGGCCTGCGGCACGGTCTGGTCGACGAATTTCTGACGCAGCTCGTCATTGGTGTTCATCTTGATCTTCCAGGCCATGGACTGGACCGAATGGACCGAGTCCTTGTCCGAGGGGCCGAACATCATCAGCGCCGGATACCAGAAGCGGTTCAGCGCGTCCTGCGCCATCGCCTTCTGCTCGGGCGTGCCCGAGGCCATCTTCATCATGATGTCGTAGCCCTGGCGCTGGTGGAAGCTTTCCTCCTTGCAGATGCGGATCATCGCGCGGCTATAGGGGCCATACGAGGTCCGCTGCAGCGGCACCTGGTTCATGATCGCCGCACCATCGACCAGCCAGCCGACCGCGCCGATATCGGCCCAGGTCAGGGTCGGATAGTTGAAGATCGAGGAATATTTCATCTTGCCGGCATGCAGCGCCTCGAGCAGCTCGTCGCGCGAGACACCCAGGGTTTCGGCCGCCGAGTAAAGATAAAGGCCGTGGCCCGCCTCGTCCTGCACCTTGGCCAGCAGGATCGCCTTGCGCTCGAGCGTGGGGGCGCGGGTGATCCAGTTGCCCTCGGGCAGCTGGCCGACGATCTCGCTATGGGCGTGCTGGCCGATCTGGCGGATCAGGGTCTTGCGATAGCCTTCCGGCATCCATTCCTTGGGCTCGATCTTCTCGCCGCGGTCGATGCGCTCCTGGAAGGCGATTTCCTCGGGCGTCATCTCGTCGCGGGTCTTCGACCCTTCGGATTTCACAAGCTGTGCATACATGGCTGGCCTCCCTGTCAGACGCGTTCGATGATCATGGCAATACCCTGCCCCACGCCGATGCACATGGTGCAAAGCGCGTAGCGCCCCCCGCTGCGGTGAAGCTGATACATCGCGGTGGTCACGAGCCGGGCGCCCGACATGCCCAGCGGATGGCCAAGTGCGATGGCCCCTCCGTTCGGGTTAACATGGGGTGCGTCATCCGGCAGTCCAAGGTCGCGCAGCGTGGCGAGGGCCTGGCTGGCGAAAGCCTCGTTCAGCTCGATCACATCCATCTGGCCGATGGTCAGACCGGCGCGTTCCAGCACCTTGCGGGCGGCGGGCGCGGGGCCGATGCCCATGATGCGGGGCTCGACCCCGGCGGCGGCCATGGCAACGATCCGGGCCTTGGGCGTCAGGCCGTGCTGGCGGGCGGCGGCGCCCGACAGGATCGCCAGCGCGGCCCCGCCGTCATTCACGCCCGAGGCATTGCCCGCGGTGACGGACAGATCGGGGCCGTTGACGCCCTTGAGCTTGGCCAGTTGTTCGGCCGTGGTGCCGGGACGGGGATGCTCGTCGGTCGCGACGATGACCGGCTCGCCCTTGCGCTGCGCGACGCTGACCGGGACGATCTCGGCGGCGAAGATGCCTGCCTTTTCCGCGGCGGCCCAGCGGGCCTGGCTGCGCGCGGCGAAGGCATCCTGGTCCTCGCGCGAGATGCCGAAATCGGCGGCGACGTTGTCGGCGGTCTGCGGCATGCTATCGACGCCGAACTGCTTCTTCAGCGCCGGGTTGACGAAGCGCCAGCCGATCGTGGTGTCATAGACCGCATTGCTGCGCGAAAAGGCGCTTTCGGCCTTGGGCATGACGAAGGGCGCGCGGGACATCGACTCGACGCCGCCCGCGAGGACGAAATCGCAATCGCCCGCCCGGATCGCGCGGGCGGCCATGCCGACCGCATCCATGCCCGAACCGCAGAGCCGGTTGATCGTGGTTCCCGGAACGCCGATGGGCATGCCCGCCAGCAGCACCGCCATGCGGCCCACGTTGCGGTTGTCCTCGCCGGCCTGGTTGGCGCAGCCGAAGATCAGGTCATCGACCGCGGACCAGTCGACGCCCGGATTGCGCTCCATCAGCGCTTTCAGCGGCAAGGCCGCCAGATCGTCCGCCCGGACCGAGGCCAGGGCCCCGCCGTAACGCCCGATGGGCGTCCGTACCGCGTCGCAGATGAAGGCGTCGTTCATGCCTCGCTCCCTTGAAGTGTGGAAAGATCGGCAAACCTCCAATTCACCGACCGCTTGGTCAGCTTATACGCGACAAAACATCACGAATAAATAGAAAATTCATATTTTATGTGATGTTTTGAAATATGCGATCAAGGCGTTGGAAATGCGAATATTTCATCTCAATCCGGTCAGTCTGATCCGCGTTTCCTGAGTTTCGGCGGGTAGAAGTCCGTCGATCCCCTCGAATCGCGCTGCAATGTGACGTTCCGCCGCTTCGGTGAGACCCAGGTAAAGCTCACGGAAAAGCTCCTTGGCTGCATGGCCTTTCCAATCGGCCGGAAGCGCAGCCTGAGGCAGTCGCGGATCTTTCAGAAGCACAGCGCGATAAAGGTGGACCAGCAGCAGTCGCGCCACCAGCGCGCTGGCGTCCGACATTCGGTCACGGCCAATCGCCGTGCGCAGGCGCTCGAACCGGGCGATCATGTCCAGATAGCGCGCCTGAAGCCCCGCAAGATCCCAGTAGGCCGTCAGATGACTTATATCTTCCGGATCGGCGGCACGAAACATCGTGCTTGCGGTCGGCGCGATCTGGCCGCGATCCGGGCGAATGTAGACCTGCCCGCCCATATTACCCAGCCTCAGCCGTCGGGCTTCCTCGTCGGTCAGGCCGGGCGCGTGGATGATCTGCCAGCCCTGCGTTGGCATGTCCGGAGCGTAAAGCAGCGCCGCAGCCTCTTCGAACTCCTTCCGGGCAGACGCGTCCAACCGGTAATAGCTGCGCCGACCCGCACGCTCTCCCTGCAATCTCTTGGCCGCCACCAGCCGCGAGATGGCGGTGCGAACGAGGGATTCATTGATCCCGACCAGTCGGCAGACCTCGATCAGCGTTCCGGTCCACAAAACCCCGCCGCGCGGCACCACGACATCGCCGTAAACCGTGACAATGAAGGCAGCGGAACGCAGAGAGATCCCTTCAAGCAGTTTCGCAATCAATCCATCCTCAGCCATCGCCCCCCCTTTCGGCAGACCCAAAGACCGACGAGCAGCCCGCGAGGTGAGATTTCTTACGATGAGCCAGTCGGTTGCGCCATAGCGAGCGTCATTCGTCAGGCAAACATGACTGTCGATGCCAAGGGCGAAGCGCAATTATGTGCCCCACCCGACGACCTGAATGCGGTATCGCCGCCTGCCCCGGACCGAGGCGCGAAATTTCGACGGGCCCAACCCAGTCGAACTGCCCGGAGAATGAAGACAGGATTGGGGCCCGTCGCCTCAGCTGTCGCGCTTGAGCTTGGTGGCGCCCGGAAGCTCGATGTTGATCTCGAGACTCGACAGATCATCGCCACGCTCGAGCTTGACCTCGACGGCATCGCTGTCGATTTCCATGTGGCGGCGAACGACCTCAAGAATGTCGCGTTGAAGCATCGGCAGGTAGTCCGGGCTGGAACCGCCGGCGCGTTCATGCGCCAGCAAGATCTGAAGCCGTTCCTTGGCGGTGCTTGCCGGACTGGGCTTTCGCGGGCGGAACGAAAAACCGAACATGTTCATGCCGTCCGTCCCAACAGACGCTGAAGCAGGCCGCGACGTTCGGCGGGATTGATCCGCATCTCGATCTGCTCGCCGACCAACCGGCCGACAGCATCTTCATAGGCTTTGGCCGCGGCGGACTTCTCGTCAAGGATCACCGGCATGCCGACGTTCGACGCCCGCAACACCGTCGGGCTTTCCGGGATGATGCCCAGGAGCGGGATCGCGAGAATTTCAAGCACGTCCTCGACGCTCATCATATCGCCAGTCGAGGCGCGCTGAGCATCAAAACGGGTCAGCAGCAGATGCGACTTCACCGCGCTTCCGTCGCCCTTTTCGGCCAGATGGGTCTTGCTGTTCAAAAGGCCCAGAACCCGGTCGCTGTCACGCACCGAGGAAACCTCGGGATTGGTCACGACGATCGCCTCGTCGGCATAATACATGGCCAGATGTGCGCCGCGTTCGATCCCGGCCGGGCTGTCGCAGACGATATAGTCGAACTCTTCGCGCAACTCGTCCAGAACCGCCTTGACGCCTTCTTGCGTCAGCGCATCCTTGTCACGGGTCTGCGAGGTCGGCAGCACGAACAGGTTTTCAAGCCGACGATCCTTGATCAGCGCCTGCTTCAGCTTGGCGTCGCCCTGGATCACGTTGATGAAGTCGAAGACCACGCGACGCTCGCAGCCCATGATCATGTCAAGATTTCTCAGTCCCACATCGAAATCGATGACCACAACCTTTTTGCCGCGCATCGCAAGCCCGGCGCTGACTGCGGCAGAGGAAGTCGTCTTGCCGACACCGCCTTTGCCAGAAGTGACTACGATGACCTTGCTCACCTGCGCATCCTTTCGCTTCGTGGACTACTTGAGGGTTTCAACGCGCAGTTTCTCATCGTCGAGAAAGACCTGCACATATTGTCTGGGGATGTCCGGCCCCAGGTTTTCGCTTGTTCGGTAAAGACCTGCGATCGCCAGAAGCTCGGCGTCGAGATCATTGCAGAAAATCCGGGCGGACACGTCTCCATTGACCCCCGCAAGGGCGCGACCGCGCAAGCGACCGTAGACGTGGATGTTACCCGACGCGATCACTTCGGCACCGGAGCTGACCGACCCGATGATAACCAGATCACCGCGATCGGCAAAGATCGTCTGCCCCGAACGGACCGGCTGGGTGACAAGCCGCGATCCCGGCAAAGGAGGCTCCTTCGCAACCGGTGCCTGAACGACCTCGGCGCGCCGATCTGGCCGCGAAACCCGATCAAGGGGTGCATTGCGACCACCGGGCAAAAGGATCAGGCCGGCCTTTTCGGCGGCGGCGATCTGAAGATCCGTCGCATTCTGGATGCCAAAGACCGACAGTTTTCTCGCTCTCAATTGATCTGCGATCCGGCCGATAGCCTCGGAACTGTCGAGCCCGACAGACTGCTCAAGGTCAATGACGACCGGAGCATTCTCGAAAAACTGCGGAGTCTGGCGCAGCTTTACATCCAGCGCCTCGAAAAAGCCCTCATCCGCCTCGCCGGCAAGCTGAATGGCCACCGCCGTAAAGAAGCGTCCCCGGATCTGGACGGGCTTGACGCGCGCGACCTGCCGCGACGTCGACTCGCTGAATTGTTCTTTTTGCACGCTCGACTTCTGCCCGATTTATACACGCACAAGTTGTGTCCTGCGCGTGGGTGTTTTCTGAATCAGTAATACGTCCGCGCCGCTGCGTCCATGAACAATACAGTCGAAATACGAATTCGGCAAAGTTGCGCCGTAAATCTGACCGCCATCTCACGCTGCCTGCGCAACCGTGCAAAGGACCGCCAGATCGCTGCTGCCAGCGTCAGCATGCCAAGACGGTTATTGGTCATTTCCCCACGCACCGCGTCACGATGACTCTTCAGCGGGTTTCGTTGCCCCCTTCACGACGCTGAGGCGTCTGCCGATCTCGGACACAAGTTGCCATCGGACGCGATTGCGTTCTGCGGTCTGCACCCAAGGCCAGCAGGTGAATGTATATGCGTCGCCGGTCATTGCGCTGAGCGTCAGGGCCGGCGCAGGCTCCTTCATGACATCGGGGTTCTCCTCCATGACCTTGCGGAGGATCGACTCGGCCTCGTCCAGGCTGTGTTCGGATGCCTTGACCTCGATCTCCAGCGAGAGACGGCGCGTGTCGGCCCCGGTCGAGTTCACGATGACATCTTCCCAGATCTTGTTGTTGGGGACGATCACCTTGCGGTTTTCGGCCGTGCTCAAATGCGTAGAGAACAGGGAAACCTTTTCGACTTCACCCGAAACGCCCGCCGCCTCGATTTCATCCCCCGCGTCGAAGGGGCGAAGGAACAGGATCAGCATGCCGCTGGCGAAATTGCTGATCGTGTTCTGCAGCGCAAAGGCCAGAATGAAGCCCGCTGCACCAAGCCCCGCAAGGATCGGGGTCATGTTTGTGCCGATCCACGACAGGCCAACGAGAAAGCCGATCAGCCCGCCAAGGCGGGCAATCCAGCGTCGCAGGAAATGACGCATCAACTGGGAACTCAGACCCGTCTTCCTGAGGGTGGTACTGACGGCAAGGCTCAGCAGCCATCCCACCATGATACCGACCACAGTGGCAATAAGGACGGTCATGACCTTGCGGGCCAGCCGCTTTCCGCCATCTTCGGCATAGGCCCATTCCTTGAGCGTGAGCCAGGCCGAATTCAAATCCCGGGTATCAAGCTGAACTCCTCCCACGTCCTTGACATATGCGCGATAGCTCTGGGTATCGGCAGGGTCTCCTCCCTTGTCTTCATAGGCGTCCATGACCAGGCGGAACCGGTCCGAAATCGCGGTTCGTCTTTCACGCAGCCCCGAGATCTTCTTGACCAGTTCTTCCTGCTCGGGGGTCAGTTCAGGCTCGGACTCCGCCGGCGCGTCGGCTGCCTCCTCGCCCTGCGCCTTTTCCTGTTCGGCATTCAGGCGAAGCAACTCGATCTCGGCCTCGGAAAGATCGTTGACAGCCCCTTGCAGAAGGTCCTGCCATGCCGACATCTCGGTCTTGAGCTGGCTCAGTGTCAGGGGCTCCAGGAGCCTATCGAGCACGACAGGATCAACCTCTGGATCGTCTGTTGTCACCGCCTCTTCGGCCGCGTCAGCCGAAGCCACGATCTCTTGCAGTGCTGACCGCACATCCTCTGTCGTGACTGGCGGCGGCTCATCTGCGCCACCTGCGGGCTGGGCGAGGACGGAGCCTGCGGCCAGCGAAACCGCCATCGCGACGGTCAAAGACCTCAGCAGCCGCGCGGGCCGTCCGACCGACGCGATCATGGCTGGTGCCTTTCGGCCCGGCATCCCGTCAGGGCAAAAAAATGCGGATCTGGAGAAAGGCAGTCTATTCCGGGGCGAGAAAACAAAGGGCCACTCCCTTGCTGCTTATGCCGTTCTAGAATGTCAGCGGCAGACTAGCACAGGGTGTCGCCCGTTGGGAACGCCCCCTTCGCAGATGGCGGCGACAGGTCGCAACACGGAAGGCAATCAAGGGCTTCGATCCACTCCAAATCCGTCCATCGCCCATTCATAGACACGGGCATCCGTCCGGAAACTCCAGATCCGCCCCGAGCCGATATCAATGATCTCCGTCACGACCGCGCACCACAGGACCGAAAGGACGATCGCCGCCATCTGGCCGCGCCGTCCGGTCAGACCGAACTGGTAACCGACAGTTGCCGAGCCAAGGGCACTCATCGCGAGCAGCAGCCAGATCAACTGCATCGGCATCCGATATTCCATCATCAGCCGCATGGCGGTCGTGGAATCGAAAGCGTTGTTCAGAGAATTCATCAAGGACGTGACGGCTGGTGTTGGCGCCTCGGCAACTCGCCGTTCCAGCATCGTCCAGATCCGCGCCTGAAGCAGATCGGACTCGGCAGTGGTTTCGCCGATCTCGGACGAATCCGGTGCCGCGCGCACGAAACGATAGTGCAACAAGAGATAACGCTTGAGATCCTGCACCATCGCCGCGCTCTGATCACCTCCGACGGCCTGCGCCTGAAGAATTGCCGTCCCGATCGCATTGACCTCCGCAAGACCGCTATTCATGCGATTTTCGAGCCGCGTGGATGCTGTCGAAAGGTTCAGGGCAAGCACGAATGCCAGCAACCCCAGAACGCTGCCGACGACCAGCGTGGCGCCTTCATCCGCACCTGCGCCAATCGCTCTGCGCCTTCGTCTTCCTATCCCCAGACCCAGTTCGAAGGACAGGATCAGGCCTGCCAGCAAGCAAAGGAAGAAGGCGAGCGGGTTCTTTTCTAGAAATTCGATGAACGGCATCTGTGCAATCCAAGGCCCCGCACCGGCAGCCTGTGTGGCCACCTTTCGCGACAAGATATCCCGGGCGATTGAAACGGCAAGAGCAGAGATGAGGCACCAAGATTCGTTCTTGGCGAAACGGGCTAGCAGAGTCCCATCGCAACCGCCGCGTCTGGCATCGGCCAGGGCAGATCGGAACAATGCCCAGCCAATCGCACCGGTTTAAAAGAAGATCGTTTACAGGTCCGGGGCTTGCGCATAGCATCCGGTTGCAATGCGTTTGCAAGCGAAAGGGGAATTGGCCTGATGAACTCAGTTATCCTCTCGAAATTGAACCTCGCGAAGATTCTCATGCTCCGGGGCAGCGTTGCCGCTTCCGCCCCGAAGATCGGCGAACCGGGCGAGCCGCCGGCCTGAAAATGGGCTTCGCAGCCATTGAAGCCACCTCAGCACGCCGGATCTGCGGACCGGGGTTTCCATTGGAAGATTGATACACCCTAGCGGCAGCGTCTCCTTGTTGGGGGGCCAGGCAAGCGGCCCTATGCCCTTTGCGCAGGCGAGCGGTGCGACCTGCCAAGGGCCCGGCCCGGGCAGCGGCCCCAAGCGGACCTGCCAATGTCGCCCGCGGCGCTCTGGTCGCGCGGCCAGGTCGAACAGTTCCGACCAGGCAAGAGGCGATGCATCAGGTCGCCCCAGAAAGGGCACGACGAGCACATCCCGAACATCTTCGGGCATATGCCGGGCTGGCAGCGCCAGAACCCATTGATCACCCTTCCGGCGCAGGCTCCAACGCTGCGGTATCGCCGTCGGCCGCAGTTTGAAAGCCGGCATGGGAGCCAGGATGTGATCGGTAAGTGCGGCGATATTCTCGGGACGGAAATACGTGCCGTGACTTCCCTGAGTGACGCAGAATTCGTAGGCGGGAAACAGGGCGGACCAATGTCTGTGCCGACGCTCCATCTCGGCCCGCGCCACTCGCAAGCTCGGGTTGAACGAACTTTCGCTGCCGAATATCATCCGCACCGGGACCGGGAGCGGCAGCTGCCAGTCCGCATCGAGAGTGATGAAACCTCGCAAATCGACCCCAGCCGCGAGAAGGTGCAGGGCGACGTGCCATGCCACTTCGGCGGATTGACAGTTCCCACCGACGATGCAGGGCTCATTGCCAAAGCGCGCGATCAGGTTTCGCGCATAATAGCCGGCAAGCACATCGACGATCCTGCTGCGTTCGCGCGCAGCCTTATGCACGATCTCGTTCAGCGAACGCATCCCGACAATGGGTTGGCCTGGCGGCAGTTGCGATGCCAATGCCGGGAGTTCCAGAGCAGAGTTGAACGTCCAGAAGACCGGCACCGCATCGCCGTCCAGCCCAAGCCCTCGCAGCGCCCCCACAGGCTCAAGCTTTTCACCGGGCCAACTGCGATTCACCAGCTCGATACGCCGGAGCGCAGTGGCAAGATCGACCAGCGGCGCATCGTCGTTCGGCAAGCTCATCTGGCCCGGCCCAGCTTTCCCAATACGCGGCCCGACAATTCGGCCGGGCTTGGACAATCGAGCAGCAATGCAAACTCCAGATAGATGCCGAAACGCTCGGAAACCGTCTCGATCAGCTCGACCGCCTTCTGGGAATCCCCCCCGAGGTCGAAAAAATTGTCGAACTCACCCAACTCGCAGCCAAGAACGCGAGAGAACGCGAGCATGACTTCCTGTCGCACCGTCGCTTCGTCCATTTGGCTTCCTTCAGATGTGCTCAAGATCTTGCGGGGCAGCAATCAGCCGTTCAAGGAGCGCGGCTCGGGGTATTTTGCCCCCAGGGGTCAGGTCGGTGGGATGCAGCCGGATCAGATGCTCGGGCTGTTCGTGGCTTACAAGGTGGCGGCGCAAGTTCCGACCGATCTCGCTTGCGCCGGGATGAAGAGGAAGAACCGCGATCGCAAGCGCATCATCCCCCGCCGCAGCGCGCATGGGCAGCACGGCCACATCGCGCAGAAGGCCGCTTGCCATCAATTTGGCTTCGAGCGCGGCGACCGAGAAGTTCACACCGTTTCGGCATAGTATCCCCGCACCTCGGCCGGTGATGAACAGGAACCCTTCATCGTCAATCCAGCCATGATCGCCGGGGTACAGGTGGATCGTATCGCCGCCACTTCGCGCCGGATAGCTCACGCGGATGCGCCCCGCCTCTCCCACAGGAAGGCGCGCGCCATCTTCTCCGATGATGTCTAGACGGGCACCGGGCGGCAGGCTGACCTTGCCGCAGGAGGCGGGCTTGCGCCGAAGGTCGGTACCCGAGATTCGCGCCAACACGCCCGTTTCGGTCGAGCTGTAGGTCATCAGATAGTCGGCGCATAGCAGTTGCTGTGCCGCAAGCTTGTCTTCGGCCCTGGCCGGCCCACCAATGCAATGCAGCTTGAGCAGGTGGGGATAGCGCGGCTCGGGACCGGGATGACGGCGGGCATGGTCCAGCAGGGCGCGGATCAGATGTGGCGGCAGGCCACATTCCTCGACACCCGGCTCGCGCAGGGCACGGTCAAGTTCGGCGGTCGAAAAGAGCATCTCCATCGCGTGGATGCGCTTGCCTGCCAGAAGGTTGCGCCACCAGACATGACGCGAGCCGCCAAAGGCGACGCTGAGCGGCGAAAGCGCCTCGCCCCATGGGCCGCGTCGACCATCCTCGGCCGAGGCCCGCACCATGCCAAGCAATCGCTCATGACTGATCGGCGTTATCTTCGGCTCACCCGTGACGCCCGAACTGGTGACGAATTCAGAGATGTCGTCCGGGGCAGCATCGTGGTCAGCAAAGGCATGGGCGGGCAAAGTGTCGGGATCGGGCATGATCGCCACACCAGCACCTGCATCGCGCAGACGTGCCTGGGACGCGACAATCATGACAGGTCCGGCCCGACGGAGCCAGGAACGCGCATCCGTGGGCGTGAGGCGATAGTCAAGAAAAAGCGCCGCCTTGCCCAGTCGCCAGCAAGCCAGCGCAGCCGCGATCATCCAACTGTTCCGGTGGAGCGCCAGGCCGATCGTGGTTGCCCTTTCGCATTCCGCCTGCCGGGCAAGCCAGCCTGCGATCAGCTCTGCCCGGTTCAGCAAATCGCCGCCCGTCAGGCAGCGCTGCGGTTCGCGGATTACCTCCCGATCGGCGTCTTGGGCCAGCCTGCGACGAAGCGCATCGGCAAAGCCCTCGCCCGCCATCAGATGGCCTGCACGAGATGTGCGACCGCGTCTTGCGCATCCTCGATCAGTTCTTTGCCTCGCTCGGTCAGTCGGCCATGCTCGCGCACGACCGCCACGCCATCGCGAAACGTGGCGCGTGCTCGCTCGACATCCTGCCCGAGCCGGACTTCGTCGGCGGGTGTCAGCGCGCCATTCGGCTCAGACAGTACTGTCTCGCCACAGACAGCCATGCGAGCCGATACCCAGGTCGCGTGAAAGATCCCCTCCATCGGGCGCGGCTGGCGACGAAGTGGCGAGCGAAAGGTTTCCTCAGGGCCATTCAGCACTATCTCATCTTCAAGATGCCAGCAGAACAGGCGCAGATGCGAGGATTCGTGGATCAGCGTCATCAGGCAATGTGCAAGATCGGCACGGTAGAGCGGGTTCATGAGTATCCCGCCGAACAAATCGAAACTCGACCCGCCGGCAAAGCCCTGCCGCCCGCTATCGTCTCCGCTGACCGCCAGAACAATGTCCGAGATAAGAAGCTGCAATTCGGCCGCCCAGGCCGGCGCGGTCTGCGCAAGCACTGACTCGGCTTGGGCGATAACTTCGGCCATCACCGAGGCTGCCCCGGCGGGTGGAGGGCAGAGTGTCGCGGTCAAGCCCACATCATCGGCGAGCGCCCGGGCGATCAGCGCGAACTTATTGCGCCCGATTTCGGACGGCGTAAGCACTCGGAGCGCAAGATCGGGCCTCACCGCATCTTCGAAGGGCCAGCCAGCAAATTGCGCGCGCGCGGCCATGAAAGCAGAAAGATCGCCCGCCAGCAGGCTGTCGCGCAGGGCCATGTGCAAAGCGAAAAGCGCAGGCTCGGGGAAACTCCGCTGCACTCGGGCCAATCCATCCTGAATCTTCACGGCCAGCGCCGGTTCTGGCTCGACCACTTCGGTCAGCATATGGGCCAGCGACTGGTGCAGGCGGTTCTGCAACTCGGCCCGCAAAAGCAGCATTTTCGAAGAATTGGGAAGAACAGAATTGGTCATTCGCAATGCCCCGACAGATGTGAAATGCACTTCTGACTCGGTCTGATCTTCATCAAGGCGCCGGAACTTGTCACGGACTTTCTCGAGGATCGTCAGACCAATTGCGCAGACGCGTCGACAGGTCGAGCATCCCGCTGGGGGCACGGACGACACGTCCGACCAAAAGATTCCTAAGTGGAGAAGGTTGTCCGCTCGGGACATGCCATGCGAATCAGGCAGGCGAACGCCCGCACATCTGCGTGCAAGCTCGCGCCGGGCTCCCTTCAGCGGGCCCCGGCGCGCGTGTTCTGGATCAGACGAGCGCCAGGTTTACGGCGCTGTCTTTGCCATTCCGGCCGCGTTCGATTTCGTACGAAACCTTCTGTCCATCCGGCAGGCTACGGATGCCGGCCCGCTCTACGGCGGAAATGTGGACGAAAACGTCCGAACCACCTGCATCGGGCTGGATGAATCCATAGCCCTTGTCGTTATTGAACCATTTTACGGTGCCCGTCGCCATGTCCGCTTCCTGCGATTGATAAAACACGGGCTTCTGGTTGGCACAGATTGAGCCAGCCTACAAACAGCTTCTTTCGGTTTCGAGGTTTCTGACGGCTTCGCATAGCTGTTATGGCAGGAAGGCAACGGCCATGCGGCGGCAATCCGCTGACGATGAGCCAGGATGCCCTGCGGCACTCGCGGGCAAATCCCGCCTTATGCTTGCTTGCAGGCTGCCGGGCCATGCGCCGGGAAGAGAGATCATAGGTCGTGAACCGGGATGGCCGTCTTGTGCTTCACCCGTCGCAACACGAAGATCGAAGACGAGCTGGCGATAGCGTCATGATCCAGTATCCCATGCATGAGGACACGTTCGTAATCTGCGACGTCCTTTGCGACAACATGCAGAAGATAGTCCCAATCACCGCTGATCGAATAGCATTCGACCACGTCCTGTTGCGCGTCGATGAAGGTTTCGAAGACAGCGCGCTGAGAACGCCCCTGCGACTTGAGCCTGATCTGGCAAAAGACATCCAGCCCCCGACCCAGCAGAACCGGATCGACCAGCCGCACCGTTTCCTGCAAGACGCCCGCTTCCTCAAGCGCTCGCACCCTGCGCCAACAAGAGGCAGCCGATGAACCGACTCGCTCGGCGAGTTCCTGGCTCGACAGCCTGCCATTGACCTGCAGCGCCTCGATGATCTTACGGTCGATGGAATCAATCTGGATCGCTTTGTTCACAATTCCCCACAATATGAAACGCGTGTTTATCATTTGGCGCGCACACCGACACGATTGAAAGAGATATTCGCGAAATTCGGATCACAATACTTCCCAAAGCAGGGGAGGCTTCACCATGGCGAGAACAGGAACGATTGCCGCGTTGCGCAACGCGCCCGACACGGCGGTCGATTGGAGAAAGCTTCTGCGTCATCTGGCCATGAGCAGGGCCCTGGACGAGATGGAGGAAAGCCGGCTCGTGCCTGAGAAGAAGGTGCTCTACCAGTTTTCGGCGCGCGGTCACGACATGGCTCAAATCCTGCTGGGGCTGCAACTCGACGGGCCTCATGACGCGGTCTGCGGCTATTATCGTTCACGACCGCTTTTGCTTGCCCTGGGTGTTGACCCCGAAGATGCGCTGGGTTCCGCGATGGGGCGCGCGGGGGGCTATTCCGACGGGCGAGATATCGGCGTGGTCTTCAATTATCCAAATCCGGGCGGCGCGACGGCCTTGCCGATGTGCGGCGGAGTTGGCGCCCAGTACACCCCTACGGCCGGTTGGGCGCAGGCGCTCGATTTTTACGCCAAGGTGTTGGGATCGGCTGAACATGCCCGGTCGATCGCGGTCGTGCTCGGAGGCGACGGTTCGGTGGCGTCAAACGGCTTCTGGTCGGCGCTGACCATCGCGACCACGCAGAAGTTGCCGATGCTTTTCTATGTCGAGGACAACGGCTTCGGCATTTCGGTTCCTTCGAGCTTCCAGACACCGGGCGGTAATATCGCGGCGAATCTCGCATCCTGGCAGGGCTTGCGCATTCTGTCGGGGGACGGAACCGATCCCGGCGAAGCCTCCCGGCTGATTGCCGAGGCCGTGGCCCATGTCCGCGAGGAACATGCGCCCGTCATGTTGCGACTGACCGTCCCGCGGCTTCAGGGGCACAGCTTCCAGGACACCCAGACCTATAAGGGTGAGAATGTCGTCAAGGCCGAATGGGCGCGAGATCCGTGGCACAAGCTGAAATCCTATCTCGTTCCCGCGCGAATGTCCGGCCAGGAATGGGATGCCGAGGTGGAAGCTGCGTCAGCCCGTGTCGAAACCGCATGCGCCGCCGCCCAGCTTCGCCCGGTCGCAAAGCCCGGTTCGGTGATGAAGCATGTCTTCTACGATGGAGAGATGCAGCAGGTCGGCGGCTTGCGCAATCACGGCTGGCAGCCCCCTGCTGTGACCGACATGCCCCGCCCTGAGGGGCAGCGCATCAATATGGTGACCGCGATCCGCCGGGTTCTGGATCAGGAACTGGCCTCGAACCCGCACATGGTGGTCTTCGGCGAGGATGTCGGCGCCAAGGGCGGGGTCCATGCCGTGACCCTGGGCCTGCAGGAAAAATTCGGCGCCGAACGTGTCTTCGACACCTCGCTTTCCGAGGAAGGCATCATTGGCCGCGCCGTCGGGATGGCACTGGCGGGTCTCTTGCCGGTCCCCGAAATCCAGTTCCGCAAATATGCCGAACCCGCGACCGAGCAGTTGAATGATTGCGGGTCGATGCGCTGGCGCACCAACAACCGCTTCGCCGCGCCGATGGTGGTGCGGATGCCGGTCGGCTTCTTCAAATGCGGAGACCCATGGCATAGCCAGACCAACGAGGTGGCCTTTGTCCACAGCCCGGGCTGGATGGTTGCCTCACCTTCGAATGCCGAGGATGCTGTGGGGCTGCTGCGCACGGCCTTGCGCGGCAATGACCCGGTGATCTTTCTCGAACACCGCGCGATGCTCGACCATTCCTGGGCGCGCCGGCCCTGGCCCGGCGACGATTTCGCGCTGCCCTTCGGCAAGGCAAAACTGGTCTCCGAGGGCAAGGACGCAACCATCGTCACATGGGGCGGCATGGTCGATCGCTGTGAATCCGCAGCGAAGGGACTTTCGATCGATGTGATCGACCTGCGCACGCTCATGCCCTGGGATCGCGAAACCGTACTGGCCTCGGTCGCCAAGACCCATCGCTGCCTGATCGTTCACGAGGACCTGCAGACTGCTGGCTTTGGGGCAGAGATCGCCGCCGTCGTCGCCTCTGAAGGCTTCACGACGCTCGATGCCCCGGTGGAACGCCTGACGATGCCCGACATCCCCAGCCCGCATAACCCTGCGCTGCTGGAATGGGCCGTGCCCTCGGTCGCGGCGATCCGTGCGAAACTCGAAGACGTGCTGGGGTTCTGACATGACGGACATTTTGGTTCCACTTGAGCAGGAAGGCACCGAGGCCGTCGTCTCGAACTGGCTTCGCGCCATTGGCGATATGGTCGAAATCAACGATCCGCTGGTCGAACTTGAAACCGACAAGGTGTCGGTCGAAGTTCCCTCTCCGGTCGCCGGAAGGCTGGCCGAAATCATCATCGACACGGGATCGCAGGCCCGTCCGGGCATGATCCTGGGCCGGATCGAGCTGGCGGAGAACTTGCCGTCTGGCAATCCGGCAACTGCCGCGCCCGACATGTCACATTGGCACTCTCCAGCCGTTCGGAAGGCGCTCGCTGAAAGCGGATTGAACCCGGCCACGATCAAGGGAACGGGCCGCGACGGCCGCCTGACCCGTGCCGACGTGGATCGGGCCAACGCGGATGATGCCGCCCAAGGCTTGACAAAGCGGCCCGCTCCCCCCGCGCCAGCCGCGACGCCGAAGCCAAAAGGTTCCCCCAGCCGTTCCGTCCCGCATGACCAGATGAGGCTCGCCATTGCGCGCAACATGCTGAAATCGGTCCGCGAAGCGCCGCAGGTGACTGCCGTTTTCGAAGCTGATTTCAGCGCCATCATCACCCATCGCAGGCGTCACAAGCCCTCGTTCGAGAGGGATGGAATCGCGCTATCCTATACCGCCTACATCGTTCTCGCGGCCGCGCGGGCGATGCAGGCCGTTCCCGGTGTGAACAGCCGATGGCACGAGGACCGGCTGGAGATCTTCGAGGATACCAATATTGGAATTGGCACGGCGCTCGGCGACAAGGGGCTGGTCGTTCCGGTGATCCGCAATGTGCAGGAACTGTCGCTGCGTGGCGTCGCAACCCGTCTGCAGGACATGACGACCCGCGCTCGCGAAGGCAGATTGGCACCTGAAGACATGCGCGACGGAACATTCACGATCTCGAATCACGGCGTTTCCGGGTCGCTGCTTGCGGCGCCGATCATCATAAATCAGCCTCAATCGGCAATCCTCGGGATCGGCAAGCTGGAAAAGCGGGTCGTCGTGCGCGAAGTCGACGGGACCGACACGATCCAGATCCGCCCGATGGCCTATGTCAGCCTGACCATAGATCATCGTGTGCTCGACGGTCATCAGACCAACCTCTGGCTCACAGCATTTGTCGGGGCGCTGGAAGGGTGGTCGGCAAGCTGAGCGTCAGAACTTGCCATTGCAAATCGTGGCGAGCCCCTTATCGAAGCATAGCAGCCTGTCCCCCAGCACGGCCTGCAGTTCCGACTGGAATTCCATGGCCAGCGGGATGAGACGCTCAACCATTATCAGGCCCTTCGGCGTCAGGGAAAGGGAGACCAGCCGACGGTCTCCGGGATTTTCGAGCTTTTCGATCAGCCCCTGACGCTGAAGCCGCGATGCCGCGCGGCTGACCTTGGATTTTTCCATGTCGGCCCGCAATTCGATCTCGCGGACGGACACCGCCCCTTCCTGCGATAGATGGGCAAGAACACGCCATTCCGGCACGGTTATCCCGGCCTCGGCCATATAGCGCCTTTCGAAGGCGCGACTGACACGCGAAGCGGCAACCGCAAGCCGATAGGGCAGGAAATCGTTCAGGACAAAACCGGTCATGGCGCCTCGCATCCGGGAGAGTTCAGGCCAGTGAAGCTTGACTTCGTTGCAAATGCAATGACCATGGAAGACGAAGGATTCGGAGGGGGCCCAGATGACAAGTATTGATCTTCCCAAGGGCATGATCCGCGCCGTGACGACCCATGGGCCGCATGAAGGATACATGCCGGGCTTCGGCAACGATTTCGAAACCGAGGCTCTGCCCGGCGCTTTGCCACAGGGCATGAACTCACCGCAGAAATGCACTTACGGGCTATATGGCGAACAGCTTTCGGGTACAGCTTTCACGGCGCCCAGCCACCAGAATGAGCGGACATGGTGCTACCGGATCAGGCCGAGCGTTCGCCACACCCATCGCTTTGAGCGGCTCGATATGCCCTTATGGAAAACGGCGCCGTGCATTGACCCCGATATCGTCAGCCTCGGTCAATATCGCTGGGACCCGATCAAGGTGCCGGACGAACCGCTGGATTGGATTACCGGGATGCGAACCATGACCACGGCTGGGGACGTCAACACCCAGACCGGCATGGCAAGCCATATCTTCCTTGTGACCCATTCGATGCAGGACGCCTATTTCTATTCCGCCGACAGCGAGCTCCTGGTCGTCCCGCAAGAGGGGCGGCTGCGCTTCTGCACCGAACTCGGGATCATTGATATCGAGCCCAAGGAAATTGCCGTGATCCCCCGTGGCCTCGTCTATCGCGTTGAACTGCTCGAAGGTCCCGCGCGAGGATTCGTCTGCGAAAACTACGGCCAGAAATTCGCGTTGCCTGGGCGGGGGCCGATAGGCGCAAACTGCATGGCGAACAGGCGCGACTTCAAGACACCGGTTGCCGCATTCGAGGATCGCGAGACATCTTCGACTGTGACCGTGAAGTGGTGCGGTCAGTTCCATCGGACAAGGATCGGCCATTCGCCGTTGGATGTTGTCGCCTGGCATGGGAATTATGCGCCCTGCAAATACGACCTGCGCAATTATTGCCCGGTTGGCGCGATCCTGTTCGATCATCCCGATCCTTCGATCTTCACCGTCCTGACCGCGCCTTCGGGGGTCGAGGGCACGGCGAATATCGACTTCGTCCTGTTCCGGGAACGCTGGTTGGTGGCCGAGCAGACCTTCCGTCCGCCTTGGTACCACAAGAACGTCATGTCCGAATTGATGGGGAACATCTACGGGGTCTATGACGCCAAGCCCAAGGGCTTCGCGCCGGGCGGCATGAGCCTGCACAATTGCATGCTGCCTCACGGCCCGGATCGAAACGCCTTCGAGGCGGCATCGAATGCCGAGTTGAGACCGGAAAAACTCGATCAGACCATGTCGTTCATGTTCGAAACCCGCTTCGCCCAACACCTGACGCCGTTCGCGGCGCAATCCGGTCACCTGCAAGAAGATTACATCGACTGCTGGGGAAGCCTCGAAAAGAAATTCGACGGCACACCCGATCCAAAATAGGCAGCGGATGGGGTTCACACCGCTGCATCAACATATTCTTGAATCAAGGTGACAAGCAAAACATGGCTTTGATCAGGTCCTGGGTACCGGGGGCGAATGATGCGGAAAGCTCGTTTCCCCTGAACAATCTGCCCTGCGGCGTATTTTCTTGCCTTGGCGAAGCCCCGCGATGCGGCGTTGCGATCGGCGATATGATCGTCGACATGGCGAAATTGGAGCGGGCGGGCCTCCTGCACATTTCGGCCGAGCCGCTGTTTGACAAGCCCTTCTGGAACGCCTTGATGGCAGCCGGGCCCAGTACCTGGTCGCGGATGCGTGGGCGATTGATCGAGTTGCTTGCGGAAGGTTCGGCCGAAGCAAGGGAAGTGGCCCCGCACCTCGTTTCGATGAACGTCGCGCAACTGCACCTGCCATTCAGAATCGCTGAATACACCGATTTCTACGCCGCTCGATGCCACGCCGAGAATGTGGGTACCATGTTCAGGGGGGCCGAAAATGCCCTTCCGCCGAACTGGCTGCACATGCCGATCGGCTATAATGGCAGAGCTTCTTCCGTGGTGGTGTCCGGGACAGAGCTGCGTCGCCCCTGGGGGCAAGTGAAGCATCCGAACGAGATAACGCCCCAATTTTCGCCCTCGACACGTTTTGATTTCGAGCTTGAACTGGGCGCCGTCGTCGGAATGCCGTCGCAGCCCGGTCGACCTGTCACCGTCGAAGAAGCCGATGCAATGATCTTCGGCTATGTGCTGCTCAACGATTGGTCGGCGCGCGACATTCAGGCCTGGGAATACCAGCCCCTTGGCCCGTTTCAATCGAAGGCCACGGCCACAACGATTTCACCATGGATCGTCACGCGAGCCGCATTGGAGCCTTTCCGGGTCGAAACGCCGACCCGTCAGGCTGCGCTGCTGCCCTATCTGGCCGAGCCGCGGGCGATGAACTACGATATCGCTCTTGAGGTTGGCCTTACCCCGCAGGGCGGGACGGAAACCGTGATCTGCCGAACGAACGCCTCGCAGCTTTACTATTCGGCGGGCCAGCAACTGGCTCATCACACCCTATCCGGTTGTGCAATGTCGACCGGCGATCTCCTCGGGTCGGGCACGATTTCCGGGCCGGACAAAGCCAGCCGTGGCAGCATGCTCGAGCTAAGCTGGGGGGGTACTGAACGCGTGATGATCTCGGGCGGTTCGCGAAGCTTTCTCGAAGACGGTGACCAGATCACCCTGCGCGGTCGGGCGCAGGGTGATGGCTATGCAATCGGTTTCGGCGACTGCAGCGGCCGGTTGCTGGCCGCGCTCACCGATCCCTATGCGCGAGAGGACGGCGTTTACGACGCCTGCAGGACCCCGCGCTCGATCTGATCCTGCTCGATGCTTTCGAACAAGGCACGGAAATTCCCCTCACCAAAGCCGTCATCGCCCTTGCGTTGGATGAATTCGAAGAAAATCGGGCCGATTACCGTTTTCGAGAAGATCTGCAACAGGATGCGCGTCTCACCGCCATCGACCACGCCTTCGCCGTCGATCAGGATGCCATGCTCGGCCATGCGATCGATCGGCTCTTCATGCCCCTTCACCCGGTCATGCGACATCTCGTAATAGGACATTGGCGGCTTTGGCATGAATTTCAGCCCGCGCGCGGCAATCGCGTCGGTCGAGGCATAGATGTCCTCGGAGCCGACAGCGATGTGCTGGATGCCCTCGCCGTTGTAGCGGCGCAGATATTCGACGATCTGACCTGTCTCGCCCCGATCCTCGTTGATCGGGATGCGAATACGGCCACAGGGGCTGGTCAATGCACGGCTGAAAAGACCGGTATACTTTCCTTCGATATCGAAGAACCGGATCTGGCGGAACTGGAAGATCTTGCCGTAAAAGTCGAACCACTTGTCCATGTTGCCCCGGTGGACGTTATGGGTCAGGTGGTCGAGATAGTGAAACCCGACGCCCGCCGGCTTGGGCGCCGTGATGAACCTGAATTCGTCGGCATAGGGATTGGCATCGCCGCCATAGCGATCGGTGAAGTAGATCAGGGAACCACCGATGCCGATAATCGCTGGCCACTCGAGGGTCTTCCCCGAACCTTCATAGGGCTTGGCGCCGTTCTTCACGGCATGTTCGAACGCGTGCCGCGCGTCTGCGACACGCCAGGCCATCGAGGGAGCGCAGGGTCCGTGCCGTTCGACGAAATCTCTGGCATGGCTGCCCGGCTCGTCATTCAAAACATAGGTGATGTCGCCCTGTTGCCAAAGCTCGATGGCTTTCGTCAGGTGTCTGGCCGTGAGTGTATAGCCCATGCGGATGAACAGCATGCGCAATTCGTCCGGTTGCGGATGAGCGAATTCCACGAATTCGAAACCATCCGTTCCCGCCGGGTTCTGTTCGGATATCGTGGCGCGGGGTGCGTCGTGCGGAAAAGGGCCCATTTGTTCCTCCCACAAAGGTGCTTGGACAGAGGATCGCACCTGATCCATGCCGGATGCGCGCAATTTTTGGTTCCAAGCCGTCTTTCCATGCGTCATATTCGCCTAAATCACAGGTTTATCGCAAAAAACCCGCATGTATGATCCCACCGATTCCCGCTTGCTTGCCACCCTCCAGCGCCGGGCGAACATCACCGCGCAGGAACTTGGCGAAGTCCTGAACCTGTCACCATCCCAGGCTGCGCGAAGACGCGCCCGGCTCGAGGAAGAAGGGATCATCCTGGGTTATGGTGCGCGTCTCGATCCCGGAAAACTCGGCTTGACGGTGCAGGCTTTTGTCCAGGTCCAGATGGCGGCGCACAGTGAAGACAACGCCCAGAACTTCGCCCGCCTCGTGGCCACCCTGCCCGAAGTCGTCAGTTGCTGGACCCTGACCGGAGAGGCGGACTACCTGCTTCGTGTCTGGTGCGCCGATCTGCCGGCGCTGAACACGCTTATTCATCACCGTCTGCTGCCGCATCCTGCGGTGGCCCGCGTTCAAAGCCAGATCGTCATGGACCAACCCAAGGCCGATGCCGGACTTCCAGTCTAGCTCGGTGCCATGGATTTTGGCGCTGATTCGCAAATTGCAAAATTTGCTGCGCTTTGTGACAATCCGGCTGGCACTCCTCGGTTATCCTTCTTGAAAGAACGCCGACACAGGAGGACGCAAGGATGAAAATCAAGATCGCCACCGGCATGCTGACTGCATTTGCCATGATGTCACAGGCCCACGCGGCAGAACCGGCCGCGTGCCAGGCGCCGACATTTTCGGATGTCGGCTGGACCGATATCTCGGCGACGACCGCGACAAGTGCCATTCTGCTCGAGGCGCTGGGTTACAAGCCGGAAATCCAGATCCTATCCGTCGCCGTGACGTTCGAATCGCTGAAAAAGGGTGACACGGACATCTTCCTTGGCAACTGGATGCCGCTGCAGGAGGCGACCCAGAAGCCGCTCGTCGATGCCGGCGAGATCGAGGTCGTCGCGACCAATCTCGAAGGGGCCCTGATCGGCTACGCCGTCCCGGCGAAAAGCTACGAAGCCGGCCTCAAGACCTATGCCGACATCGCCAAGTTCAAGGACCAGCTTGGAGGCAAGATCTACGGCATCGAGGCCGGCAGTGGCGCGAACGGAACCATCCTCAAGATGATCGATGAGGACATGTTCGGTCTTGGCGGTTTCGAACTCGTCGAATCCAGCGAGCAAGGTATGCTTGCCCAAGTGCAACGTGCGATCGGGTCCGGCAATGACATCGTGTTCTTCGGCTGGCGCCCCCATCCGATGAACGTGCGCTATGAGCTCGAATACCTGTCCGAAGGAAACGACGTGTTCGGGCCCGAAGATGGGGCGCCACCGTCCTGACCAATACCCGTGCGGGATTCTCGAAGGACTGCCCCAATCTCGGAAATTTCCTGACCAATCTCAGCTTCACGGTCGAAGCCGAGGACGTGATGATGTCCTATATCCTGGACGAAGGGATGGAACCCCGCGCCGCGGCCGAACGCTGGCTCAAGGAAAATCCTGCGGCACTGGATGGCTGGCTGGCCGATGTCACCACCTATGAAGGCGCCCCGGGCCTTCCGGCGGCCAAGGAATCGCTAGGCCTTTGATCCCTTGCGGGCGGCGGTCGGGGGTTGCCCGAACTGCCGCCTGAATGACCGCGCCAAGGTGGCGATCGACGAAAAGCCGGTCCTGACGGCGATCTCGGCCATCGACAGATCGGTATCGACGATCAGCCTGCGCGCCGCCTGAAGGCGCAGTGACAGGTAATAGGCACCGGGCGAGGTTTCGACCGCTTCCCGAAACAACCCCTCAAGCGTACGCGCCGAGCATTTGACCCGTCCTGCAATGACCTTGATCGGAAGCGGCGCATCGACATGCTCTTCCATGATCCGGATTGCCTGGGCGACCCGGTGCTCGAGCTTGCCGATCCGGCCCAATGATACCAGCGGTTGCGCGTCAGAAGGAAGCCGGACCTCCTCATAGACATAGAGACTGGCGACATTCAGCGCCGAGCCGAAGCCTTGTCGCGCCCGGATCAGCGCAAGCATGAAATCCAGCGCAGGGGCGGCGCCCCCGGTGGTGAAAACCGGTCCGTCGACCACCCAACGATCGGGGATCACCCTGACCTGCGGAAACCGCGCGGCGAAATCTTCCAGATCTTCCCAGTGGGTCGTGGCCTGGCGCTGATCGAGCAGCCCGGCCATGGCCAGGACCCAGCTTCCGGCCTCGACGCCTCCGACCATCCTGGCGCGCCGGGCACCCTTCCTGACCGAGGAAAGCACGGCCGAAGTCGCGTGACGGGCAATGTTGAAAGCTGCGACCACGATCAAAAGATCGCATTCGTCCTGCGATTGGAATGCGCCATCGACCTGCATTGCAAGGCCACAGCTTGTCGCGACCGGCTGTCCATCCATGGACACGACGCGCCAGCGATAAGGCTTGCGACCGGAAATCCGGTTCGCTGCACGCATCGGATCAAGTGTCGCCGCCAGGCTCATCAGGGAAGCGTCGGGCAGAACGAGGATCGTTACGCTCAGAGGTTGATCGGATGGCTGAAAGATCAAGTTGCGCGACATGTAAAAGCTTCTGCGCAAATGATAAGACGGGTTCCGACGAAAGGGTCAAGCGATTGACCCCCTTTCTCGCCGAATGGCGAGGGGCCGTAGCCCCCCCGCTCCCGCTACACCGTTTCCGGAGCCGGAACTCGTTGACCAACAAAGCGGCCTGCTCCATCCGCCGGCATTGCGGCGTGGCGCGCGGCCCATCCCGTCAGTGCCGCGGTCACTTGCGGCTCGGGAAGGCTGGTCCGGCGCGTGGTCAGATCGGTATGCAGAAGCAGCGTCTCCACCGTGGCCGCGAGCCGGTCGTCCTCGCGCCATAAGCGGTGGAACAGCTGCATCTTCTTGCCTTCGGCCGCCAGAACCTGCGTCGTAACTGTAAGCCGCTCACCGGCATGGACCTCGTCCAGATAGCGGACATGGTTCTCGACGGTGAAATAGCTTTTCCCGGACGCGACATATGCTGCATCGGCCCCGATCATCTCCATGAAGCGATCCGTCGCAATCGAGGCGGCCTCAAGGTAATGCGTCTCGTTCATGTGACCGTTGTAATCGGTCCAGGTCGTCGGAACCTGTCGGGCCACAGTGATCGGCAGGCCCTCGTGCTCACCCCCCTGGACAAGACCGCCCTCATGCGCGCGCACCACGCCCCCCGCCCCGCTGCCCGACCGACGCAGCGCCCGGATCATGCCGACCACGTTATCGTCGCGCAGGCGTTCAAGCTCGCGGATCGAGAGATGGCCCGATTGTGCATCAGATTGCGAGGCGATCAGATCGACCAACGCGTCATTGAACTCGGGCACGTCCATGAGCTTCGTCCAGGGCCAGGACAAGGCCGGGCCGAATTGCGCCATGAAATGTTTCATGCCCGCTTCGCCACCCGCGATGCGATATGTCTCGAAAAGGCCCATCTGCGCCCAGCGAATACCAAAGGCCATCCGGATCGACTCGTCGATTTCCTCGGTCGTGGCAACGCCGTCCTTGACCAGCCAAAGTGCCTCACGCCAGACGGCTTCGAGCAGCCGGTCCGCGATATGGGCGTCGATTTCCTTGCGGACATGCAAGGGAAACATGCCAATGCCGCGCAGGATCTCCGCGGCTTGCGCGCAGGTGTCAGGATCACCGACCAGTTCGACCAGCGGCAGCAGGTAGACGGGATTGAACGGATGGGCGACGATGGCACGCGTTCCGGCCGCGTTCAGTTCTGAGGGTTTGAAGCCCGAGGTCGATGAGCCGATGATCGCATCGGGACCGACCGCCGCCTGGATGGCGGGCAGAACCCTGTGTTTCAACTCAAGCGTTTCCGGCACGCTTTCCTGGACCCATTTTGCGCCTTTGACGGCTTCGGCGAGGTCGGTGTGGAAGCTCAGCTTGCCCTCGGCGGGCAGGGCGCGGTCGTAAAGCGCGGGCAGCGAGCGGCGGGCATTGGCCAGCACCTCGCCGATCTTGCGCCCGGCCTCGGGATCGGGGTCACAGACCGCCACGTCCCAGCCGTTCAGCAGGAACCGCGCCGCCCAGCCGCCGCCGATGACGCCGCCGCCAATGATCGCAGCCTTGCTCATGCCATCACCCCCACCGGCGCCCGCTTCACCAGGCCCAGCCTTTCGCGCACCGCATCGGGGCCGATCACCCGCGCCCCCATGCTTTCGATGATCGTCACCGCGCGGTCGACCAGCTGCGCATTGGTCGCAAGCTGGCCCTTGCCGAGCCACAGGTTGTCCTCGAGCCCGACCCGCACATTGCCCCCGGCCAGAACCGCGGCCGAGACATAGGCCATCTGGTCCCGGCCCAGGCTGAAGGCCGACCAGTTCCAGTCCGAGGGCACCGCATTCACCATCGCAAGGAAGGTATTGAGGTCATTGGGCGCCCCCCACGGCACCCCCATGCAAAGCTGCACCAGAGCCGGGCCGGTCAGCACGCCCTCGGCGACAAGCTGCTTGGCAAACCACAGATGCCCGGTGTCGAAGGCCTCGATCTCGGGCTTGACGCCAAGCGCCGTCATCATGCCGCCCATCGCGCGCAGCATGCCGGGCGTGTTGGTCATGACGTAATCCGCCTCGGCGAAGTTCATCGTGCCGCAATCCAGCGTGCAGATCTCGGGCAGGCATTCGGCGACATGGGCCATGCGCGCATTCGCGCCCACCATGTCCGTGCCAGCCGCGTTGAAGGGCAGCGGCGCCTCGGGCGAGCCCAGAACCAGGTCACCCCCCATGCCCGCGGTCAGGTTCAGCACCACGTCGACCTCGGCATCGCGGATCCGATCGGTCACCTCGCGATAAAGGTCGAGCCGGCGCGAGGGCTTGCCCGTCTCGGGGTCGCGCACATGGCAATGCACAACCGCCGCGCCCGCCTTCGCCGCCGCGATCGCGCTCTCGGCAATCGCGCGCGGGCTGCGCGGAACATGCGGTGACCGGTCCTGGGTTCCCCCGGAACCCGTAACGGCACAGGTGATGAAAACCTCGCGGTTCATGGTGAGCGGCATTTCGAACTCCCGACAGCAGCCGCATGGCGCGGCTTTTCTTTCGGCTGATGCTAGGGGGTTACACCCGTCAGCCATTGTCCTATCATGTCACGTTCTTGTCCAATTCGGTCATATTTTTGAATGGTTCGCGTCACTTTCCTGCTGTTCGAAGGCTTTTCGAACATGGTCCTTTCCTGCCTGCTCGAGCCCCTTCGGGCCGTTCGCGATCAGGCGCGCATAGAAATCCTGTGGCAGATCCTGACGGACGGGGATCAGCCGATCAGGTCTTCCAGCGGCCTTCTGATCTCGCCGGACAGACCTGCCGATGGCGCAGGTGCGATCGATCTGTTGGTGGTGGTGGCGGGCTACGGCTACCGCGAACATGCCACGAGAAGCACGCTGCGCCAGATCCTGGCGCTTTCGCGGCAAGGCAGAATTGTCGTCGGAGCGGATACCGGCGCCTGGCTCATCGCTGCTGCCGGCCTTTTGCGCGATCAGCGCGCGACCCTACACTGGTCGCTGCTGCCCGACTTTGCCGAGACATTCCCGCAAGTTCACGTCGATCCCGCACCCTATGTGATGGAGGGAAAGGTCTGGAGTTGCGGGGGCGCGTCCGCGGCCCTTGACCTGATGCTGGCCTTCATTTCAGAGCGCTTCGGTCCGGCCAATGCATTCATCGCTTCCTCGATGTTCCTCCATGACTTCGACAGGCAGCAAAATGCCCTGTCGACGGCGGCGCGACTTGTCGGGAAGGGAACCGCGCGGCTTCGGCAGGTCGTCAACCTGATGGCCGAAACGATCGAGACCCCCCCGACTCTGAGCGAGATCGCCAGCTGCTGCGGCCTTTCGTTGAGCAAGCTGGACCGCCTTTTCAAGGCCGAGCTTGGGATGTCGCCCGGACGTTACTTCCAGATGATGCGTTTGTCGCATGCCCGCGAACTGGCGGACGGTTCATCCTATGACCTGCGCGAAATCGCTCTGCGCTGCGGATATGCGGATGCCGCGGCGCTGTGCAAGGCGTACCGGCGCGCTTACGGTCACCCGATCCGGCAATCCCAGAGCCCGCGTATCAAGGGCGCCGCACAAGAGACGTAGGACGCGCGCCAGCTTGACCGGTCGTTCTCGATTTGCCGCGACCGGCTTTCCGGGCGTGCCCTGGCACCATGTGACGAATGACACAGTACAGGCGTTCGTTCGGTCAGGCATCCGCTTGGCTGGTTCGAGCCAGGGCGGGACGGCGGTTCCAGCATGGCCGCACGCGGTTCGCGGCGAAGGGCCCCATGTCGGGGGACCTCGTTGCGTGCGGATAGGAGGGCCTGCAATACGACATGCCCAAGCGGACAGAAACACGCGGTTGCAAATTCATTTTCCGCAGAAAGGTTTCGTCACGCGCCGGACGAAAGGGAGAAAAAATGCCGGATTAGCCTGATCGACGACACAAGCGATGGAAGGTTAATCCCGTGACCCGCCCCCTCTCTCTCAAGACCCTTCTTGGCGTCACCCCTGCTGGCCCTCGGGGCTGCCCCTGTCATGGCCGGGGCGACGCAAATGGCACCCTGCCAGCCGACCATTTCCACTTTTCAACAATTTCGGGACTATGATGAGAAAGTTTCTGATTTCCGCGGCACTGGGCCTTGCGAACCTGGCCTGCACCCCAGCACTGGCCGCGCCGGCGGAACAAAGCCCCTGCCAACACGACAAACCGAACTGTGTGCAGCCCTTGGCGGCGGGCGAGAAGACCGAGCAGAAAAAGGCGCCTCAGGCACAAGCTGCAAATAAGGGGGCAAAATCCGTCACCACGCAGCAACAACACGCTGCGCCACGAACGGGCGGGTCGGCGAGGAACGGCCGGACGCTTAGGTCCGATGAGTTGCGGCGGCTTGCCGGGCCGGGCGCAGGTCGCGACTATCGTGTCGTGGAGGATCGCGTGGTGCTCGTTGATGCGAGTTCGCTCAAGATCGTCCATGTCCTCGGCCTGGCGTCGGAACTCTTGAAGTGATCGCCTGATCGAGGAAGGCTCGCCCGGTCGGCCCCATCGAGGGGCCGCCTGGCGCGGGGCATGGCCCCGGCCCCGCCCGCGGATTCACGCCAGCAGATTTCGGGCGATGATTGTGCGCTGGATCTCGGAGCTTCCTTCATAGATGCGAAATATCCGCAGGTCTCTCAGGTAGCGTTCAAGCGGGAAGTCCCGGCAATAACCGTAGCCGCCATGGATCTGCAGGGCGCGATCGGCAATGCGAAATGCCGCCTCGGATGCAAAAAGCTTGGCATGAGCGCTTTCGGTCGCATGTCGCGCCCCGGTCCCGCGCAGCCGTGCCGCCGCATATCCCAGTGCCCTCGCGGCAGCGAGATCGTTGGCACTATCCGCCAGCATCCATTGCAGACCCTGAAATTCCCCGATCGGCTGTCCACCGACCCGGCGTTCTCGTGCGTAGCGGATCGACGCCTCAAGGGCCGCGGCCGCGATCCCCGTGGCCTGCGCCGCGACTTCGATGCGGCCATTGTCCAGAACGCGCATCGCCGTACGAAAGCCCGTTCCTTCGGGACCGATGCGGTTTTCTTCGGGGACGACGCAATCGAACGTGACGCCGAAGACATGGCCTCCCCGCAGGCCCATCGTCCGCTCGGCCGGGGCGACGCTCACACCCGGCGTCACACCTGGCTCGACGAGGAATGCCGAGACGCCACGCGCGCCGGCTTCGGGGTCGGACTTGGCATAAACCACGATGAAATCGGCCGCGCCCGCATTCGAGATGAAGGCCTTCGTCCCGCGAATGCGATAGCCACTCCCCTCGCGACGGGCCGTCGTTCGCATGTCGGCAGGATTCGACCCCGCCTCGGGCTCGGTCAGCGCAAAGGCGCCCAACGCACCCGATGCCGCGCGCGGCAGGAGCCGCGCCTTGAGTTCAGGATCGGCGCCCAGATGAAGGCTATCCGTGGCGAGGTAATGCGCCGTCAACATCGAGGCGGTTGATCCGCAGGCCCCGGCAATGATTTCGACCGCACGGTAAAGCGCGGGGCCGGACAGGCCAAGCCCGCCTTCCTCTTCCGGAAGGTTAAGCCCCATCAGCCCCAGCTCGGCCATCATGGGAAGGTGGCAGGTGGCGAAGGTCTGGGCTTCGTCCAGCCCCGCCGCGCGGGGTTCAAGCACTTCCGCGGCAAAACGCCCGATCTGATCGAGGATCGCTGCTTCGTCGTCATTCCACTCCATTGACTACTTCTCCAGTTCGGCGCGGATTTGCGCGCCATGTTCGTCGAGCGCCGGCGCGGGACGGCGATTGCCGCGCGGCACATCGGAAAAATGCACGGGTTGCTCGGGCAATGCGACTTGCCCCAAGATGGGATGATCGACCGGCGACGCGAGCCCTCGAGACACCACCTGCCCTGAACTCCAGGCCTCGCGCGCGGTCGAAAGGGGTGCTGCGGGAATGCCCGCCTCGGTCAGGGCTGCCACGACTTCTGCAGCATCGCGATCGGACGCCCAGGATGTAATCGCCTCGGCAAGAACAGGCTCATGAAGGCGACGCTCGGCATCCGTGGCGAAACGCGGATCGGCAGCCAGCTCTGGCCGACCGATCGCCTGCGCAAAGCGGATGAAAAGACGGTCGTTCAGAACTGCGACGGCGAAATGCCCTTTGCCAGCGGGATAAACCCCGAAGGGTGCCGAAAGGGCATGGCGGCTTCCCACGCGTGAAGGGTCCTGCCCGCAGACGAGGACGCGCGCTGCGGCGGTCGGCATCATCGAGGCCAGCGCATCGAATAGCGCAAGATCGATGACCCGCCCTTCGCCCGTGCGCTCACGTTCGAACAGCGCGGCCATGATCCCCCAAGCTGCAAAAAGACCGCCCGCCACATCGGCGATCGCCTCGCCCACCATCATCGGCGGCCCGTCCGCATCGCCGGTCAGGGCCATCATTCCGCTCATCGCCTGCAGCACGATGTCATAGGCCGGGCGCGCGTGATTTGGGCCAGTTTGCCCGAAGCCCGAGATCGAGGCATAGACAAGGCGAGGATTGCGCCTGCGCAATTCGTCTGGCCCCAGTCCCAGCCTGGCCATCACTCCGGGACGGAAATTCTCGATGACCACGTCGGCCCGGCTTGCAAGGGCAATCGCGACCTTCCGGTCCGCCGGGTCCTTGAGATCGAGAAGGATCGATCGCTTTCCACGGTTCGCCGCCTGAAACAGGGCACTTTCGCCCTCGCGGAAGGGGCCCACATGGCGGTATTCATCGCCCCCTGGCCCTTCGACCTTGATGACCTCTGCGCCAAGATCCGCCATCAGCGCCGAGGCATAGGGGCCTGCCAGAACCCGGGTGAAATCCAGGACCTGAAGACCGGAAAGAGGTTTCGTTCGTGCTGCCATGACGTCTCCTGTGGCGCAGTATCGGGCACAGGCTAGGCGAATTTACCCAATAGGCAGAAACAATGGTTTGGTATATCCTAAATTGATGAAACCTATACCATTCGGATTTCGGCAGATCGACTATTTGCTTGCAGTGGCGCAGACAGGATCGACCGCAGCCGCTGCCAGGGCGCTGAACGTGTCGCAACCTTCAATCTCCGTCGCCATCGCTCAGTTCGAGGCTCATTTTGGCGCCGCGCTGTTCATCCGGCTTCCCGGTCAGGGCATGAAACAAACGCCTTACGGACGAGACAGGATCGCGCGCCTGCGCAACCTTCGAACCGAGGCGGACAGCATCTTCGGCACGGCAGGCGACACCCCACAGCAATTGCGACTAGGGGTCTTTTCAACCCTCGGTCCTCGATATGCTCCCATGCTCATGCGTCGGTTCGCAGAGTCCTGTCCGGGTGCGACTCTCGATTTTGTCGAAGGGGATATCGGATCGCTCGGTCAAGCGATCCTCGCGGGGGAACTGGACCTTGCGCTCGTCTATGATGTCGGTCTGCCAGCGGGGCTCGTTTCGACCGAACTGGCGGCGATCCCGCCCTGCGCAGTGCTTCCACCGGAGCACCGACTGGCTGATCGGACTACTATCGACCTGAGGGATCTGGCCGAAGATCCGCTGATCATGATCGGCCTGCCGCACAGCCGCGGATATTTCCTTTCGCTTTTCCAGATGGCTGGGGCCCGCCCCGCGATCGCCGCCGAGACAGGGTCCATCGAAATGCTTCGCGCTCTCGTTGCGAATGGGCACGGTGTTGGCCTGCTCGCGACGGAATTGCCCTATGAACAGACCTATGACGGCCGGCGCGTCGTCATGCGCAGCCTGGCGGGACCGCTGCCTCCAAGCCGGGTCGTGCTTGTCCGGGCGGCAAGATTTGAACCGACCGAGGCCATGACGCGGTTCACGCAGATCGCCTGCGAAACGCTGCAGGGGGATGTCGCGGCGTGACGAAAAGGCTCTTGTCGGCAACCCTCGAAAAGGCCGAAGAAGCCAATCAGCCTACCGCAGGGAGCACGATGATGAACGAGATGACGCAGTCGGCGGAATATGTCTTCCCCCCCACTCCAACGCCGACCATCCCGGTCGCGGGCAGCGACAAGCTTTTCCCGGTGCGTCGGATCTACTGCGTCGGTCGCAACTTTGCCGAGCACGCAATCGAGATGGGTCACGATCCCGACAGGGAGCCGCCCTTCTTTTTCCAGAAGAACGCAGACGCGATCGTGCCGCCGGGACAGGACTTCCCCTACCCCCCCTGCAGCAGCGACGTTCACCACGAGATCGAGCTGGTGGTCGCGCTGAAATCCGGGGGGACGGACATTCCATTGGAAAGCGCGCTTGATTGCGTCTTCGGATATGGCACTGGCCTCGACATGACCCGCCGGGACCTGCAGGCTTCGGCCAAGAAAATGGGAAGGCCTTGGGAGGTCGCGAAGTCCTTCGAGGCATCGGCGCCGTGCAGCGCCATCCATCCCGTCTCGCTGATCGGGCATCCGACACAGGGCGCGATCTGGGCCAAGGTCAATGGGACAATCCGCCAGAGCGGAGATCTGGATCAGATGATCTGGAAGGTGCCGGAAATGATTTCATATCTCTCGCGTCTGTTCGAGTTGAAGCCGGGCGACGTGATCTTCGCCGGAACGCCTGCAGGTGTCGGGGCGATTGTTCCGGGAGACGAGATCTCGGGGCGGATCGAGGGTGTTTCGGAGATTGCCGTCAAGGTTGTTTGACCGCCCTGGACAGTGGAAAAGGCCGATCGAAAGACGTCCGATGCCCGTGCCACGCGGGCACTGATCAAGCGCAATCATATCGGGCGGGTTGCCGGGCAAGCACGGCAGCAGGATAACGATCGACCATGGCCAAGCGCGAAAGGACCAAGAATTTCTGGCTTGGGACGATGGCGGCGCGGTGCGCCATATGTCGGCGCAACCGGCTACGGGGCTGGCCTAGTCAAGATCAGTCTGGATCCAGCGGGGCGAATGATGGATGTCGATTGTCTGCAGCCTGCCCGGTCCCAAATTTTCGAATCTGTGGGGTACGCTCTTGGGTCCGAAGACCACCTCTCCTGCAACCGCATCTATCACCTCATCACCGACGAAAAACCGCGCTCGGCCGGCAATGATGACAAAGGTTTCGTCATAGGGATGCACATGCAGACGCGGCCCCTCTCCGGGTTTGTCGGTGCCATAGGCCAGAACCGTGACCGGAGCTTCCATCTTCTCGCCGGGACAGGAGCCGCGCCATGGGCCCGCGGCTTCGGTGTCGAATAGGCGAGCCTTCGCGGCGCGGCGCCCGTCTGGGCGCACGCTGTCCGGATCAAAATCCCGACGGGCCATGCGCGTGTCTCCCCCTCTTCATCCTGCGCTGCGGATTGTGAGCCAGAGCGGACCACCGTGCAAGGCGGGCTTTCGCAGCGCGAGCAGGCCGGGCAGGTTCCGGTTACGAAAGATCGCCCAGGATCTCTGCCGTGCGGGGCATGCGCGTCAGGCTTGCCGCGATCCGATCGCGCCAGCGTGGCCCGCGCGAGAGCGCGTCCTGATAAGCCTCTGCGAGATCGTCCGGTCGATCCTCGGCGAGAACCGTGACAAGGAACTCGGCCTGTCCTCGATCCTTGCGCGACTTCGCCTGGTCCGGCCCGCCATGGCGCCGATCCGCCACGATCAGCTTGTGGATGGCATAGCGCTCGGGCCGCGGTATCTGCACGAGCACGCCCGAGCGATAAAGCGCGATGGCGTGGATCGGCTCGGCAATCAGGAAGTTCAGATAGTTCAGCGCCTGCGCGCTTACCCCGAGCGCCGGAAGTGGCTTCACGCTTTCACCGCCAAAAGCTGGGGTCAGGAACTCGACCATGGCCTGCCCCCGGTTCTGCCGCCATTTCCAGATCTGCCTGTCACCGATTCCGGGAACAGGATCGAATTTCAGTGCCTGCAGGATCTCGCCGGGGTCTTCTTCGACACGATCGCCTAGCGCGACCGACAGCCGCTCGAAGCTCGCGAAATCCATGTCGCCCGTCTGCGCCAGTTCCTCGGAATCGAAACGCACGCCCAATTCGCCCTGGTAAAGACCATAGGCACCAGTCCCGACCAATGTTCCGCCAAGCCTGAATACACCAGCCCGGGAAAACGCCAGGAGCAGCGATCCGGTATCCCTGTCCGTGCTGATGAAGCCTTCCGCGCGCAAGGTCCGTGCCAGGCGTGACATCGTCTTGCGCCGCTCGTCCGCATCGGCCTTCAATTCCGATGCGCGGGCAAGGCGCGCGCGCAACTCTGGCGTGCCCTCCCCCAGATAGCGGCTTTTCATCTCGGTGCCGATGCGGAACTTGTCGTAAATGTAGCTTCGCCCGTTGCGATGGCGTTCCTCGATGCTTCCGACAAGCCCTGACGCGGTTTCGTCAAGATGCAGTCTCAGAAGATCCTGATAGGCCACCTGCGCGACGCGCGAATGTGAGACGAGGTTCATCCGTATCAACCCGTTTTGTGTGCATCAAATATGCTTTCGCTGCACATGCGCGACAAGTGTGCAGCAAAAAAATATTTGATGCACACAGTCCAAAAACGGATCAGGTCACGATCTTGATAGCAATTTCCGATCTCGGCCAAACCTTGGTCACGAACATCGGCCATCCAGCAGAAAGGCTCGACGCAGCCGGGCGCGGGCTTTTTCGCCGGCGCGGCCTTGCAGTCGTCCCGCACAGTCCATAACCCTTGCACGGGATGCAGCCCGACAACCGATCGGAGTTGGAACAGCACCATGACGACGCCACGCAAATCATGGCTGGACATAGCCCGGCGCTTCGAAATGCAGGGCTCTCAAAGCCCCATTCCCGTATTCGTGGCCGGGCCGAAGGGCGAGCCCAAAGGGACGGTTCTTCTGGTTCACGGCAGGAATGGCGCACCGGGGCAGCCCCAGATCGCCGCGATCGCCGAGGCATATCTTGGCAGCGGATGGAGGGTCGCCGCCCCGGAACTGCCGCATTCTGCAGCGTCGCCCGACTCGGGATCTCCGGCAGAGATCACCTTCGCAGGCCATGTCCAAGCTGCGGCGGAGGTCTGGGCTTGGGTCAACGCACAATGGTCCGCATCGCGGCGCGCCCTTGCAGGCCATAGCATTGGCGCTTTCGCCGTCGCCCATCTCGCGGCCGGGTCGCCCGCTGCCCATCATATCCTTGCCGTCTCGCCTCCGATTTCAGGACGGGTGCTCTTGCGCGCCCGTGAGGCCATGGGGCCCGCCGCGCTGGACGAGGTTCGGCGCGAGGCGCCGACCTATTTCGACGAGATGCAGACGGCAGACGCGGAACCGGCGCTGAAGCGGGCGGTGAGCCCGCTTGCGGTTGTCACAGGGGCAGCCGATGGGCTCATTCCCCTGCAGGACGCGCGCGCGTATTTTGCTGCGTCGCCCAACGGCCGCTTCTTCGCCGCAGTGCCGGACGAACATCATTGCCCGGCGGGGGAAGCTTATGGCCGCATGCTTGCCGCGGCGCTTGCCGCGCTTGGTGCCTGAAATGGGCAGACCCGACCCCGACTGGATCGAAGCACAGCGCCTCGCCTCTGCGGGTGCCATGCGCAATGCCTGTTCCGCGACGCATCTGGCCCGCCACCGCGACGGCTTTGGCTGGACGGTCAGACCTGCTGCGGGCTCGATTCTCGCTTCGCCCCGCATCGCGAATTGGGACCCCGAGCCGGATTATTTCCACCACTGGATCCGCGATTCGGCGATCATCCTTCGGGCCATCCCTCTGGCACTACAAGCAGAGCCGGGTTCACGTCCGTTCTGGCTGGGCTTCATCGCCGATTTCGTCAGGTTCTCGCTCTTCATCTCCGACCCCGGCCGGACTGGCCCGTCGGTCAATCCCTTGCGCGGTACGACCCGGCAGAGCCATCTCCGGTTTCTTCGTCCCGATGCCGAGCTCGCCGCCTTGACGGGGGATGACTGGCAGGGCGAACCGCGCGTGGCGGCAGACGGATCACCCGACCCCGAAAAATGGGGACGACCACAGGACGATGGCCCTGCGCTTCGGGCCTCGGCCCTGATATCGGTGCTTGCCGAATTGCCCGATGCCGATTGTCCGGGTGGCGAAGACCTGATCGCAAGGGACCTTGCGCATCTCCTCAAGGTCGCGGGTCGTCCCTCTATCGGTCCCTGGGAAGAAGCACCGGCGCGCCGGACCACTTTCACCCTGATCGTCCAATGGGACGCATTGGAACGGGGCAGCCGCCGCGAGGGTGCAAAAGCAGAGGTGATGCGGCACGCGACCGATCGGATCGCCAGCCTGATGCAAGCGGCAGAGGATGCTGCAACAGGCGGCTGGCGCGAAAGCATCGAGGCCCCCGCGGGCCATCTGGACAGCGCCACCTGCCTCGCGATCCTGCATGCCCGCCGCAAGGACGGACCGTTCGCCATGACCAGCTCGCGCTCCCTCGCGACGATTGCCGCACTTGAGAAACGCTTCGCACGGCTCTATCCGATCAACGAAGCGAGGCGTGCACCGGCTATCGGACGCTGGGCCGAGGATGTCTATTTCGATGGCAATCCCTGGTATCCGACGACCTTGGGCTTCGCGGAACTGCATTATCGCATCAGCACCCTGACGCGCGATCCCGATGCCTTCGCCCGGGCCGAGGAACAAATGCACTTGATCGAGGAAATGGTGGCAGGAAAGGCGGGCCCACTGCCCGAGCAGTTTCATCGACGCACGGGTGCACCGACATCATGCCTTGATCTGACCTGGTCGGCAGCCGCCTTCCTGGAGGCCGCCGCAGCGCGCGACGCGGCGATTCAGGCGATGGGCGCTGCCAGATAGGGTGCCGTGAAGCCAAGGGCAGAAAGCCCCCGCTGCACCTCGGGACGGGCCGAAACCAGTCGCCACAGCAGCCCCGAACGATGGTTTTCAAGCGCAATGACGATGGGCGCCTGATCGATCGCAAGCCTGCTTTCGGCCGTCCAGTCCTGTGCCATGCTGAAGGCGTCCACAAAGCCCGCCTCGCCCCATATCCGATCGCCCAGGTCATCATGCAGGTGACGCAGCACGGACATCGCCTCACCCGGCACGAAGGGAAATGATCCGAGCGCCGCGGTCGGGGTGATGACCCCCGTGTCCGACAATGGCGAATGCGCGACATAGCCGGTCGGATCGTCACTGGCGGTGAGCCCCCAGAGATTTGGGCCATATCCCGGCCAGCCATGCGGATTGAGCAGGCAGTGGTGACGATTGACCAGCGCATGCGAACGGGCCTGCATCCCGTAATCGGCATAGCGATCGCGCAGCCCTCGTGGGTCAATCCCGAGAAACGGATATTGCGAGAGAAACAGCGGCCCGCCCCAATCGGGCCCAAGCGGCAATTCTGTCCCACCATATGTCCGACCGTTTCGGAAGGCCTCGGCCTTTGCCCAGCTTCGATGATATGAGCTTGGCGGGATCGGATGGCTTTGCGATCCGGCAGACAGGACGAAGACAGGGAATGCCTCGTTCCAGCCCCGGATCGGCAAGGCGTTCGGTTTCCATGGACGGTGCGGATGACGATGCCACATGACCGCGCCGTCGTCGCGCAAATGGGCGGCCCAGTTCACCTCGTCAAACAGCGTCTGGATCCGCGCGACAAGCGACGCTTCCTCGTTGAAATAGGCGGCCGCCGCCAGCAGGCCAAGCATCAGGAACGCGGTCTCGACAAGGTCACCGCCATCGTCCCCGGCCATGAAGGGCAGGACGCGGCCGCTCGAACCGCTCATGAAATGCGGGTACACACCGTCGAACCGGTCGGCGGTTTCAAGGAATGTCACCAGGCGTTCGGTGCGGTCAAGGATCTCGCGCCTTGGCCGCCATCCGCGATCTGCGGCCACGATCTGGACTAGCAGGCCGAACCCTGTCCCACCCGTACATACCGTTTCTTCGACATCGTAGCCGAAGGCGCCTGCACTGCGTTCTCGGGCCATGCCGCTGATCGGGTGGCTCCAGTCGAGGAAGTACAGCGCCGTGGCCTGAGCCACACGATCGCGCAATTGAGCGTCGTCCAGACCCCGGATCAGTTCAGCCATTTCAGCTCTGCCATCTGAGTATCCCGGCTGTTCGCGCCGACATGCAATTCGATCATTCCCGGATCGCGCACCCATTCCGCAAGCTCAAGCGACGGGGCGATCGGATAGCGGAACTGATCCGCGCTGATCTGGAACCTGACTTCGCGGCTTTCCCCCGGCCCAAGCGCCACCTGAGCGAAATCGATCAGCTTCCGACCCGGGCGCGTGACGCGCGCGACCGGGTCGCTGGCGTAAAGCTGGACGGTCTCGATCGCTTTGCGGGA
The DNA here is from genome assembly GCF_031822435.1 of Paracoccus sp. MBLB3053. Lineage (NCBI taxonomy): Bacteria > Pseudomonadati > Pseudomonadota > Alphaproteobacteria > Rhodobacterales > Paracoccaceae > Paracoccus > Paracoccus aurantius. Next base: position 46,659 of record NZ_JAVQLW010000003.1, on the reverse strand, counting down.
ACCGGTATTCTCGACCGTGACGCATAACTCGATCGTCTGGTCCGCCCTCGCCTCGTCAAGCGACAGGCGGGGCGCCGCGTAGCGCACCTGACCATAGCCAAGGCCGAAACCAAAAGGAAATTGCGGGGCATCATCGGGCAGGTCCAGCCAGCCTGTCCGGAACTTTGCGAAGCGGCCGGGAAAAGGCCGCCCCGTCGGATCGCAGGCATAGGTCAATGGCGTCTCGCCTGCATGCGCGGGCAATGATACGGCAAGGCGGCCTGTGGGATCGGCAGCTCCGAAGATCAGATCGGCCACGCCCTCGGGCCCGGCAACGCCACCATGCCACGCATAAAGCAGGCCATTGGCATGCTTCGCGACGTCGCCCAGGGCAAGCGGGCGACCCGCAAAGACCACGACCAAAAGCGGCTTGCCCGTGCCCGCAAGAGCCGCGATCAATCGCCGCTGCGGCGCAGGCAGATCCGGCGCGAGCCGGGATGACGATTCCCCCGCATGTTCCTTGGCCTCGCCCACCGCCGCGATGATCACGTCCGCCGAACGGGCGGTCGCAACGGCCTCGGCCAGCAATTCGGCCTCATCTCTGGGATTGCGCGTCACCGTCACACCATGCACGTTCAGTCGCTGTTCCAGCCAGCCTTCCTCGACGATGTTCGCCCCCCAAGCGACGGCGGCGGGCCGCCCCGTCAGGGCCGCGACGGCTTCGTGCAGCGGCATCACATCCTCGGCCCGCCCCGAAACGGCCCATGTACCCAGCATGTTGGCCCGATCGGCCGAGAAGGGCCCGATCAACGCAACCGTTGCGTCGCGCGACAGCGGCAGCAACCCTTCATTTTTCAAAAGCACCGCCGAACGCGCCGCAGCTTCGCGTGCCAGCTTGCGCCCTTCCATGCGGGAGGGCGGCTTCTGCGTGGCGTGCATCCCCCGGAACGGATCGTCAAGCAGGCCCAATCTTGCCTTGCAGGTCAGGACGCGGCGACAAGCCTTGTCCACGAGATCCATCATCCGATCCGGGCCAAGGGAAACGCCTGCCTCGGGCGCGTGCAGCCCATCGCGGACAAGCGTGGGAAGTTCACGCAGGTAGTCTTCCCCCACCATGTCCATGTCGATCCCCGCGTGAATCGCGCGGGCCACCGAGATGGCGGCCGAGCCCAGCCCGTGCGCCACAAGCTCCTGCACGCCGGTATAGTCGGAAATCACCAGGCCATCGAAGCCATGCCGGCCACGCAGCCAACCTTCCACAAGCTGATGGTGCGCATGCATCGGGACCTTGTTCACCGCGTTGAAGGCCACCATGACGCTTGCCGCCCCGGCTTTGGTGCCAGCAACGAAGGGAGGCAGGTAGGTTTCAAGCAGGTCTTCCCAGGCAAGGCTCGTATTGTCGTAATCTCGGCCGCTCTGCGGCGCACCATATCCCACGAAATGCTTGAGGCAGGCCAAGACACGGCCCGGGCTGCCAAGACCCGCCCCCTGAAACCCACGCGTGGCGGCAGCTGCAATCCGGGACGCCAGCAATGGATCTTCACCGGGACCTTCGGCCACGCGTCCCCAGCGGGGGTCGCGGCTGATGTCGATCATCGGGGCGTAGACCTGATGCAAACCTTCAGCAGAAGCCTCGGCCGCGGCAAAGGCAGCGGTGTCCTCGATCAGCTGCATATCCCAGCTGCAGGCCAATGCGATGTTCAGGGGAAAGACCGTGCGATGCCCATGGATCACGTCTTCTGCGAAGAAAAGCGGGATCCCAAGTCGCGATCCGGCAAGCGCGCGTTCCTGCATGGCGCGGGCGGTCGCAAGCGACTTGGTGCCGAAAATCGCACCAACCTGACCCGCATCAAGCCGCTTTGACAGCGATGTCGGCTGCGCGGCCCCGGTGACCAGCCCCTCGCCTGCCGGCAAGAGGTTGAGCTGCCCGATCTTTTCGCCGAGCGTCATGCCGGAGATCAGACGTTCGACAACGTCGTGCTTTTCCATTCACCTTCCCTTGCAGCGTCGCATTCACTCGGCCGCGTGAAGGGCGGCGTCGAAACCGGCCCGCAGGACCGGGCGGAGTTGCCCGACGCCGCTTCGGATTTCGAGCGCGGATGAATAGAACGGCTCGCCATCCGGGGAACAAGGCGCGGATTCGCCGTGCAGCACTGCCAGGACTGCAGTATTGGGCAAGCACTCGCACAGCGTCAGGTGGAAGTCCACGACCGCGTCGACATCAAGCGCAGCAGTGGCTTCATCAAGCAACAGCACCTCTGGCTTGGCCAAGAGGATGCGTGCAAGAACAAGCCGCTGCTTCTGCCCGCCGGACAGGACATTGCGCCAGTTCTTCCCCTGATGCAGATCATCATCGAGGCAATTGATGAAGCTGCCCAGACCCACGCGCGAAAGCGCAGCGGCTGCCGCGATATCGGAATGCTGCTCGGGGTGATCCGGATAGGTGACAAGGGCCTTCAGTGACAGACGATCGGGCAGATCGGGCTCTTGCCCCGCGAAGAACAGCCGCGCGCCGTCGCGCAGCGCAACCTGCCCGCTGCCATAGGGCCAGATGCCCGCCACGGCCTTGAGAAGGCTGCTTTTGCCACAACCGTTTTCCCCGTTCAGATAGACCCTGTCGCCGGGATAAAGCCGCAGCCGCGCGACCGTCAGGAAAGCCTGTGTGTGATGTCCGCGATGGTGAAGCTGCAGGTCCTCGAGCGCGAGCAGCGGGCCTTTCTGGCTGCGCACGCGTTCGAAACGGCTCACGCCGGTTTCGGCATAGAACTCCTGGCGTTCGCGCACGCGTTCGACGGCGACGGCCAGTTCGGTCAGCCGCACGGCATTGGCTTTCAGCGTGGCAATGGCAGGCATGACATTGATGAACCAGGACATGTCTGCGATCAGCTCGGCCGTCAATTCGCTATTGGCCACGAAATCGCGAAAATTCAGGTTCCCCGCCATATAGGACGGCAGTGCCGGCAGATAGGCCAGCAGGCGGGCAGACAGGAAGTTGTAAGCATTCGTGAAAAGCAGCATCGCGGCGGCCAGCCAGTTCTGCTTGCCCCAGGTCTGATCAAGATCCCCGTAAAGCCGGGTGTTGATCCGGCTTTGCGCACGCTCGCCCCGACCGGCCGCCAATTGGCTCACCCGGTTCAGCATGACACCCCATTCGCCGCGCCAGGCTCCGTCGCGGCGCTGTCTCTGGATGCTGAGCCTTTCAAGGATACGACCCAGCTTCCAGGCGACGAAGGTGATCGTCGGGACATAGACAAGGACAAGCAGCAGGCAGAGCAGCGCCGAGCCATAGGGACCGGGCACCAGATCAATCCGCCCCCCGAACCCTGGATCTAGCCAAAGTGACAGCGCCGCGTTTGCCTGTTCCCCCCAGCGGTCGAGGAACGGCACAGGCTGGCTTCGGTCGAGCAGCGCTGCAAAGACGAAATAGATCGAGGTGACGGCACCCCACAGCCCCATGGCAAGCCCGATGACGCCGCCATAAAGACCCGCAGAACATTCGTCGACACGCTGGTCGATGGCATCAGGCATCCGGGGACCATCCCCGGCCTCGGAGCGGTCGCTCATCAGATCAAGCGCGACGCGTTCATCGGCAAGGATTGCATTGTTGAACTGGCCGACCATCCATCCGCGTGCGCGTCGGTGCAGCGTCGCCGAAAGGAAATGTCTGAGCGCAACGCCTCCCGCGCGGCCAAGAAAGATCGCAAGATAGATCGAGGCCGCTACAAGCACGGCGCGGGCAGGATGAACGCTGGCCTCGGGGTCATGGAAATTTGCCAGCGACGCAAGGAAATCGGCGCTTGCAAGGGCCACCCAGACGCTTGCCTTGCTGAGCAGAGTGGTCATCGACAGGATGATCACGGTCAGCAGCCAAGCCTCTCGCCAGCGTTCTGATAGCCAGTACGCGAACAGAAGACCCCAGAAACCACTTAGACGTTTCACCTGCGCTGCCTCATTGGTGCCGAGGCACGGCCACACTTTCCCACAGCGACGCGCAGTCGCCTGTGGGCCGAATTCGGCACATTTTTCGAGTTTTCCGCCGCTCTGCTCTGTTTGTCTTGCTTGGCGGCCTATCGGTACCCCAAGCCTAGCAAACCTTTCCGTAGGCGGTAAACCGCCGATATGCGTCTGCTGGCTGTATTAATGGTCAAGTGACGGCGCAATGCACCTTGGGGTCGGAACATTCGGGCCGGATCGACCATCGAAGGAACGTCCGGCGTAACCCAGGAACTGCCTTGTCCCCATTCTGCGGGGCGGCGAATGTGCTGGTTCCGCCTGACGGGCACCGTCGGTTAGGGGCATGAATTAGCTGATCTCCGGCGTCGGAAGCCCCACATCCCCTGACTGCCCGGAAGGTCTATTGGCCCGACCTGTCCAGGCGTTCACCCTGACACTTGGTGATCGGGTTCGAGCGACCTGATCACCCACCTCTGCTGTTGCCCCTGAGCCCCAGTCCAGACAGAAAGGAATGCGCCGCACACATTTGTTCGTGAACAGCTGACTGGTTCCGCCGGCACAGCTGTATTCGAAATCGCTGCGCGTGAGATCGCGTCGATTGCAAGCGTCCGACCCGACCGTGAAATCGGTTTTCCTCTGCCCGATGACGTTTTCACGCCTTTTTAACGGGGACGGAACGGCAGTTTCACGGCCGGATGACGTCTCTCTGCGACAAAGGGTCATCAGAAGCACCCAACGCAGCGTCATAGCCATGAACGACGAAACCCTTCATCACATGAAACGACTGCTGTCGTGGCCGCACAAGCCCCAGGGCACATCGCGACGTTCGGGCTTCGAACCGCCGCGCATGTCTCGGACCACGCGCAGGGGGCTGCTTCATCTCATTTTGCTCGAGCGCGCGATCCGCACCGAATTCCCAGCGGCATCTATCGGTTCGGGACCCCTTCACCGAGCGATGTACCCGTCGATCACGATGGCGCCGTTCCTTCTGCGTCGCGCTGGCGCAGGCCTGCCTGATTGGAGGCAAGAATGAAATTCTCCCTGTTCAAATCCCGTCCCACAACGATTCAATGCCCCGCTGCAGACGGAAAACCCTGCCCGCTGGCAAGTTCCTGCCCCAATCTGATCTGCAGCCGCGAATGGAGCAAACGTGGCGCCGCACTGGATCTTGGATACCACGGGGTCGAGGACCGGGACCTGGAGTAGCTACAGCCTCCCCTGGCTTCCCTCCCTGCCGACCAATGGCTTTGTCAGGGTCAGATTGGCGGTGGCTCGATCGGCTGCCCCTCATCGACCACCGGCAAGGCCAGCATGGCCGCCACGCGTTCCAGCGCCGAGATCAACATCAACTGCTCCCAACCATCGAGCGCCGCGAATTGCTGATGGAACCGTGCGTTCGATCCGTCCGGGGCGATGGCGAGCAGCGCGCGGCCATGGTCTGTCAATGACAGCCATGACTGCCGTCGATCATGTTCGCCCTTGCGGCGGCGCACGATGCCCAGGTTTTCAAGCTTGTGAATGAGGACGGTCATCGTCGCCTGGGTGATCCCCATTCGCCCCGCGATGAAGCCTGCCGTCTGCTCGCCGGCTTCTTCCAGCAGATGCATGAAGACCAGTTGCGACGGCGTCAGCCCGGTTTCGCGCATCACCGCCTTGCTGTTGTTCTCGGTGCTGCGCAGGATCTGCCGCAATGCGGTCAGTGCCAACTTCGTTCTGTCTTCCAACGCGATGTCCGTGCCTTGATCCATGGGCGAAGCATATCTTTGGCGCGGGTCGAACCCAAGACGGAAACCGCCGCACAATTGCCAAGTTTTATCAAACTAAATCGCGAATTCCAGATTCCACGCGCCCAGAAATTTCTTACTTCAGGCATGGAATTCATAGCATTTTTGCAAAAATTATTTACTTATATTCAGTTGTTTAACCGGAACTCTCATTGTGATTGGCGAAATTTAGTTGACACTTAGTTCGTTCAAACTAACCATATGGCGCAAAGAAACGAGCAGAGAGAGTTTGTGACCACAGTCAGCCAACATGTTCGCCCTTCGGGGATCGCCTTGCGCACCCCTGGCAAGTCGGATGGGTCCGCAGTCTGGCAGCTGATCGCGGATTCCGGTTCCCTTGACGAGAATTCGCTTTACTGCAACCTTCTTCAGTGCAGCCATTTCGCGCAAACCTGCGTGCTGGCCGAAATGGACGGAAAGCCGGTCGGCTGGTTGTCCGGTTACATCCCGCCCGAACAGCCCGACACCTATTTCGTCTGGCAGATCTGCGTCTCGCCGCAAGCGCGCGGGCTGGGTCTTGCCCGTCACCTCATCACCGAGGCCCTGAACAGGAGCGCCTGCAGGAACGTCAATCGCCTCGAATGCACGATCACGCCGGACAACGCGGCCTCGTGGGGCCTGTTCAAGGCCATGGCGCGTGTGCTCGGAGCCCCGCTCGGTTCAGGGCTGCACTTCGACTGTCAGCACCATTTCGACAATCGCCACGCCAGCGAACATCTGGTGAGCATCGGTCCCTTCGACCCTGCCGAACGCGAACGGCTGCGCGCGGCCTGAAGACAATCTGGGAGAACCCAAATGGATATGAAAACAAGCACTTTCGAACGCGTCGAAAGTGAGGTGCGGTCCTATTCCCGCAGCTTCCCGAAAATGTTCGACCGCGCTCAGGGCGCCACGATCTATGACCAGAACGGCAGATCCTATACGGACTTCCTGTCCGGCTGTTCGTCGCTGAATTACGGCCACAACGATCAGGACCTGAAGCAAGCCTTGATCGACTATGTGTCGCGCGATGGCATCGCGCATGGGCTCGACATGTTCACGGATGCCAAGGAACAGTTCCTGGCCGCTTTCGAACGCATCATCCTGCAGCCGCGCGACATGGATTATCGCGTGCAATTCACCGGCCCGACCGGCGCAAACGCCGTCGAAGCCGCGCTGAAACTCGCGCGCAAGGTGACCGGCCGCCATAGTGTCGTGGCCTTCACGAACGGTTTCCACGGGGTGACGCTGGGCGCACTTGCCGCGACCGGCAACGGCAAGCATCGCGGCGGCGCTGCAATCCCGCTGGGCGGCGTCGCGCGCGCGGCCTTCGATGGCTATTTCGGCGCTGACATCGACACGACCGAAATGCTTGACCGCCAGCTCTCGGACCCTTCCAGCGGTTTCGACGCGCCGGCCGCCATCATCGTCGAGACGGTCCAGGGCGAAGGTGGATTGAATGCTGCCTCTCCCGAATGGCTGCGCCGGATCGAGACAATCGCCCGCAAGCACGGCGCGCTGTTCATCATCGACGACATCCAGGCCGGCTGCGGCCGCACCGGCGGGTTTTTCTCGTTCGAGGGGATGGGCCTTTCGCCCGATATCATCACGATGGCCAAATCGCTGTCAGGCATGGGACTTCCTCTGGCCGTGACCCTGCTGCGTCCCGAACACGACATCTGGTCGCCCGCCGAACATAACGGCACGTTCCGGGGCAACAACCATGCGTTCGTGACCGCGCGCGCCGCGCTCGAGAAATTCTGGGCCGACGAAGGCTTTGCCCGGAAAATCGCAGGCAATGCCGCCTATCTCGAGCAGCGTCTGCGCGCCATGGCCGAGACAAATGGCCTTTCGCTGCGAGGTCGCGGAATGATGATGGGCATCGACACCGGCAGCGGAGAGGCGGCCGCCGCCATCTGCCGCGCGTGTTTCTCCGACGGCCTCATCATCGAAACTTCGGGCAGCCATGACGAAATCGTCAAGGTACTCGCCCCCCTGACCATTCCCCGCGCCCAGTTCGCAGCCGGCCTCGACACGCTTGAGACCGCCGTACGCTCCCAGATGGACCACTGGCGCATCGCTGCCGAATAAGAAGGAGAACAACATGATCGTCAGAGACCTGAACGAAGCCCGCAAGACCGATCGCCTCGTCAAGGCCGACGGCTGGGACAGTACGCGTCTGCTGCTTGCGGGCGATAACATGGGCTTCAGCTTCCACATCACCCGCATCGCGCCAGGGACTTCGCATGTCTTCCACTACAAGCATCATTTCGAAAGCGTCTATTGCGTCTCGGGTGAGGGCAGCATCGAAGACCTCACGACGGGCAAGGTTTACCCGATCACTCCGGGCGTGATGTATGCGCTCGACCAGCACGACAAACACCGTCTCAACGCCGCCTCGGAACTGGTTCTGGCCTGCTGCTTCAACCCGCCAGTGACCGGCCAGGAAGTACATCGCGAGGACGGCTCATACGCCCCCGTCGCCGAAGAACTTGCCTGAACACGAAACAGATCGAAGAAAGGCGCAATCATGCTCGACACGAAAACCGCCAATCGGGACGATTACCCGACCCGCCTGACGACTGAGCGCTGGCTGGAACGTCAAGACCCCGTCACCTGGCAGGAATGGTCCGAAAATGCCCGGCTGAGCCGCGAGGAATTCGAATTCTTCGACAGGAACGGGTATCTTGTCCTGCGCGATCTCTTTTCGTCGGACGAGATCGCCTCGTTGCGCGACGAATCCGCGCGGCTGCGCACGGGGGGGCGAAACCTTCCGGCCGAGGACGTGATCACAGAGCCGAATTCCGACGAGGTGCGTACAATCTTCCGTCTTGACGGGCACAGCGCGCTGTTCGATCGCCTGTCGCGTGACAAGCGCGTCGCAGGTCGCGTGCGTTACCTGCTCGACGACGACCTCTATCTTCACCAGTCCCGCCTGAACTACAAACCCGGCTTCACGGGCAAGGAGTTCTACTGGCACTCGGATTTCGAGACCTGGCATGCCGAGGACGGGATGCCGCGGATGCGTGCCATCTCGGCCTCGATCCTGCTCACCGACAACAGCGCGCTGAACGGCCCGCTGATGCTCATGCCCGGTTCGCATCGCAGCTTTGTGGCCTGCGAGGGCGCGACGCCCGAGAACAACCACGCCACCTCGCTGAAAAAGCAGGAAGTCGGCGTGCCCAAGCCCGAAAGCCTGGCACGGCTGGCCGAGCAGTTCGGCATCGATTACGCATCGGGCCCGACGGGCACCGTGATCCTGTTCGACTGCAACACGATACATGGCTCGAACGGCAACATCACGCCGTTTCCCCGCTCGAATGCGTTCTTCGTCTATAATGCGTGGTCGAACCGGGTCACGGAACCTTTTGCCGCCGCAAAGCCGCGTCCGGCCTTTCTGAGCGAGCGCGATCCGCAAGCTCCGATCGCTATCGAAGACGGTTCGCTCGTCTGATCGACCTCAACGGCAAACCCGGGACGCGCCCCTGACCACGGGGCGCGCATGGAGAACCTATGACTGAACTACACACGGTCGAAAAGATCGGCGGCACTTCGATGTCGCGCAGCAAGGAACTGCTGGACACCGTGCTGATCGGCCCGCGCAGGGGTGCAGATCTCTACCGGCGCATCTTCGTCGTCTCGGCCTATGCCGGTGTTACCGACATGCTGCTGGAGCACAAGAAATCCGGCGCACCCGGTGTCTATGCCAATTTTGCTTCAGGCGAGGACGGAGACGTCTGGCAAGAGACGCTGGACAATTTGTGCGAAAGCATGATGGCCCTCAACGCCCGGATCTTTGGCAGCGCCACGGCGCGCGCGGCAGCCGACCGGTTCGCGACCGAACGCGTCGAGGCCGTGCGTTCCTGCCTGATCGACCTGTCCCGCCTGTGTTCCTTCGGGCATTTCCAGCTCGACGAATATCTGATGACCGTGCGCGAAATGCTGGCCTCGGTCGGAGAGGCACATTCTGCCTTCAACACGGTCCTTCTGCTGCAAGGCAAGGGCGTCAATGCGCGTCTCGTGGATCTGTCGGGCTGGCAGGAGGCCGGCTGCGATGATCTGGAGGATGTCATTCGTGCCGCCTTCGACGGCATCGACCTGACGCGAGAGCTGCCGATCGTCACCGGATATGCACGTTGCCGCGAAGTGCTGATGCGCAGCTATGATCGCGGCTACAGCGAAATCACTTTGGCCCGTATCGCGGCCGTCACCGGCGCGGGTGAGGCGATCATCCACAAGGAATTCCACCTGTCCTCGGCAGATCCGCGCATCGTCGGGACAGATGCCGTTCGCGTGATCGGCGAGACGAATTACGATGTGGCCGACCAGCTTTCGAACCTCGGGATGGAGGCGATCCACCCCGGTGCGGCCAAGACCCTGCGTCAGGCCGGTATTCCCTTGCGGGTCAAGAACGCCTTCGAGCCCGAACATGAAGGAACGCTGATCCGGTCGGACCTTGCCGCCCGGACGTCGCAGGTCGAGATCGTGACCGGCATCCGCAATGTCATCGCCCTCGAATTCCACGATCCCGACATGGTGGGGGTCAAGGGATATGATGCGGCCATCCTGGATGCGATGCAGCGCCACAAGGTCTGGATCATTTCCAAGACCTCGAACGCGAACACCATCACGCATTTCGTAAAGGGATCTCTGAAAGCGATCCGCCGGGTCGAGAAAGACCTGTCCGATCGCTTTCCCGACGCCGCTGTTTCGCTTCGGAAAGTGGCGCTTGTCTCGGCCATCGGCCGCGATCTTGGAACCGCCTCGGTCCTGTCGAAAACCGTATCGGTCCTGAATGCCGCGGGGATCGAACCGCTCGGCATCCATGACCTGATGCGCAGGGTCGATCTGCAGGTCGTCGTCAGGGACGAGGACCACGATGCCGCGATTGTCGCCATGCATCGCGGCCTGATTGAAGCCCCGGTCCGCGCGGAATCGTCCATGCGCGCGGTGGCCTAAGAACCAACAGGAGAGAAAAGATGATCAAGTTCACCTACAGCTTCGCGCTTGCCCTTGCGGGCATGGCCTCGACCCTGAATGCCGCCGACCTGGACGGTATCCGGGAAAGCGGCACGATCCGGATCGCCGTCGCGAACGAGATCCCCTATGGCTACATGGACATGAACGGCAAGGCCGCCGGCGCGGGTCCGGATGTGGCGAAACTGATCGCCGCCAAGTTGGGCGTCGAGAAGATCGAATGGATCACCACGAATTTCTCGTCGCTGATCCCCGGGCTTCAGGCCGACCGCTTCGACATGGTTGCCGCCGAAATGGCGATCCTTCCGGACCGCTGCAAGCAGGTCCTGTTTTCCGAACCGAACACATCCTATGGCGAAGGGCTTCTTGTCGCTGCGGGCAACCCCAAGGACATCCACGCCTATGGCGACTTCGCCGAAAACAAGGATCTGAAGGTCGCGATCATGTCGGGCGCCGACCAGCTGGAAATGATGCAGGCGCTTGGCGTGCCGGAATCGAACATGGTCATGATCGCCTCGAACGCCGATGCCATCTCGACCGTGGCGACGGGTCGGGCCGACGCCTATGCGGCCACGGGCCTGACGGCCTCGGGCCTGGCCGGGCAAAGCGATGATGTCGAGGTCGCCAGCGAGTTTTCCGACCCGGTGATCGAGGGTGAAGAGGTCCGCAGCTGGGGCGGCTTCGCCTTTGCCAGCGGGAACGAGGACCTGCGCGACGCGGTGAACGAGGCACTCGCCGAGGTCAAGTCATCCCCCGAATGGGCCGAGACGCTCACCGGCTACGGTTTCACCGAGGCTGATGTCCAGGGTTCCGGCGCGCACGACACCTCCGAGCTTTGCGGCGCGTGAATGGCTCGCGGTAACGCCGGATGATCCCGCATTGGACCGAATACCTGCCCCCTCTACTCGAGGGGGCATGGGTCACCGTCCAGCTCACCGTCTTTTCGACGCTGCTGGGGGCGGTTCTGGCCTTTCTGTTTGGCGTCGGGAAACTGGCGCGCAATCCATTCCTGCGCGGCCTTTCTGTCGCTTATATCGAACTGTTTCGTGGCACGTCGCTGCTGGTGCAGCTTTTCTGGCTGTATTTCGCCCTGCCGCTGGCCGGGCAGGCCATCGGGCTTGACCTGCGCCTGCCCCCTGTCCTGGCCGGCATCCTGGCGCTGGGACTGAATATCGGCGCCTATGGCGCCGAGGTCGTGCGCGGCGCGATCCAGGCGGTGCATCCCGGACAGCACGAGGCAGCGATTGCCCTGAATTTCAATCGGCGCCAGGCACTTCTGGGTGTGACAATTCCGCAGGCCGTGCCCGAGATGATGCCCGCATTCGGCAATCTCGCGGTCCAGAACCTGAAGGACACCGCGCTCGTATCGCTTATCAGTCTCGGCGACATGACGTTCAGGGCCGAGCAGATCCGCAATTTCACGCAGGACAGCACGGTGATCTATACGATGCTTCTCTTCATGTATTTCGGCATGGCGCTGGTTCTGACCGCGATCATGCGTCTCTTGGAACGCCGGGTCGGCCGATGGCGCCCGGCCAGGGGCTGAACCATGCTTTTCGGTTTCGAATGGGACACGACGAATGCGCTGACGCTTGCCATCTCGATCCTCCCGATTCTGCTGGTCGGGCTTTGGGTGACGGTGCAGGCAACCTTTCTCGGCTTCTTCGTCGCGCTGGTCCTGGGGCTGGTCTTCGCCGTGCTCAAGGGCGCGCCATCGCGCCTCATATCCTGGCCGGCCAATGCAATCACGGAATTCATCCGGGACACTCCGCTGCTGGTCCAGCTGTTCTTCCTCTACTATGTTTTGCCCGAATACGGCATCGTCCTGCCCGCCTTCCTGACCGGGGCCCTGGCGCTTGGCATCCAGTACAGCGCCTATACGTCCGAGGTCTATCGCGCCGGGCTCGAGGCGGTCGGCCGAGACCAGCGCGAAGCCGCCCGCGCCTTGAACCTGCCCCCGGCCCGCACCTTCACCCATGTCATCATCCCGCAGGCGATCCCCCGGATCGTTCCCGCCATGGGCAATTACCTTGTCTCGATCATGAAGGACGTGCCGGTGCTGTCGGTCGTCACCGTGCTCGAACTGCTCAACGTCGCCCGGATCGTCGGCGACAGGACCTTCGATTACCTCGTCCCGCTTTCGATGGTCGGGGGGATCTACCTGATCCTGACACTGGTCGCCTCGGCCGGGGTGCGCTGGCTTGACACCCGACTTCCCAAACAGGGGATACCGCTGAAATGAACGAGCCCATCATCACCTTCGACAAGGTCGTCAAGACCTATGGCGATCACACCGTGCTCGACCAATTGAGCTTCCAGATCAACAAGGGCGAAAAGGTCACCATCATCGGCCCCTCCGGCTCGGGCAAGTCGACCGTGCTGCGCATCCTGATGACGCTCGAAGGCATAGACGGCGGCGTGGTCTATGTCGGCGGCGAGCCGCTTTGGCACGAGCGGGGGCCGAACGGCCTCGAACCGGCAGGAGAGGCGCATCTGCACCACATGCGCGGGCAGCTGGGCATGGTTTTTCAGCAGTTCAATCTTTTCCCCCACATGACGGTCCTGCGCAATATCACCGAGGCCCCGGTCAAGGTTCTTGGTCTGTCAAAAGCCGAGGCCCGCGAACGCGCCGACGAGCTTCTGGAATTGGTCGGCCTAAGCGAACATGCCCGGAAATACCCCCATCAGCTGTCCGGCGGCCAGCAGCAACGGGTCGGGATCGCGCGCGCATTGGCGATGCGTCCCAGCATCCTGCTGTTCGACGAGCCGACCTCGGCCCTGGACCCGGAACTGGTCGGCGAGGTGCTCAACGTGATCGGGCGACTGGCCGAGGAGCACGATCTCACGATGCTGCTCGTCACGCATGAGATGCGTTTCGCGCGCGAAATCTCGGACCGCGTCCTGTTCTTCGATCGCGGCCGCATCGTCGAGGAGGGTTCGCCCGAGCGGCTTTTCACCGCGCCGTCGCAGGAACGCACGCGCGAATTCCTGAAGACCACGCTCGAAGACATGAGCTAGGGGCGCGTCAAACTGTTCAGCCACCGGCGGCATGAAAGGCAAGGTTCATCGCGAACTGGCGTTCTTCCTGGGGCAGCAGATTAAGACTGTAGTTTCGCGTCTCGATCGCCGCGCCCTGCGCAGGAAACGGCGCCATGCCCTGCCAAGGTTCAAGGCACAGAAACGGTGCGCCCATCTTCTGCCACAGCGCGAAATTGGGCAGACCCGCCGTCGTCATCCGCATCCGGGCCTCCCCGCCCTCATATGTGAAGGCGCGGCCCGCCGCTTCGGGAAAGACCAACGCACCATTGGCGAAAAGCCGGGGGTCGAGTTCGATCACCCCCGCTTCGGCTGGAACTGGATGCTGATCATCAATCAGCAGGCCATCCGGGCCGGGATGCACCATCCGCAACGGTTGACCATCCTCGAAGATCAGGCGATGCGGCGCGCCTGCGGCACCCGGAAGCGGCCAGCAAAAGGCCGGATGATAGCCGAACTGGAACGGCATCGGGTCCGCGCCAAGATTGGCGACCCGCGCGAGGCATCGAAGCCCGCAGCCGTCCAGTTCGAATGAAATGGAAAGGCGGAAGGAAAAGGGAAAGGACGCGCGCGTGTCATCATCGGCCAGCAGTTCCATCTCGGCACGGTGGGCATCGGTCGAGACGACGCGAAATCGGCTGTTGCGCGCAAATCCGTGCGGCTTCATCGGAAAGCTCTGCCCGGCTATCGTGACCTGCCCTTGCGGGCTTTGACCGACCACCGGGAACAGCAAGGGTGCGCGTCCGCTCCACCATGCGGGATCCCCGTGCCAAAGCCATTCGCACTTGTCCGGACCCGTCCGGATCGAGCGCAGCTCGGCACCTTCTTCGGCAATTTCGACCCGGATCAGATCGTTTTCAAGCACGGGCATTCGGATTTCCTTGCTGATGGTCCATGGAAGATCGCTGCCGCCTTCCGATCAAGACGATTGCCCCGTGGGCGATGCGGCCGCAAGTGTCCTGCGCCGGTCGGGCCGGGACAAAGGTCAGAGTGTCTCTCGTCGCGGTCGTTTTTGGCCTGTCGCGCCTGCTGATGCCCCGTTGTTGAACCCGATTTCCGTGTTCTGCGCATGTGCTGGAGCACGCTGATCCGGCTTAACTGCAAAAACCATCAGCGCCCGCCTTCAGCGCGGCAGGAATGTCAGCCAATCATCGATTTCGGTAGCGGTAAGCCCGACCAGATCGGGCCGCCCGGCCTCTTTCGCAGAGAGATAGTAGGTGGCGACATTTCCCGCGATCGCGCGATCGTTCGGCGCAAGGGAAAGCGCCGTAGACCACTCCGCCACGGCGTCCTTGGCCAGTTCTTCGTCACCCTCAACCGCTGCCAAGGCAGAGAGCCCGATCGCCAGCAGATTTCGGGTTGCGGCCTGGTAGGGCACCAACCGGTTCGCATCCCTGAGATCGTCGATGGCGGCTTCGATCAGCGTGGCCGCTGTCGGCTTGGCGGGGGCTTCGGACCCGGCAGGCTCGACCGGGGGGCCGTTCAGCGCCATGGCGGCGCGCATCGTCTCGGCCAGCGAAACCGAACTCGCGACGTCGATATCGACCTCTCCGCCATCCGAACGCACCGCGTCGACATAATGCCCCAGCGCGGCGGAACCTGCATTTCTCGCCCGGTAATACCGGCTCACCCAATCGCCCGCCCAGTGCTCCTTCGTCCGCTCTTCCTCGATGATCTGACCGACGAGGAAGCCGATTGCACCATCCACGAAATCAAGCTCTGGCAAGAGCCCGCGCAGCGATCCACCGGGACGCGCGGACAGCCACCCTTCGAACGCCATCGATCCGGGCTCACGGAAATGCTCCTCGCTGGCCGCTGCCTTGATCCGCATCCATCCATTGGGATTGATTTCAAGGACGGTGAAGGCAAAAGGCTCGAAAGGCGCTTCCGGCAGGCGGATCTCGGGCGGACCCCCGGGTGAACTGGACAGCATTCGGCTCGTCTCGGCGCTTTGTCGGATTGCCCCAACATCTTCCGCCGTCAGGATCTTCGGCGGAAAGCCGATTCCGCGCTGGGGAATTCCGCCTTCGTATCTGGCGGCCCCGACCGGCGCAGGCATCTGAAGATGCAACAGATCGGCCCGATCCTTGCGGAAGAACTCCACATAGCTCTGGATAAAGATCTCGCCCCCATGCTCGACAAGCCCGCCCCACAGAAATACCGCGCCCTTGCCGGGTCCGAGCTGATCCGCGACCTTGCGTTTCACGTCCTCCAGCGGACAGTCACCGCCTTCCGCGAAAAGCTGTACCACCGCCAAAGAGGCGGGATAGCGCAGCGAATAAAGCGTCTCGAACTGGATCAGCGATGCCAGCGCCCCTGCCCCCTCGTTTTCCCAAAGCGCGAAACTGTCCTGGCGCAGCCGAAGATCGGGAGAGTTGAGGGCATATGGCAAGAGCACCAGATTGACATCCGCATTCTGAAAGATGAGCGGCTCGATACATGGTGCCACCATCCCGGCCCGTGCCTCTGTCACCACGGTCGCGACCAGGATCGCGGGGGCCGTCACGGCAGCCAGGGCCAGTCTGCGCCAGTTGCCACGATTGCGCTTCCTCATGGGCGCACCCCCTCGCAGGTCGTCCCTTGCGGGATGATCGGGGAACCCAGCATGCCGTCATAGGTCCCGGCGGCCCGCGCGGCACGCGCCTCCTCGATCACCCTCACCGTTGTCATTTCCTCGAGAAAGCTGTCCAGGACCTGCCGGTGCACCGGATCTATCCGCATGCTTGCTGCATCCTGATATTGCCGCAGCATCAGAAGCGTTCGGCAGAAATAGGCGCGCGCGTTGTCGTAATCGGCAGCCTCGTAGGAGGCGCTTGCCGCCCCGAGCGCCGCCAGCATGCGGATCTCGGGCGAAGAATGAACGAGCGACTTGAGAAAGCTCAACTCCCCGCTGCCATCGTAGGGATAGGACATGCTGAGATGTTTCACGCTTGATGGCCAGATCCCCGAAACCTCGGCAAGGGGTGGGACAAGCGCGTGGTCCAGCGTCGCTTCCTCGCTGTCGAAGAAGCCCCAAGTTTCAATCACCACGCCGTGATCCGCGAAATCCCTGACGCCCGGCATGATGTCGTTGACCTGTAACGGCGAACGGCCCAGGCAAAGCACGACATGGAAACGCCCGAGTTCAAGCTGGGCCTTGTCGAAATTGTCCTGAAGCTTGGTCCGCAGCGCCCGATGAACAATCTCGGCATCACCTGCGCTGGCGGTCCCGGCCAGTTCGTCCAGCATCAATTTGAAGACAACATCACCCGGCCCGGTGCCGGGCACCGCGTCCCGTGCATCCATGCAGTCGCTGACCCGTGCTTGCGCTTCGCCGCCCCACAGGCCCCCCAGGCTCGTGCAAACGGCAAGCACGATCGTCATCCGACCCAACGGCCGGCATTCCAGCAAAGGCTCTGCATTTCGCATGACGGGCCTCCGATCATCCGTCGCAGCCGATCCTGGCAAAGATCTGGCTGCCCACCTTTTGCCCTGCTTCGGAAAGAACCCCCCTCATGCTTTCCGAGCCGGCTTCCTTCAGAATAGCACAGATGCGGTCGCGCTGGCCGGGGTAGAGCGCGGAAACTTCAAGCGCCCCGGCAATGGCCTTCGCGCGCGGATCGACCTCGGTCCTGATCGTGCGCAACTCTGCCACCAGCGGCACGATGGCGCGCGTGCCGAAATAGGCGATGCGGCTTGCGATCTGGTCCGCTTCGTCCTGGCCGATATTGCTGGCCCGCAGTTTTTCCAGATGATCGTCGATCGCCTGAATCGTCGCAAGATCAAGCTTCTGTTCTTCCAACTCGACCTTGCGCAGTTCAAGAAACTCCCTGGTCGTTCCTGTCAGCATGAAACCGAAAGCCGCAACGACCAGCGGGGGCAAAACCGGCGCGAGCCGCAGCAGAAACCCGAACAGCGCTGAAAATGCCCCCGTGATCCCCGACCACAGCCGCTGGCCCCTCGATTTTGGCTGCGTCCGGGGCTTGGGCTGGTTTGAAAGAAGGTATTGGGCCTCAAGCCGCAGCAGTCGCGAACGCCGTTTCCAGTCCGCTCCCTCCTCGCTTTTCTCGACCTTCTCAAGCGCATCGTCAAGCGCATCCGCAAGACGCTTGACCTCGGCGTGCAGGGGATCGGTCGCATCAAGCTCGTCGCCACTCACAAAGCCATTCCCCAACTGCGAAGCTGCCTAACCGGGGTTAGCTTAGGGGCGAATCGAATGACAGAAAAAGAAAAACCCGGCCCCTCATCGGCCCCGCCCGCCGCGCCGGCCGGTTTCGAAAGGGTTCAAGCCGTCCTGATGCCCGACCTGCGCGGCACAAGGACCGGCAGGGAAAGTGCAAAAAGCAGCCCGGCAAGCGGCAGCGAAAAGCCGAACCCCATCACGGCATAACCAAGAGCCCCGGTGATGCCCCCGATCAGGAAGGCCAGCACCAAGGTCAACAGAATGCGCAGCTTGTCGCGATTGGCCGCAATGCCCGATCCCGGAAACACCCTGCCGCAGATCGCGCGGCCGATCTCTATGCCGATATCGGTGACCATGCCCGTGGCATGGGTCGTCCGCACGCGAGCATATGAGATCTTGGTGATCGTGGCGTTCTGCATCCCCATGATGAAACACAGACCGGCCAGCGCGGACAGGCGCCACAGCCCGCTCTCCAGCATCCCGCCGGTCGAGAAGCTGGCCAGAAGCACGCCCTGGACCGCCAGCGGATAGGCGTAGCGCTCCCTGCTTCGCCGGCTGCGCCCCCAATTGATCATCAGGCTGCTGGCGGCTGCCCCGCTTACGAAGGACAGGATCGCCAGCAATGCCGAGCCCGCTAGCAGCAAGCTGCCCGAGGCAAGGTTGTCGGCGAATTGCGACAGGTAACCCGTCATGTGAGACGTGTATTTCCCCAGCGCGAAGAAGCCTCCGGCATTTGCTGCGCCTGCGATGAAGGCAAGGATCGTCGCCAACGCGAAATCCGTTCCGATCGAGCGTCGATGCCCGACCAGAACCCGCGCGGACGCAAGAGGTCGGCGGATGTGACGGTGTCGCGCCATGGCTGCCTAATTGCGTGTGAAAACCACCCCGAGTATCGGCGCGCGCCCGGTGCAAGGCAAGCGCCTCGGTCGGCCTGGCCCGCCCGTCGGTTCCCCCTGCCCCAGATCCGGCTTCGCGATCGCCCCGGAAATCAGGGGCGCGCACCATCCGCCACTCCTTCTCGGCAGGCCCGCTCTTCTATGGCCTTCGCCTGATCGCGCCGCGCCCCCGGGCGGGGCGGCTGCATGACCCGCTGGCGCGCAACCCTCGCGCGGGCGACATACGATGTCGGCTGCTCTGCGCCAATCCTCTCTGGCCTCAGGCCTGAATATGAACGAGGCCGTTGCCATCGGCGAGTGCTCGGAAACTGGCGCGCGTCACGGCCCGCCGCCTGGGGGCCGCGATGTCGTTTCAGGCCTCGCTGCAAGCCACCCCCAGGCAACATGGCTCGCCGTCCGCTCCATGGAAGAAACACCGCCCTCCGGTCACTTTCGTCGTGCCATGGCCCAGCTCTTCCCGTTGCGTGGAATAGCGAGGCCCGGGCGCGCGAGCGCGGCAGAGCGGAGCCAGCGTATCGGGCGATGCAAAATCCGCGTCAGGAATTTCCCGCCTTGGCAGGTCTGGCTCGACGGACGAGACTCGAACACCTTACCTCCTGCCACATCACCCCTGACCTTGCTGTCATTCCCCGGGATAACCGCAGGAACGGGTATCAAGGCGTCATCACATGCACACAGATCGTCTTCACCAGTCTAGGGGCTGCCCTCATTTAATCCGCATAATATCCCATTAATGCGGTTAACTTGAAGCAGGTGGTCTGCGGGACCTTCCCCGTGGGGAAGATCACTCCAGCCGCTCAAGCATGGCGCTGACCGCCGCCTCAAGCTTCCGCCTGTCGATCGCCGAGAAATCGCGTGGCAACCGGATCTCCAACCGACCATTGGCCGCCGTGCATTTCGCGCTTCCCTGGGGACGCTGGATCTGGAACGTGGTCCGTGCCTTTGCAGCAGGTGCCGGCGTTGGCTTTGGCTTCGCTGCTTCGACGACAGCCGCGTCCTCACCCTGCCCGATCGACTGGCCGGCAAAGCGGCGCAGGACTTCAAGCTCATCCTTGATGCTGCGCGTGTCCCAATCCTTGAGCTCGGTCCGGATCGCGGCCGCCAGCCCCGGTATCTCGTCGAGCTTCTGAGCAAGCGCGAGCCCCAGCGCACGTGAGATCTCGGGCGCGTAAAGCAGCGTTTCGCCCAGCGATTCCACCACACGGATGAAGCTGCGAATATAGCTGCGCTTCTGGTAGCCTGCCGACTTGAACAGGATCGCCACCGCCTTTTCGGGGTCATGTTCCTCCGTCAGCGGGTCCATCGCATAATGCAGCGCAAGTTGCGCCATCTCGGCGAACGAGATGTCCTTGCGCACCATGTTCTCGTCGACCATGCGGCGATAGAGCCGCTCAAGCTCGTCCCCCTTGGCCGCGATGCCCGCCGGAATCCGACCCCAGGTCTCGGCGTCGCCCGTTTCCGCAAGCAGCGCGCGATAGGCCGAAAGCCTGCGCCAGCCCTGGATCAACTCGTAACGCCCCTGCCCCGTCGGCTCGACCCGGATCGGGTTCGACAAGCCGATCTCGCGGATCGACTCGATCAGTTCCGCCAGTTCGAAATCGGCGCCATGCGCGCGGTCTCGGATCAGCTTTTGCGTATCGATCGCGTCCAGCGGGATCAGGTCCGTCACCAGACCGGCACGCTTCAGCCTCACATGTTCCGTCGCGAGCGCATCATTCTCGGCCCGGATCTCGGCCTCGATCCGGGCTCTTTCGCGACTGGATTCGACCGTCTCGCTGATCGCCGTTGCCATCGGTCCGCGGCGGCCTTCCTTGGCCGCTGCCGGTTCGTCGGCTTCGGCCTTCCCCACGGGGAAGGTAGTCTCCGGCTCATCCGGAATCTCGATGTCGAACATCCGACGCTTCCGGCTCATGCCGCGTCCTCCAGTTTGTGCCATGCGGCGATGGCGTGGTTGCGGAATTCTTCATAAGCCTGATCGAAGGTCGCACGCGCCCGCCGCCACGTTCCCCGTGTCATCTCGCGGTAATCAATCTCGTAGATCGACGAAAGGAAGCGGCCCGATTGCTCGACTGCCCGCGTCAATTCGATCGGATGTTCGGTCATGTGATCCGCGAAGACCTGCCGGAAGGCGTTCAGCATTGCCTGGTGCAGATCGTTCGATGGCTCGTAGCGGGTCATCAGGAAGCGGATCTCGGCAAAGGCTTTCGGCAGGCGGATCTTCCCCGTGGGGAAGGTTTCGAACCCATGCGACAGATCTTCGAGCGCCTCGGAAAGCTGGCCGATGAAACTCGTGGTCGAATCATATTCCCAATAACCGGGTCCGGAGGGAATGTAGAGCATATCGGCGGCAAAGACCGCGTTCATCGACTGATAGCCGATGGCCGGCGGGCAATCGAACAGGATGAGGTCATAGGCATCATCGGCGAGGCTGTCGAGGAAGCGGGACACCGCACCAAAGAACGTCCATTCGGGGTTGAGGTGGCGGTACTGCGCGCTCGCGAACTCGACAAAGGCGGCATTGGCGCAGCTCGGGACGATGTCGATCGTCGGCCAGGCCGTCGGCTTGATGAAGTCGGCCGGCCGCAACGTGCCAAGTCCCATGTCGCGGATCGAGGCGGGAAGTTTGCGCCGGGGCAGGGCGGTGCCGCTTTCCGCACCCGAGATCGCGGCATTCATCCGATCGGTCTCACGCTCGAGATCACGCGCCATGATCCCCCAGACCGTATGATCCTCACCCACATCGGTCAGGCCCATCGAATGGGACAGCGTCGCCTGCGGGTCGAAATCAACGACAAGCACACGGTAGCCATCCAGGGCAGCGGCATGGGCAAAGTGCAAGGCGACGGTCGACTTGCCGGCGCCCCCCTTGAAGTTGGCGATCGCAGCCCGGAACGCCCGCTTGCCTTCGGGGCGGGGCGGCATCAGCGACTTGCGGTTCACCTTGATCCGGCGGCGCAGTTCGTTGATCTCATCAAGCGAGAACCAGCGCTGGCGACCGTCCTCTTCAACTTCCCCGAGGGGAAGGTTCGGGTCCGCCGCGAGCTTGCCGCGGAAGGTCGACTGGTTGATCCGGAAGATCAGCTCCGACACCTCCCAACTCGAGAAGCGCCGCAAGGTCTTTTCATTCGCGGGGCTGAAGGTCTGCCGCCGGATCCATCCCTGCATCTTCAGCGATTGAGCCTGCAGCTTCGCGAGGTCTTCATGCGTATACATGTCTTGCCTGTTTTATCTGGACGCAAATTTTGTCGTGTTTCTGTTTTACGCTGGATTTGCCTTTCTGACAAAACCGTATTTCATTGAAACGGAAATTTCTTTCGAAATGGTGATTTTACGGGGAAATCGCTGCGAATCGGGCTCTTGCCGCGGCACTGCGGATTGGATGGCCCCGGCGTTGAAATGGGGGACGTCGCAAATCGCGTTCCAGACCGATTGGGGGACATTTCTGCCATATGGGGGGGACATACTGAATGTCCCGCTTTACCATTGTTACCGTTTATTCAAATGGTTTTGAGGCAGATTTGACGCGCCGGACGCTACCCGCTTGACAGAATCGAATTGCAGGACGCAAATAGCCGAGTGGCGATGAAAAGCGTTTGGACGACGGCAAGATCGTCTCGTCACAGGAGCAGGCCGAGATTGATCGGCGAGGCATGAGACAGAACCCGGGAAAGCCGGGCAGGGACAGGTATGCAGGTGATCCGTGCAGTCGGGCGTGATGCCGCGACGAAGAAATATGATCTGCTTTCGGCCATGATGGCCCACGCCCTGGCGGGCGACAAGCATCGCCAGCGCCTTATCCTGCGATTGATGTCCCTGATCACCAGCCGGTACAACTGGCAACGTGACGAGCTTACGGTTGGTCAGCGAGAAATCTCGCGGCTTTGGTGTGTCGACGAGCGGACGGTGAAACGCGAAATGGCAAAGCTGCGGGCGATGGGCTGGGTCGAGATCCGCCAGCAAGGCGCGCGCGGGCGGGTCTCTGTGCACGGGCTCAACCTTGAACGCATCCTGAGCGATACCCGCCCCGAATGGGATCATGTCGGACCGGACCTCGTGTCCCGGCTGAGCGGGCAAACCGAAACCGAGAGAAGCAATGTCGTCCCGCTTCATCGTTCGCCCGCCCCCGTCCCGCAAGGGCAGGGGGTCTGGTCGGAAGCCTGCCGGATATTGGCCGAGGAGGATAGATCGCTTTACGAAGGCTGGCTTGCCGCCCTGGTAGAGGCGGGCCATCAAGAGGGGTGTCTTACCCTGCTTGCGCCCAGCCGGTTTCACGCGACCTATGTCGAGACGCATCTTCTGGAACGGCTGCGCAGCACGGTCCGGCGCTGCGATGCATCGGTGTTGCGGTTGCGGGTGATTTCTTCCTAGTCGCGCGTTCTTCGCCGATTGAGGCGCCAGAGAAGCGCGCCTGCGGCCAGAACACCCGCCCCGACAAAGACATGGCGGGACGTAATGCCGATCCTTGCGCGGGCACTTGCGCGGTAGCGCGGATCGAACAGCCGCGTCGAGGACAGGATTTCGCCAAGCCAGTCCTTTTCTCTGAGAGGCAAGGGCCGCAGCCCACGTCCCGGCCCGGAACCCAGATTGTCGATCGCTGCCACCAGGCTTCCGAAGCGCTCGATGGAGTGCGTGACCTCGTCGGGGGAAAGGCCAAGATGCTCTGACAGGAGTTTGAGCCTGATCTTGCGGATGTAAGCACGTGTATCTGTTCCATCGCCCACGATGGCTACATCGCACTCTGTGTCGAATCCCATCGATCTTTGGTCGATATTGCTGGAGCCCACTCGCAGCAGATGGTCGTCAATGATCGCGATCTTGGCGTGAACATAGATCGATTCCTCGGCGTCATTGACAGGGTGGACAATGCGGAACCGGTCATGAGGGTCATGGGCACGCAGCGTTCGCACCATGCGCGATCGTGTGACATGCATGGCCTGATCTTCGACATATTTCTGCGCGGCGTCGGGATTGATGATGACGACCTCGGGCCCGTCCGGTTCCTGCAGCCTATCCAGGATCGCCTGTGTCACGCTTTCGGCGCAAAAATATTGCGACTCGAGATAGATGATGTCACGCGCCGCCGCGATGCTGTCGAGATAGAGTTGTTCAATCTCCGTGACGATGGGGCGATCGTTTTCCGGAGGCTCGGTCCGGGCGATGGCAATGCGAACATCCTCAAGGGCAGGAGGCACGCTTTCAGGCCAGATCGAAGAACCGGGTTCGAATGATTCATCGACCTCGCGCCCCTGCGCGCGCTTCCAGCGGGTTCGGGCAAGTTCGCTGAGCGATGCTGCGACCGGGCCGGACATGATGGCCGACGCGTCATGCCAGGGCTGGGAGATCTCGCCCGCTCGAGACAGCCGCAGCGGATCGGCATGGCGATGAGCGGGGCGGTCCCAGCGACCGTCGGTGACGTCGATGCCACCGCAAAACGCCAGCGAGTCGTCGATCACGACGATCTTCTGATGGTGGCAGGCCCCGATCGGATGACAGCCGTCGAAGGCCAGGTGGATCTGATCGGGTGAGAGGAACTTGACACGGATGGCGGGAAGCGCCCCGCCGGGCGCGACAAGCGCTCCTCCGCTCCATTTCAGCAGGTAGATGTCGAGCCCTTCGCGACGATCGACCAAGGCATCGAGAAATTCGCCGACCCTGTTCGGCATCCCGTCGGGCGCATTCCCGTTTTCGTCGCTTTCGCCGGGCAGCATCTCGATTTCGAAATCGAAATCCCAACCGATCATGAGGATGAGCCGCTTTGCCTGCATCAGGGATTCGCGCAGGGCGCGGAAATAGTCCTGGCCGTCGATGATGAAGGCGAACCTATCGGCGTTTTCGACCCGCCAGCAGTTTTGGCCGGCCTTCAACTGCAAGTCTGTCATGTCGCATCCCGAAGCTGTTCGGCACAATCAAATGTTCGTCCCCGTGGGGAAGTTCCGCCATGAAAGGCTTGATCCCCCATATCGGGCAGGGGGATCAGATCGGTGGCCACATCCGCCTTATAACGCCGTCGCGCTTGATGAGCCCGTGCAAGGCTGCCGCCCCGACATGGACAAAGATAAGCGCAATGAGAACGTATCGGCACTGGGCATGGATGGTCATTGCGGTCTTGGCAAGGGCTTCGTTTTTCGCAATCATCCCGCCGATCAGCGGGTCCCAGAATTCGATCGGATAGCCGCCGGCCTGGACGCGTACGATGCCCGAGAGGGCCATCACGAGAAGGCTGAGATACAGCAGCCAATGCACGCTGATCGCGGCAAGTGCTTGCAGGCGCGGCAGGGTTTCAGGCAGCGGCGGCGTCTTGAGGACCAGTCGCAGCAGCAGCCGAAGCACAACAAGGATCAGGATGACCGGTCCGATATTCTTGTGATAAAGGAAAAGGCTGTCCTGCAGGGGACGCGGCAGCCCTTCCTGAACCATCACAAGCCCGGCGGGGATCGTGGAGAACACCAGAAGAACCGTCAGCCAGTGGAGCAGCCTGGCGGCAGGGGCATAGCGGCGGGGTTCACTGGCTTCGGGCGAGCTGACCAATGCTCGGGTCTCCGTCAGATGAGCCCGAGAATGTTAGGGGACCCTTGGGCTTTCGTAAACCGAAAGACGCGCCAAGCGTTGGCCAAAAAGCTCGGGCGGCACTGTCTTGCAGCGCCGGTGGTGCTTGACCGTCCGGCGCTGAGGGCTGCGAAAACCCGCAGGGAGCGTCAGATCCCGTGGCACCGATCATATCCATTGACCTGCGGAGCCGTCCAACCCGAGGGCATCCGCGTCGGCTTCATCACTTCGACGACCAACGGATAGCAAGCGGCTGCGTCCGATGAATGCCCGGTTGAGCAATCCCCGCCGGGGCAGGTCGAAAGGCATCCCAGCAGCTCGAATTCGGCGAAGAATTCGAGATAGTCGCCGGGACGGACAGGGCTTGCCTTCATGAAATACTGACCGGTGTCGCGTGTGAAACCCGTGCACATGAAGACATTCAGGACATCATGAACGTGGCGCTCGGCCTGTTCTGGGGTCATGTCGCAATGCTGCGCCAAGGCCCGGGTCAGGTTGGAATGGCAGCAGTGA
This sequence comes from Paracoccus sp. MBLB3053, assembly GCF_031822435.1. Taxonomy (NCBI): domain Bacteria; kingdom Pseudomonadati; phylum Pseudomonadota; class Alphaproteobacteria; order Rhodobacterales; family Paracoccaceae; genus Paracoccus; species Paracoccus aurantius. The sequence goes on along the minus strand of NZ_JAVQLW010000003.1, from coordinate 20,833 downwards.
TGGTACTGGCCGCCATCACTCAGCAGATTGTGCGTATAGGGATCGCAGCGCGTCCCGATCACGTCATGCACGGCCCCTCCGAATTCGTCGAACCCGTACCAGTCAAGCGTATCATGGGTGATCGTCGCCATCGGTCGCAGATAGGGGAAATTCGAGAAAAGCTGGTCGCCCGGGCCGACATGCGTCCCGTTCAAGGCGCGGGTCTTGCCGGTAAAGAGCCGCTCATCAAGGTTATGGGTATTGAAAAGGTTGAGGTCACCGACCTGCGGCCCCTCATGGCTGACGATCCGGCAGAAATGTCCGGCGGGGATCGTCCAGCATCGTGCATCGCGAGGCGGCACGATCAGCGTTGTGACCAGCTCAAGATCGTCGCGAAGGGCGCGATAGGCGGGCAGGTCGGGCCGTGGCAATGTCTCGACCGGGTAGCAGATCACCGGAGCGACCGCTCTGCGGGCCTGCGCATCCCGCGGCGCCGGATTGATGGCCAGGGGTTTCATTCGGTTTCTCCTGCAAGTTCGGGCGACTCTGGCGCCGGGTCGTCTGGCTGTCGCGCGCGATCCATGGTTCCTGGAAGCGGCGCATGTCGGGAGCGTATGAGAACGCAAGACGTGCCTGCGTCGCGACCGAAGTGAAAAGATCGTTCAGTCGGGGGCTGCCGATGAAGGAGACGATCTGCCGGTGAAAGCGCAGCGAGGCGGTCGCGACTTCATTCCAGTCGTCGATCCTGGCGGCCTCCTGCATGGCGCCGACCTGTGCGATCAACGTGTTCATCTGATCAACCGAGGCGTAGGCGCTGTGGCAAACCCCTCGCAATTCCAATGTCATGCGGATGGCGTAGATCTCGCGGATCTCGATTTCCATGAGGCTGCGAATGGCCACACCATGATGCGGGCGGTGTTCGACCAGCCCCTGGGCGATCAGATCCCGCATCGCCTCGCGCAGGGTGTTGCGCGACACGTTCAAGCGCTTGGCCCATTCGACCTCGCGCAGGAAGGTTCCAGGCGCCAATTCTCCGTTTAGGATCACGGTCCGCAAACGGGTCGCGACGGAGGGCGGCAGGGCGGGCGCAGAACCGGGGTGCATCAGCGTTCCCGAATGTCCAACTTGTTCAACAATAAGTCCTAGTAATGCCGGACTGCGTCATGTTCTTCCGGCAAGAGTGGCGATCAAGATCGCGAAGGAAGGCATATCGCGCGCCGGATTTTTGTTCAACATTTGGAATGTAAGGCACTTGAATCGGCGATCATTCCAGCTGCTTTGGCGAACGGTGCGTTGTTTTTCCCGCTCAGAAAGGGGAATGTTCTACAATTATGAACGCCCTGCGCCGCTGACCTTTTCAGTTCGACGCGACAGGCAAATCGAGAAAAACGGTGATATTCATCGCCTGATAGAGGGCGCGGCGAAGGCTGTCGGGATCGCGGGGCCGATGGTGACAGCCGACAAGAAGGACTTCGCCTTGCTCCGTCCAAGGTTTCGCGCAACCGAGACGCGCGATGCGGCCCCGGTCAGTCTGTCCTCGGTGGCGGGTTGTTCCTGCTATCCCTGAGGGAAAGAAAGATGTCCCAGGCCGCGAGCGCCAGGGTGATGACGACCAGGCAGATCAGGTCCGGCCGGGGCAGGTGCACCAGCAGGACGGCCGTAAAGGCGGCAAGGAACGCGAAGGCGAGGCCGGCAAGCAGGATGTTCATCATCTTACTCCGTTCAATTGATCACCGAGACCCGTAGAAGGCGTCGGGAAGGGCAAAGACGATCTCGGGGAACTGATACATCAGGACCATCGCGATCAGCACCATCGCGCAATAGGGCAGCACGCCCCTGAAGATTTCCGTCAGCCTGATCTGAGGCGGGGCGATCCCCTTCAGGTAATAGGCGCTCATGGCCATCGGGGGTGTCAGGAAGCTGGTCTGCAGGTTCAGCGCCACCAACACGCCAAAGAACAGCGGGTCGATGCCGAAGATGGGCAGCAGCGGCAAGAAGATCGGGACGAAGATGATGATGATCTCGGACCATTCCAGCGGCCAACCCAGCAGGAAGATGATCAGCTGCGCAATGAGAAGGAACTGGATCGGGGTCAGATCGAGCCCCTGAACGAATTCGGCAATGACGGTTTCCCCGCCCAGGTAGCTGAACACGGCCGAAAAGGTGTATGACCCCACGAAAAGCCAGCACACCATGGCCGTCGTTCGAACGGTCAGATAGACGGATTCCCGAAGCCGTTGAAAGGTCATCGCGCGATAGGCGATGGCAAGGACCATGCCGCCAAGCGCGCCGATCGAGGCAGCCTCTGTCGGGGTCGCGAGACCGAACAGGATCGATCCCAGGACCGAAAGGATCAGAAGCGCCAGCGGCAGGAAGCTTGTCACGAGCATCCAGAGCATCTGTGCCAGTGGCACTTCGGGAAGTTCGTCCTTCGAGGGCTTGGGGGCGAGCTTGGGATTTATCAGCGCCCGTCCGAAGATGTAGATGAGATAGAGCCCCACCAGCGTGAAGCCCGGCAGAAGCGCCGCGGCATAAAGCCTGACGATCGAAACGCCCGATGCCGCCGCGTAGACGATGAGCATGATCGACGGCGGGATCAGGATGCCGAGCGTTCCGCCCGCGCAGATGATTCCGCTGGCGAAGGAGTTGTCGTATCGGCTTTTCAACATCTGGGGCAGCGCCAGAAGGCCCATCAGCGTCACGACCGCGCCGACGATGCCGGTTGCCGTGGCGAACAACGCGCAGGTCAGAAGCGCTGCAACGCCCATCGATCCGGGGATGTTGCGCGTGGCCAAAGCCAGTGTGGAAAAGAGCTTGTCGACGATGTTGGCGCGTTCGACCACATAACCCATGAACAGGAAGAGTGGAATCGCCGTCAGCACCTCATTCGAGATGACTGTGTAGGTCTGGTTCACGAAGAGGTCGAATATTCGATTGTTGTAGAGCCCTTCGAGCCAGAGCGAGGTGCTGTCCCACCAGCTTGCCGTATCGTCCAGCCTGTTGAAGGCGCGCCACATCCGGCTTGGATCGAAATAGGCGTAATATCCGAAGGCAATCCCCAGAGCCATCAAGGTGAAGGCAATCGGAAAGCCCAGAAAGACAAGGCCGATGAATATCGCCAGCATCAGGATGGCGATCTGGGGGTCAGTCAAGGTTGAAACTCCGTGCCGGGCGTAAAGGGAAGGTTCATTCCGGATGCGAGTGATGCGCAGCCTGCTTGATCAGAAGTTCTTCGGTTTCTTCGACATCGGCCTCGACCTCCATCCAGCTTCCGTCCCGGATGCAAATCAGGCAACGACATACTTGTGCAATCCCCTGGATCAGCAAAAGCACACCCGCGGCGACGATCACCGTCTTGAACTGATAGATGGGAACACCGGCCGGACTGTTGACCGATACCTCGGCATATCGCCATGATCGCGCGGCATATTTCCAACCCGCAAAGATCAGCGCGAGAATGCCGGGAAAGAAGAAAAGGAAATAGAGCGCCAGATCGACACTGGCCTGAACGCGTGGCGACCACGTCCGGTAAAGGAAATCACCCCTGACATGGCCGCCGCGTGACAGGGTATATGCGCCGCCCATCATGAAAATGGTTCCATAGGCGATGAAGCTCAGATCGAGCGCCCAGGGGGTGGGCGAATTGAAGAAGTAGCGCACGAGCACCTCATAGCTCATGCCGAAGGTCATCAGGATGATGAGCCAACCGAAGGTCTTGCCGAACCACGCGGACAAGTGGTCTGCAAAATGGATGAAACGGACCATAGCAACTCCGTTGCACGAGACTCGCCCGAAGCATTGCCCGGGCAGGGCAGGGCAGGGGCGCCTGTCGCGGCGCCCCATCTCTCGTCAGAGCTTCAACTTGCCCGGGAAGTAATGTTCATAGGCCATGGACAGATCGGCCCCGCCCATGAGTTCGTAATAGCCGACCTTTTCAACCCAGGCGCGCTGGCTGTCCATGACCTTCTTGTTGAACTCGTCCTCTTCGAGAGAGGCGATGACATTGTCCCAGGCCTCGATCTGCCCGTTCAGGATTTCCTTGGGCGTGCGGTGGACCGTCACCCCGGCCTCATCCTGGAGCTTTTGCAGATCAGTCGAGTATTCCTTCATCGCGAGGGCAAGGTTTGCGGTTGCCGATGCCTCGACGCCGTAGCGGAGGATGGCCTGCAGATCGGGCGGCAGATCATCCATGAAGTCCCGGTTGAACAGAAACTCGAAGGCTTCCGAGGCTTGGTGATAGGATGACAGGTAATAGTTCTTTGCCACGTCCTGGGCGCCGAACCGACTGTCCGACGAAGGGTTGTTGAACTCGAACGCGTCGATGACGCCGCGCTCCATCGCGGGCACGATCTCGCCTCCGGGCAGTTGCGCTACCGACATCCCCATGCCCTGCAAGAGGTCCGCGGCCAGGCCGACCGTGCGATACTTGAAGCCCTGCAGGTCGGCGACCGTATTCACCTCCTGCTTGAACCAGCCGAAAGGTTGGGCGGGCATGGGCATGCCCATCAGGCCGTAGACGTTCAGTCCAAGGACTTCCTGGGTGAGTTCGTCGTAAAGCTCCTTGCCGCCACCCTGGTAGAACCAACCAAGCATGGTCTGGGCATTTCCGCCAAAGACCGGGCCGGTACCGAAGAAGGACGCCGCCTTGTGCTTGCCGTACCAGTAGGCGCTGACCGAATGGGCCGCGTCGATCACCCCGTCGCTGACCGCGTCCATGACCTGGAACGCGCCCACTACCGCTCCGGCGGGCAGCAGGTCGATCTTGAGGCGACCGCCCGACATTTCCTCTACCCGGGTCACATATTGGCGCGCAAAATCCATCCAGATGTCCGATGCCGGCCAGGATGTCTGCATTTTCATAACAAGAGCGGATTGCGCCAGAACGGCCGGTGCCGAAAGTGCGGTGGCAGCTGCTGCGGATCCACCGACTGCACTTTTGCGCAGAAAAGAGCGGCGCGAAAATCGCGCTGAATCATTGCTGTCAGTCATTCGTTGTCCTCCCAGACGATGATGGCCGATTTATGGCTCTCTTTTCCGAGAAGTCTGTAATCGTAGATTTGAAAACGCAACAACTTGTTCGAAATTCATCCAATCGGGGGTCAGATATCAGACGAAAGAACTATAGAATGAAGCAGGAGCGGGATCCGTATAACAGCAAGATCGCGCATTGGGCACGAGACGTGAAGATAATCGGCCCGAGCTAAACCGGGTTCCAAAACATCCAGTCAGCATTTCGCGTGGATCAGGGAAACTGCTGTTCAACGGGAAATGCGTCGCGCGCAAAAGCGCGTGTCACCTGGCGTTCTTGCCCGGTTCCGAAGCCTCGTTCTTCAGCATTGCCCATCGGCTCAAGGGGCGTGCGATAAGGATCAGCAGCACGCCCGGGGCTACGCTGCCCCAGAACAGGCGGTTGAATAGCGCCGGCAGGCTGCTTGGCGTCGAAGTGTCCATGCCCGAAGCCAAGAGACCCGCGATCAGGCTGCCCAGCGATGCCGCTAGAAACCAGAACCCCATCATCTGGCTGACGAACCGCTCGGGCGCGAGCCGGGAGAATGTGCTGAGGCCGACCGGGCTCAGCAGCAATTCGGCGCAGGTATGGATCAGGAAGGTCCCGAACAGGAACAGGAAGGACACCTTCGTTCCTGTTGCCGCGATCTTGGCGGCCGGAACCAGAAGCAGGAACCCGACGCCAACCAGAATCAGGGCCAGACCGAACTTGACGAAGACCGAAATGTCCCACCCGCGTCGCTGAGCCATCAGCCAGAAGGCGGCGAAAAGAGGCGTCAGGAGAATGATGAACGCCGGGTTCAGGTTCTGGAACCATGATGCGGGAACTTCGAACATGCCGATCTGTCGATCGGTCAGGTCGGCGGCGAAAATCGACAGCGATGAGCCGGCCTGTTCGAAGCGCGACCAGAAGACCGCCGCCGCCAGGAACAGAATGCCCAGCACCACCATGCGTCGCTTTTCATCGGCCGTGAGGTCGCCAGCCAGGAAGATGTTCAGGAAGAATCCGATCGCAACGGTCGCGATCAGGACGCCCATTGCACCCGCGATTCCTTCGGCGCTGGACAGGTTCAGCCAGCCGCTCAGCATGAGACCGAGAATCAGGACTGCCGCCGCGCCGACAAGCGCGGCTGTCGCGCGGTGATCGAAACTCGCGGACGCGGCATCGGGGTGGTGATGAATGGGCGGCCGCGCGCCCTTGCCTTGCAGCGCGCCGCGCCCAGCGTGGATGAAGTTGAGCAGACCCGCCAGCATCGCGACCGCCGCCGCCCCGAATCCCCAGTGCCATCCCCAACTTTCGCCCAGATAGCCCGCCACGAAACCGCCAAGAATGGCGCCGACATTGATCCCCATGTAGAAGAACGAAAAGCCCGCATCCCGGCCGCCGATGTCGTCCTTGTCATAAAGCTCGCCCACCATGCTCGAGATGTTGGGTTTGAGCAGGCCTGTCCCGATCGCAATACAGGCGAGCCCGGACATGAAGACCGCGACCGCAGAGCCTGCGATGGCCAGAAGTACATGGCCGACGATGATGATGACGGCGCCCACGAGAATGGCACGCCGCGCCCCCCAGAAGCGGTCGGCTACCCAGCCGCCGGGCAAGGCCAGGATATAGACCGCCGAGGTGTAGATCCCGTAGATGGCGACCGCTTCCGCCGTGGCAAGCCCGAGCCCGCCATCGGCCACCGCGTCGATCAGGTATAGAACCAGGATGGCGCGCATCCCGTAATAGCTAAAGCGCTCCCACATCTCGACCAGGAAAAGCGCTGTCAGTCCGGGGGGGTATCTACCAGTTCGGGACATCATCCACCTGCGGTATAGTGATACGTAAACCGATAGCGCAAATGCAGGCCATCGCAAATGCTACACGGCACATCGTCAGCCATTAGGGTCATGGCCGCGGCTTTCAGGTCGCGAACGGGCCCTTGTCCCGATATTGCCGCACATGGTCGGCGATGTTTCGGGGCCCGAGTGACCCGGTGTCAGACGCCCGTTCAGAATCGCGCGGCGAACGCTCAATGACCGTGCTGAATTGGATCTGGATACACGCTCGGATAGATCCCTCCTGGCCGCATGGAGACGTCGTTCCAGAAAAACGAGCCGGCCGGGATCGGTCGCCCGCGCAATGGCATTCGCCGGAAGGTCGAATCCTGCCCAGGGCCTGCCCAGGCGGGAGCCGAGCGAGTTTCTGGCCACCGTTGGGTGGGGCTCTGATTTAGCTTGATTGCAAAGGTTTTGTTGAACCTCGCCACGGCTTAATTGTGACCCGCAGGCGACCCTGTGGCCTTGATCAATGGTGATGAGGATCGGATGGAAGGGCCTGTCTTTGCGCAATCCCAGCTTGTCAGACGATTTCGCGCAATCATCCGGGCTTGCTTCCACCAGTTTTCGGCAACCCGCCCCGCATCCTTGACATGCCCGAGAATGATGACATCATGACGTCATTATTGGACTTTGGTGAGAGATGCCCAAACCAAAGAAGACAGGTTCCGGAGACTCGAAGGAAGGCAAGGCGAACACCTCGCTCCGCCTTGACCGCAAGACGCTCAAGGCGCTGAAACTCCGGGCGATCGAAGAAGATACGAGTGTGCAGAAGATCATTGAGAAGCTGATCGAAGGTTACCTCAAGAAACCGGCCAAGAGGGAATCGTGAAAAAGGCAGTGAATGACGTGATCATTCTGGAAGGCATGCCGGAGACGGACGATCGTATCGGAAAACTGGCAACGAAGCTCAGCGAGCGAAGGGACGCGGTGCCCTTTGCATTGCTCGATTGTCATGACGAGTCGATCCAGAAGTCGGGGCAGATCCTGATCGAGGCGGGCCAGATGCTGATTCTGCATCGCAGGGACGAAACCCTGACACAGCCGGCGCGGCGCGAAGCGAATTTTGTCGCCGACCTGGCGGATGGTCCGGTGAAGCGGGCGCTCAACGGAACCTCTCCATTGCGCAGCCTGCTCGTGGTCGGGTCAGGCACGCTCAGCCATTCGCAGATCGCGCTGATCGATGACGAGGGCAAGACCCATGCCCGCGCCGATCTCAGCCACTTGCGTCCCGCCGGCGAAGGTCGTGACGTGACCCTGGCTTCGCTTCATGGGCTCAGGGGATATGACAAGGCTCTGGCGTCGCTTGCCGACCATTTGCGGGGCGCCGAGGCGCAGGGCAGCCACCTGCTCGGGGATCTCGTGGGGATGTTGTTCCCGAAGCACGAACCCTACGACCCCAAGCCGGAAACCATCATCGCACCGGATCAAGGCGCATATGATGCGGCCAATGACATCATCCGGGTCTATCTGAGCGTCGCGCGCCAAAACGAGGCGGGGATCATTGCGGATCACGACAGTGAATTCCTGCATGACTACCGTGTGGCGCTGCGCAAGATCCGTTCGGTGATCAGCCTGTTCAGGGGCGTCTACGAGGTTGAGCAGACCGAGAAACTGAAAGCCCGCTTTTCCGAGCTGATGGCGCCGACCGGGCGTCTGCGCGATCTTGATGTCTATCTGCTGGGGCGCGACACCTATTACGATCTTTTGCCAGAGACACTGCATGGCGGTTTGGCGCTGATGTTCGACATCTTCAAGCGCGAGCGGCGACAAGAGCATCGCAAGATCGCGCGCTTGCTAGAAAGTCCGCATTATCGGGCCGGAATGGCCGAGCTGGAAAACCTGTTCCCGCCCGGTTCAGGGCCTGCCCGCGGATTGGACGCGGACCATCCGGCCCTTGATTATGCCTGCGGCCTGATCTGGAAGCGCTATCGCAAGGTCTGCAAGATCGCGGCCGCGATTGACGACGAGACACCCGACGAGGAGGTTCATGAACTGCGGATCAACTGCAAGAAGCTCCGCTATCTCATGGAGCTTTTCGCACCGCTTTTCCCGCGCGGCGAGATGAAGGCGATCCTGACACCGCTGAAGGAACTTCAGGAAAACCTGGGGCTGTTCAACGACTACTCTGTCCAGCAGGGTTCGCTGCAGTATTTCCTTTCCCACCATCCGTCCAAGGGCGAACGGGACGAACGGGTGATGGCGACGAGCATCGGCGCCCTGATCGCGCTGCTGCACCAGCGCCAGATGCAGGAGCGGGCGCGCGTCGTCTCGAGTTTCGCGCATTTCGACAGTCCTGCCATCAGGCGGCAGTTCCTCACTCTGTTCCGCGGGAAAGGAGCGTGATGTGAAAATCATCGCATGCTACAGCAACAAGGGCGGTGTGGGTAAGACGGCCGCCGCGGTAAACCTTGCCTATTCCTTTGCAAAAGGGGGCGCGCGGGTGCTTCTTTGCGATCTTGATCCGCAAGGGGCATCGGGTTTCTACTTCCGTATGAAACCTTCGAAGAAGCTGCTGGACGAAGCCTTCTTCAAGGATGTCGAGCGCTTCGCCAAGGCGATCCGTGGCAGCGATTTCGACAATCTGGACATTCTCCCTGCCAACATGACCTTTCGTGATTTCGACGTGTTTCTGTCGCGCATGAAGCATAGTCGGCAAAGGCTGGGGAAATCCCTGAAGGCCGTGAGAGATGATTACGACATCGTCATTCTCGACTGTCCGCCGAACATATCGACCTTGGCAGAGAATGTGTTCGAGGCGGCCGATCACATTGTCGTCCCGGTCATCCCCACGACCCTTTCCGAACGAACCTTCGAACAGCTTCTGGACTTCATCAAGGATCAGGGGGATGGCGACAAGAAGAAGATCATCGCCTTCTTCTCGATGGTCCAGAAACAGAAGACCCTGCATGCAGAAACCATGGCGCGCATGCGTGAAACCTATCCCAAGCGGTTCATTTCGGCCGAGGTTCCGTTCTCGGCCGATGTCGAGCGGATGGGAACGCATCGCGCCCCCGTCGCGAGCTATGCCCAGTCGCGCCCGGCGGCGAAGGCCTATGATGAAGTCTATCGGCAATTGGTCGATTGCATGGACGGAGACGAGAAGTGACCGATCGGCCGCTTGAAATAGAGCGCAAGTTCCTTCTGGATGACCTGCCGGATCTGAACGGGGTGCCGCGCGTGGAAATCCGGCAAGGCTATATTACCGCGCTTCAGGACACGACAGAGGTGAGGCTCCGCCAGTCGGGCGAAGATTACTTCCTTTCGATCAAGGGCGGCGAAGGGCTGGTCCGGACCGAACGGGAAGTGACGATCACGGCTGAGCAGTTCGAGGCGCTGTGGCCCGAAACGGCGGGGCGTCGCGTCGAGAAGACCCGCTGCAAGGGCAGGCTTCCCGGTGGTCTGGCTTTCGATCTTGATATCTACTCAGGCGTGCTTGCTCCGTTGCTGACCGTCGAGGTCGAATTTTCGTCCGAAAGCGCTGCCGAGGCATTCAGCCCGCCTGCGTGGTTTGGCAAGGATGTGACATTGGACAAGCGCTATCGCAACAAGGCCCTTGCGGTTATGGGTGCCGATGCGCTTGTGGAGCTGATGAGACGATGAAGAAGCGCTATGGGGTCATCTGCTATCTGCCGGGCAAGAAGCAGGACGATGTCGTTCTCGTGACGAGCCGGCGCAGCAAGCGCTGGATTTTTCCCAAGGGGCGCAAGATCCCCGGCATGTCCGGTCCTGCCTCGGCCCGACGCGAAGCCTATGAAGAGGCGGGCCTGCTTGGTCGTGTGGATCGGCGGATCAAGTTCCGGATCATCGCCGAGCAGGCGGGATCGAAGGTCGAACTGATGCTTTACCCCATGCGCATCGAGAAGATCCTGAAGCGCTGGCCCGAGGCCCGCCATCGCGCGCGCGTGATAATGTCGTCCCGCAAGGCCGAAAAGCTGCTGGAATGCTCGGACACCATTCGTGCCCTCAGAAGTGTTGTCGGCAAGCGAAAGCGGTGATCGTCTCCCCCGCCGCGCGCTGGCGTCGGGGGCATTGAAAGGGCATGATCCGTCGATCGTCGCCAGGGGGAACAACGGGTCCAGCGGCGCTGCGGATTGCAGCGCCGTCGTCTTTTCTGGTCAGGCCGCTTTGGCCACACCTTTCGACCAATCGGCATACCAGGCATCGAAAAGTTTGAGCTGGGCTTCCACATAGCCGCGCTGGCTGTCGGTCAGTTCGTCCGTCTCGACGAAGTGGAGCTTGTATTCCGGGTTCCCCTTCAGGACCATCATATGCTTGAAGTAGAGCACAAGGTCGGGCCCCTCGTCGAATGAGGACAGGACCGCCAGCGCTTCCTCCAGTTCAAGAGCCTGCCTGCGAGCGACTGCATCGCCATTGGCCGCCGCGCGGCAAAGTGCCGTCAGGTGCAGGACCTCCTTGGGCAGGACGCACCCAATGCCGGTGATCGCGCCGGTCGCACCGCAGTTCACGAAGCCGTGGAAGACGCAGGTATCGACCCCGACCATAAGCGTCACGCTTTCATCGCGGCTGGTGATGAATTCGGCCGCGTAGCGCATGTCGTCCTTGCCGCCGAACTCCTTGAAGCCGATCAGGTTCGGGTGCTCGGCGCGAAGCGCAAAGAACAGATCCGCCCGGGTGGCGAAACCGTAATAGGGGCTGTTATAGATCACTGCCGGCAGGTCGGGCGCGGCCGCGAGGATGGCCTTGAAATGCGCTTTCTGAGCGGTGACCGAGGGGCCGCGCGACAGCACGCGCGGGATCACCATCAAGCCCTGCGCGCCGACCTTCTGAGCGTGCGCGGCCAGGGCGACAGCTTTTGCGGTATTGATCGCGCCGGTGCCGACGATGACCGGGACGCCCGCCCCGACCAGGCGCGCGACGCCTTCCATGCGTTCTTCATCGGTGATCAGTGGCCAGTCGCCCATGGAACCGCAATAGATCACGGCAGACATGCCCGCTGCGATCAGTTCCTGCCCCTTGCGCACCAGGGCGTCAAAATCGGGCGTCCGATCTTCTTTGCAGGGGGTCATCAGCGCCGGCATGCAGCCGGAAAAGATCTGGGCGTTCATTCGAGTCTCCTGTGATTGCCGTGCCGGTCCAAAATCCGGTTGTCGTGATTCGATCTGGTCGACTTACACAATACCAATTGTATTTTCGTTGTCGACAAATTTTGCTCAGCAAAACCAAAGAAAAACCCGCCGCGCAGATGCTACGGGCGGGTCATCGGCAGGGTAGGGCGGAGTTTCGCTACAAGGCGACCTGCTGCCGCCGATCCCGTGAAATGAGCTTCTGGATCTGGTGGACGATCTGGTCGGCATGCTGGCTTGCCAGCCGGTCCGCGGCCTGAATGTCCCGCGTCTCGATGGCGGCAATCATGTCGTCATGTTCGCTTACATATTCCTCGGGCAAACGATCGTCGAACGAGGAATAGTAAAGCCGCAGCAATCGCCGCCCCTCGTCGAGAAGGCGGCAGAAAAGGCTGGTATAGTAGGGGTTGCGCCCGGCTTCAGCGATTGCGGCATGGAACTCGCGATTGCTCGCGATCATGGAAAGCGCATCCTGCGCAGCCACCGCATTGGCGAAGCGCGACTGATGTGCACGGATATTCTGCAGATCATCCTCGGTCCGGTTTTCGGCCGCAAGGCGAGTGGTGATGCGATACATGAGGGTGATCGCATCGAAGAAATTGTGCAGGTTCAGAAAGTCGATATTCGAAACCACCGTCGAGCGGTTTGGCAGCGTGGTCACCAATCCTTCGCCCGCCAGCCGCACCAAAGCCTCGCGGATTGGCGTGCGGGACATCGAAAGGCGCTCTGCCAGTTGGATTTCGTCGATGGGGCTGCCCGGGGGCAGCACCAGGTCCAGAATATCATCCCGCAGTATTTCGTAGACGTATTTCACGCCCTCGCCGCGTTTGCGTTCAGTCGCGGGGGGCACGGATTTCTTGCTCATTTGGCACCTTCCAGTCGACAGGATGTATATGGCTGCAGACCGCTTCGTTCAACAAAACTTACTTTGCGCCCCAGCTATCGGACACGCGATACCCCTGTGGCCAGGGGTCCGACGGATCGAGCATGTGCTGGTGAATGCCGGTAATCCAGCCACGTCCCGAAATTTCGGGCAGGATCGCCGCCGTTCCGCCAACGCTTGTGGTGCCCAGTATTCGCCCCGAAAAGGTCGAGCCGATCACCGACGTGACCGTCAGGGTGTCGCTTTCGGTCATCTGGCCGCGGGCATGCAGCACCGCCATCCGGGCCGAAAGCGCAGTGCCGGTCGGCGAACGATCGACCTTGCCCGGCTGGATCGCGACCGCTGCGCCCGCGCGCAGGCCTTGCGGTCCGCGTTCGACGGGGCCGGCGAAGAGACAAAAGGAAAAGTGCTGCCAGTCGGGCAGGGTCGGATGATGAAAGGCCAGCTGCTGGTTGGCGGCATCGGTGATTTTCACGCCGAGCCGCGCGATGTCATGCGCTTCGTCAGAAGTCAGGCGAAAGCCCATGGCCTCGGCATCGACGATGACGAAACTGTCGCCGCCAAAGGCGGTGTCCACCGTCAGCCTGCCCAACCCCTCGACGTCGAGCGTCTGGTCGAGCGGACCGGCAAAGCTGGGCAGGTTCTGGACGAAGATCCGCTCGGCCTTGCCGTTGCGGCATTCGGCCCGCACGCGAACCAACCCCCCCGGAGCCTCGAGGACAAGATGCGTCTCGGGTTCCTGTATCGGGATCAGCCCAGCGTCCAGCAGGACAGTCGACACGCAGATCGAGTTCGACCCCGACATTGGCGGCGTGTCCTCTGGCTCCATGATGATGAAGGCGGCATCCGCCTCGGGGTGTTTTGGGGGCACCAGCAGGTTGACGTGTCGAAACACGCCTCCGCGCGGCTCGTTCAGGACGAAGTTTCGCAGGCCTTCGTCCTGTGCGATCCAGCGGCTTTGTTCCCAGATGGTCTCGCCCGGGGGCGGCAGCACGCCGCCCACGATGACGTCTCCGACCTCTCCCTCGGCATGGGCCGAAATGACGTGAACGGTCTTGCAGCTGCGCATTTTTTCCTCTCTCGGGTCAGACGCCGACGATACGTTCGGGCAGCCATGTCACCAGGATCGGGAAACAGATCACGATCAGCAGCGTCAGCAATTGCAACCCCACGAAGGGCAGTACGCCTCGGCACATCTGGCCATAGGTCATGTTCTTTGGCGCAATGGATTTCAGATAGAAGATCGCAGAGGCCATTGGGGGGGTCAGGTAGCTGGTCTGGATCACGATGATCACGAGCGTCGCAAACCAGATCGGGTCGATGCCGGACGAACGGATGAAGGGCGTGAAAAGCGGAACGCAGATCAGCACGTTCGCCGTCCAGTCCAGCACGAAGCCCAGAAGGAACACCACCAACAGGAAGAACACGATCATGCCCGTCGGGCCAAGGCCCGCGCCTTCGATCACGTTGCGGATCAGCTTGGCCCCACCATTTGCCGCGAACACGCCCATGAACATCGTGCCTGCCGCAACGATCAGAAGGATCATCGCCGAAATTCGCACGGTAATCGACAGCGATTCCCGAAGTACAAGGGGGCGGAACTTGCCATAACAGATGCAAAGCAGCAGGGCACCCGCCGCACCAACCGCGGCCGCCTCGGTCGGCGAGGCGATGCCGCCCAGGATCGAGCCCAGCACCGCGAAGATCAGCGCGCAGACCGGCAGCAGCGTCGTGAAGGTAAGCCGAAGCTTCTCGCCCAGCGGAACTTCGTCTTCGACCGCTTCCTGCGGGACCGGTGCAGGCCGGATCATGCCGTGAAGCACGATATAGGCCAGGAACAGCCCCACCATGAGCAGACCCGGCAGGATCATTCCGGCCAGCAGCTTGCCAACCGAGATCTGCGCGAGCGATGCGTACATGACCGCGATGACCGAAGGCGGGATCATCGTGCCCAGCGAACCGCCCGCGCAGATCGTGCCCGCGATCAGCCGGTTGTCATAGCCAAGCCGCTGCATGGCGGGAATGGCCATCATGCCGATCATCACTTCGACCGCGCCGACGACGCCGGCAGCAGCGGCAAAGATGCCACCCATGGCGATCGTCGCCAGCGCGATGCCTCCGGGCAGCTTGCCCAGCCACATGCTCATCACCCGAAACAGGCGCTCGGCCACGCCGGAGCGTTCGAGCAGCGCACCCATCAGGATGAACATCGGGATCGCCGAAAGGATGAAGTTGGTCGAGGCCGAATAGAACGAGCCGTAAAGCTGATTGAAGGCCGCCGGGCCAAAGGCCATCAGGCCAGCCCCGACCGAAACGATAGCCAGCGAAAACGAAATGGGCAAACCCAGCAGGATCAGCGCGAACAGCGCCGGGAACATCAAGGATGCGGTCAACATGTCAGTTCTCCAGACGGAATTCGTCGTCCTGGCGGGGCGCCGTAAACGCGCGAATGCCCTCGGCGGCAAGTTGCAGGGCCAGCGCGATCAGCCCGATCGTCAGCAGCGAATAAAAGGGCCACATGACCGGTGCCCAGGGGCTGACATGTTCGACTTCATGGGTCGTGAAGGCACGCCAGGCGCGTTGGCCGGCGATCAGCGCAAGCTTGCCGAAAATGGGGCACAGGATGAAAAGAAAGGCGATCCCGTCGATCCAGCCGCGAACACGGGCCGGAAAGCGAGAGGACAGCACGTCGATGCGCACATGCGCATCTTCGCGCAGGGCCTGCGCCGCGCCGAGCACGAACAGCACGCCCGTGCTCATATAGGCGATGTCGAAGGCCCAGAGGGTAGGCGCGCCAAAGACATAGCGCGCCACCACTTCGTAAAGCATTGCAGCGATAAGGATCAGGACCACGACCTCGGCGATGCGTCCAAGACCCGCAGAGATTCGATCGACCGCCGAGAGAATGGTCTTTGTCATTCGCGTTTCAGCCTCAGTCCTGGTTGCGGATCAGATAGCCGCTTTCCGCAGACCAGCGGTTCTGGAACTCGGTATAACCGGTCAGAACTTCCTGCATCTCGCCGCGGCCTTCGGCGGCCTCTTTCGCAGCGGTCTTGCTGATCCAGTCGCGACCCGCCTCCGACAGTTCCTCGACGAAGGCCGGGTCAAGGCTGATGATCTCTGCCTTCGATTGACGGAAGGATTCCATCGCCTTGATGTCCTGATCGTAGAAATGGGTCAGGGCCTGAAGGGTGGTGAGTTCGGCCGCCGCCTCCAGTTTCGGCTTCAGGTCGTCGGCCAGCGCGTCCCAGGTTTCCTGCTTGACGACGACTTCCCAAAGGAAGGTCGGCTGGTGAACGCCCGGCACGACGATATAGGGCGCGGCTTCGTGGAAACCTTCGGGCAGGTTGCCCGAGGGCGGACCCCATTCGATGGCGTCGACGCCCTTGCGTTCGAGCAGGGTGTAGATCTCGCCCGGCGGAACAACGGTCGGAACCGCGCCGAAATAATCCTTCATGACCTCGGCCCATGGACCGGAGGTGCGATATTTCAGGCCCTTGAGATCCTCGGCGTTCTGAATCGGCTTGTTCGCATGGGCCATGATCTCGGACGAACCGATGCCGACGATGAGCGACTTCAGCCCCTCTTCCGAACGCAGCTTCTGCAGGGCTTCCTGCCCGCCGGCCTCATAGATCCAGGTGGTATAGGCCTCTGGGCCCATTCCGCCGGGGAAGCCCGAGAAGACGGCATTTTCAGGGTTCTGGTTGACCAGGTAACTGGGGGTCGAGTGACCGGCTTCGACGATGCCGTCCTTGACGCCGTCATAAACCTGCAGCGCCGGGACAAGGACGCCCGCGCCAAATGGTTCGATCTCTACGCGGCCATCGGTCAGAAGTTCGACGTTATCGGCAAAGCGCACGAGAAAATTCTCGTAATAGGGCGATCCCTCGGGAACCGAGGTCGGAACGCGCCAGGTGGCTTCCTGTGCCGAAGCGCCGAAAGCCATGGCCGAGAGACCACCCGCGAGCGCGGTCTTGAGCAAGATACCTTTCATTACAGGCTCCCTGTATATTGTGACTGTGTTCATAGAATATTCATATTATTTTATGTGTCGACAAAAAATTCGCTCCTGCATCGCCGCGCATGCAATCGCTCAAGTTAGCGGCATGGACGGCTCAGTTCTGCGAAGTTTTGGGGCCCTGCTCTAGCCAGCAAGGCAGAGTGTGGGGCGCATGACCTGTCAACGCAGCCCGGATGCAATCGCGAAGGCTGCCAAGGCGCACTGACCGACCCGACAGGCCCGGACCGTAATGCGCATATTTCCCGGAATTCGTCATTACTGATCGAGATTCGACAGGGAAGACCGGCTCGGTGATCGAACACCAGCACAGGTCAGGGATCACCGTGACCCCTGATGCCTCCAATGCTGCAAGGGTGCCGTCGGACCGTGCCGATGTGACGACCTGCCTGCCGACGGTCACTATGACACGGATCGCGACCTTCTGCCCTTGAACGCCTTTGGCGAGCGCCCGGCATTCCGCCAGCGACGCGTGCGGGCTGCCGATCGCGATCAGGTCGATTTCTTCAGGACCGTCGTTCAGGCGCTGCCAGGCCTGGGCAAGCTCTGCCCGCGTGATCCGCACGTGATCGGCATCGGCGGCAGCTGCGTCATCCGCCTCGGGCGTGACGTCCGCTACATGCAGCATGGGTGCGGCGGACGTGGTCCCGAAAGCCGCGCAAAGTGCCTTGAGATCGTCCTGCGCCGGCTTCGCCTCGGCCACGCCACGTAACAGGGGAATGCGATCGGGAGATTTGAGCCCCGAGAGATAGCCCAGCATCGGCCAGAAAGCGTCATCGACACCTGCGGGCAACTCCACCTCGACAATACGACGCGCCTTGCGGCCTTCGTCCAGGTAGACCCCGGATAGCGGCGCTCGACCGGTCACGGCCATGCACAGGTCAAGAAAATCGGGATGCTTCGGCGTCCGCGCTCCCAGAACGCTATTCGCGAATATGACTGCGTTGGACTCTGCCCAGGCGATGGCTTCGTCACGCTGGGGCCTGTCGTCCAGAATATAGGGGGCACAAGTGAATGTCGGCCGGCATCCCATGCGCACATAGGCATCGGCCAGCCGAGAGGCCGGGCCGCCGAAACCGGGCGGTACACCTTGTCGCTGCCAGTTCTGCCGGTCGACCGAAATTGCATTGATCGTGGTCGGAACGCGAACCTTGGCGCCCAGATCTGCCATTCTTTCGGCGAAGATCAGGTTGGCCGGATGGGCATAGATGCAACCGTCGATATGACCTCGGCTGATATCCGTCAGACGCCTCGCGCCTTGCAGCCGGGCCACCTCGCATATGATCTGCATGGACAGGGCAGCGGCCTCGCCATCGCGACCGGCAAGGATAGCCTGATCGCCGTCGCTCAGTTCCAACCCATCGTGGGCCGCGGCGTCAATCGGCAGATCCGGCATGTCGCTGCGGATCGCGTCCCGATCAATGCGCAGGCTGGCTTGACCGGCAAGCCGGGCCATGATCTCGAAGGACACGCGCAGCACGGGAAGCTTGCGCGAAAACAGCCGATCCGCAATCAGTGCGCCAAGCGTCGCGACATCCTCGGCATCCGAAAAGATGATCGCTGCCGGGCCTTTGCCCGACAGGACCAGATCAAGGATCACGCCCGAACCCGAGCACGAGCCGCGGCTGGTCGGCATCAGGACAATCCGTCCCGTCAGTAGGGCGCCATGCTGCGGGTGATGGGCATCAATAATGCGCCCGGTTTCCGGATCTACCCCGCCCCAGAAGCTCAGCGGCTCGGACAGGGCCAGCACCGGGCCCTGGGCTGTGCCGTCAAGGATGCGGTGGGCGCGATCGGTCATCATTTCACGACGAAACCATGTGCGAAGGGGTCACGTTCGTCGATGAAGATGGTGTTGTATCCGGTCATCCGGGCCCAGCCCGCGATCGAGGGGACGATGGCGGGGCGGCCTGCGACGGTGGTTTCAGCCTCCACCCGACCCTTGAAGATCGAGCCAATGATAGACTCGTGCCAGAACTCGTCGCCCGCCTTCAGCTTGCCCTTGGCGGCAAGCTGCGCCATCCGCGCCGAGGTGCCGGTGCCGCAGGGCGAGCGGTCGATGGCCTTCTCGCCGTAGAAGACCGCGTTGCGGGCGTGCGCCCCCTCGACGGTCGCAGCACCTGTCCATTGGATATGGGACAGCCCGTTGATCTCGGGATGCTCGGGATGGGTGAATTCGTATTTCGCGTTCAGCGCCGCGCGCAGCTTCGGCGACCAGCCGACCAGCTCAGTCGCAGAGTGATCGGCCATGTCGCGGAAATTCTTCTGCGGCTCGACGATGGCGTAGAAATTGCCGCCATATGCCACGTCCACGACGATTTCGCCCAGGCCCTCGACCTCGGCGGTCAGGCCCTCGGCGTAGAGGAAGCCCGGCACATTGGTCAGGCGGACCTCCTCGACGAAGCGGCCCTCCTGACGATAGGTGATGTCGACCTTGCCGGCGGGGGCGTCGATCGACAGCTTGCCGGGTTCGCGCGGCTGGATCAGGCCGTTCTCGATCGCCATGGTGATGGTGCCAATGGTGCCGTGGCCGCACATCGGCAGGCAGCCCGAGGTCTCGATGAACAGGACCGCCACGTCGCAATCGGGGCGGGTCGGCGGATAGAGGATCGAGCCCGACATCATGTCATGGCCGCGCGGCTCATACATCAGCCCGGTCCTGACCCAGTCGAATTCGCGCAGGAAATGGGCGCGGCGCTCAAGCATGTTGGCCCCTTCGAGGCGCGGCCCGCCGCCCGAGACGAGCCGGACGGGATTGCCGCAGGTATGGCCGTCGATGCAGGAAAATGTATGGGTCGTCATGGCTCAGAACCTTTGAGACGAGAATGGGGTAAGGTCGATGGCCGGGCTTTGCCCGGTCACGAGATCCGCGACAAGCCGTGCGGTTCCCGATGACTGCGTCAGGCCCAGATGGCCATGCCCGAACGCATGGATCACACGCGGCGTCGCCCGCGACCGTCCGATCACCGGCAGGCTGTCCGGCATCGACGGGCGGAAGCCCATCCATTGCCGCCCACCCTCGGTGCGCAAGGCCGGAAGGAAAGCTTTGGCCTTGGTCAGCATGGCCTGGGCGCGGCGGAAATTCGGCGGAAGCTTCAACCCGCCCAACTCAACCGCGCCGCCAACGCGGATACCGCTGGTCAGGCGCGTGACGACGAAGCCGTGGCCGCCGAAAGTGATCTGGGTGCGCAGGTCGAACGCGTCGGTCGGCAGCGTGGTATTATAGCCCCGTTCGGTTTCCAGGGGGATGTTCTCGCCCAGCGATCGCGCGATGTGATGCGAAAAGGCTCCAGCCGCCAATACGACATGACCAGCGCGGTAAACCCCGTCGATTTCAATGCCATCCGCCACCGGGCGCAGCGCGGAAACCTCTGCTTTCCCCATCACTCCGCCATTCGCGGCAAACCGCTCGGCCAGAGCGAGGGTGTAAAGCCTGGGATCGGCGATCGAAAACCAGCCAGGGGTAAAGGTTCCCTTGACGAATTGCGGCGCAAGGCCCGGCTGGATCTGCGCCATCTCGGCCGCGTCCATATGCCGGAACTCGATCCCGTGGCGCTCGCGGGCCCGCCAGCCCGGCATCGAGGCCTGAAATTCGGCCTCGCTTTCATAGACCTGCAGGTTCCCTTCCTTGCGCAGCATTGGCGCGGTTCCGGTTGCCTGCAGGAATGGCTCGAGCTCGGCTTTCGACAGCTCCATCAGGCTGGTCTGGGCCGAAGTGGAATGGCTGACCCTTCCGGCCGAGCAGGACCGCCAGAACCGGTACATCCAGGGCACGATCTGCAGCGCATAAGCGGGCGGAACGCTCAGCGGCCCCAGTGGATCGAGCAGCCATTTCGGCGCCTTTTTCAGAATCCCGGGCGAGGCCAAAGGCAGAATGTCGGTAAAGGCGAACGCCCCCGCATTTCCCGCCGATGCACCTGCGGCCGGACCTTCGCGGTCCAGAACCGTCACGCGCAGACCACGGGCCTGCAGCGCAAGGGCGGCCGAAAGCCCGACCACGCCCGCGCCAATCACGATCACATCGGTTTGCGAAAGCAT